>NZ_CP107783.1:6808333-7150416 GCF_036345255.1 Streptomyces sp. NBC_00569 | reverse complement strand
GGGCGCCCTCGCCGAAGGGGTGCTGCGCGCCTTCCGCTCCTACCAGAAGCGGCTCGCGGGCGCCCGTGAGCGCTCCCTGGCGACCGGCGCCGACCTGCCGGACGACCCGTCCGTCGTGTCGTACCTGGTGGCCGCGGCGGCCGTCCTCGACGTGCCGACCAAGCAGCGCCTCCTCCAGGCCCCGGACACGGCGTCGCGCCTGCGTGACGAGCTGAAACTCCTTCGCGCCGAGACGGCGATCATCCGTAATCTGCCGTCCTTGCCGGCCGGCGACCTGACCCGGCAGGCGACCAGCCTCAACTGACGTGGCCGGTCCCGACTGACGTAAGGCATGAGGACGTTGGCGAAGAAGTCCAAGAAACAGCAGTCCGGGGGAACGCCCGCGACCGTGGCGCTCACCGCCGCGGGTACGCCCTTCACGACCCACGCGTACGAGCACGACCCCGCCCATCCCTCGTACGGGGACGAGGCGGCGGAGGCCATGGGCGTCTCCCCCGACCGGGTGTTCAAGACGCTCGTCGCGGACGTGGACGGCGAGCTCACGGTCGCCGTCGTGCCGGTGGCGGGCCAGCTCGACCTGAAGGCCCTGGCGACGGCTGTCGGCGGCAAGCGGGCCGCGATGGCCGATCCGGCGGCGGCGGAGCGCACCACGGGCTATGTGCGGGGCGGCATCTCCCCGCTGGGCCAGCGCAAGAAGCTGCGTACGGTCCTGGACGACTCGGCGCGGGCACACGACACGATCTGTGTCTCGGCGGGCCGCCGCGGCCTGGAGGTGGAGCTGGCCCCCACGGACCTGGCCACGCTCACGTCAGCGGTGCTGGCCCCCATCGGCCGCACCTGACCCCGACCGGAACCGCCGCCACCTCTCGACGCACGACATGTCCTCGGCTAAATACCGAGGACATGTCGAAGAGGACGCGCAAGCGGAAGTGGCGGATCAGGAAGCACAAGGCCAATCACGGCCGCAGGCCCGCCTGAGAGCCGCTCTCAGGGCGCCGGAGGGGTGTCCTGCGGGTAGTGGGTGTCGAAGTACGGGTCGGGATCGCGGGGCCCGAACAGGCCGGTCAGGCCGAGGTGGACGATCATCGCGGCGAGCGGCCAGGCGAGGAGCGCGCCCTTCGCCTTGAGTTCCAGGGGCGCGTCGAACGTGACGCCCTTGCCGACCTCCTTGGCGTGGGCCGCCACGTCCTGCGTGGGGCCGAGCCAGATCCCGAACCGCCACGCGAGGAGCCCGCCGAGAAGTCCGCCGACGGCCAGGGCGACGACGAGCGGTACGCCGCCGCGCTTGCGCCACAGGAACACGGCGACGGCGCTGACGACGCCGAACGCGAGGCCCAGCAGCGTGAACGTTCCGTCGACGCCGACGGCCTGCTCGCCCTCGGTGTCCTTGAGGTACACGGCCTGGGCGTCCGCGATGAGCGGCACCTGCGGTGCGAGCCACATCCACAGTCCGCCCAGAAGCAGCCCGCAGACGGCCAGCGCGACCGTGACGGCGGCGGCCTCCCGCAACTCGGTCCTCATCCCTGGCCCGTCCTCCTGGTGCTCGTGAGCGTGAGACGGCACAGCGCCCGCGGGCCCGGAGGCCTGCCAGGGGTCGTGCTGGGGTTGCTGGGGTCGTGGCGTCAGCGGTGCGGTCACTCTGCCATCGTGCCAGGCCTCCGCGAGACGCGCGTCACCGGACGGCCGCCCGGCGGTACGCCCAGGTGGCGAGGGCCAGCGAGGCGACGCCGACACCCGCGCAGACGCCCAGATCGAGGAGCACGACGCCCCAGTCCGGATGCGCTCCGAAGGTGCGGGCGAAGGCCTCGACACCGTACGTCGACGGCAGCAGATCGCGCGCGTACTGGATGACGTCCGGCATGCGGTCGGCCGGCAGGACGCCGAGCAGGAGCGCCGCGGACATGCCCAACTGACCGAGCAGCGTGGCCAGTTCGGGCCGCGGGGCGAGCAGCCCGAGCGCGGCGCCGAGCCCGGAGAGCGCGGCACCGGCGAGCGGGATGACGGCGGCGAGCACCCACAGGTGCGCGAGCGGAAGCTGGAACATGGCACAGCCGACGACGGCGGTGACCACGGTCCCGGGCACGGTGAAGGAGGCGTACGCGCCGGCGGCGCCCAGCACCACGGCGGCGGGCGGCACGGGCAGCGTCGCGTAGTGATCGAGCCCGCCCGCGGCCCGCAACTGCCCGAAATACTGCGCGAGCAGATTGAGAGCAACGAACGCGACGACCAGAACACTCGACCCGGCGACGACAGCCTGCGCCTCCCGGCCCCCGTCCACCACGCCCCGCATCAGGATCATGATGCCGACGGACTGGAACGTGGCGACGAAGAGCAGCGGGATCCTGGCGACGCGCGCCCGCGAGAGCTGCGCGCGGTACACGGCAGCCAGGGACGGCAGCAGCCGGGCCCTCGGGGCGAGCTCGCCGACGGCGTCACCCTCGGCGCTCAGCCCGCTCGCGCCCGCCCGGGCGCCGCCCTGAAGGACCTCAGCGGGTACGACACTCACGGTGCGCTACTCCTGTCGTGACTGTTCCGTCGGGTACGGGGGCCGCCGTGTTCACGACTTCACCAGCCCCTTGGCCTCGCCGCCGAGCGCCAGGTACACATCTTCCAGGCTCGGCGTGGTCAGGGAGAAATCGTCCAGCGCGGCGAACGCGGGGCCGCCGGTGACGGCGGCGACGGCGGCCCGTGCCTCGTCCGGGCCCAGCCGCAGCGACCAGCGGCGCCCCGACTCGACGGCGGAGGCGCGCAGCGCGGCGACGGTGGGCACGTCCAGGGGCGCCCGCTCCCGCCACACGAGCTCGACGCGCACCTCGCCGGCGACCTTCTCCTTCAGTCCGGCCGGGGTGTCGCAGGCGATGACGCGCCCGCGGTCGAGCACGGCGACGCGATCGAGCACGGTCTCGGCCTCGATGACGTTATGGGTGACCAGCACAACGGTGGCGCCACTCTCGGCCCGCCGCCGGTCGACGGCGGCCCACACGGCCCGCCGGGCGACAGGATCCATCCCCGTGGTCGGCTCATCGAGCACCAGCAACGGCCGCTCCCCCACAAGCGCGGCAGCGAAGCAGGCAAGCCGTCGCTGCCCGCCGGAAAGCTTCTTCAGCGGCCGCGACGCGATCGCCCCGAGCCCCAACTCCTCCACCACGGCGTCCCGCTCGGCCCGGGCCGTACGCAGATCGAGCCCCCGCAGCCGCCCGGTGGTCTCGGCGGCGAGCGACACGGTCAGCTCGTCCAGAGCGCTCGACTCCTGCCCCAGATATGCCAGAATCCGCGAGGCCCGCTCCGGGTAGCGCACGATGTCGTGCCCAAGAATCCCGACGCTCCCGCTGTCGGGCCGCATCAGCCCGGTCAGCTGGCGTACGAGGGTGGACTTACCGGCGCCGTTGGGCCCGAGCAGCCCGAAGATCTCCCCGCGCCGGATCTCGAGGGACACCCCGTCGGTGGCCCGGACCGCAGCGCTCCCGGGCGCTCCGCGACGCCCTCGGGTGGCGGGATACGTACGCACGAGATCCCGCACGACGCACACCACGTCTCCCCGTCGCCCTCTGGGGGCCGCCTGTGCCGTGCGCGTACTCACGAAGGACGAGACTACGGGGTCGAACCCTCCGGACGACGCCCGGGTAGGGACATGCCACCGAAAACGGGACGCGCTCCCCCTCACTCCCGTACGCGAGCCGAGCCCCCACCCCCAACCAGCCACAGCCACGAACAAACGTTCACTCAAAGTCAGCACGCAGCCACACCAGCGACCGAACAGAAGAGACCGAGCCGATACCCACCCGGAGACGACACACACAGCGCACCAACGACCGACCGTGCGGCACCCGCGACCGAACGGAAGGGGCCGGGCCGATCCCCACCCGAAGCCGACACACCCAGCACACCAACGACCACCCCAGCCGCACCCGCGACCGAACGGAAGGGGCCGGGCCGATCCCCACCCGAAGCCGACACACCCAGCACACCAACGACCACCCCAGCCGCACCCGCGACCGAACGGAAGGGGCCGGGCCGGTATGTCCGCCCGGAGCCGGCACACACAACTGAGGCGCACGAAATCCAACGCCGAACCATCCAAGCGAGGACGGACATACCGGACCGGCCCCGCACCCACAACAAGCGCGAGCCACAAGCCGAGTACAAGCCCGCACCCACCAAGGGGCACCCGGCACCGGCATAGGCACCCGCACCGGCACCGGCACCGGCACAGAACACCCCCAGGGCAAGACCACCCCGCCTTGACTACTCCGCGCTCACCCGCTCCGCAGCGCTACGCACATCGACCTCGCGCCAGAACCCGGCCCGAATCGCATACCGATCGTGCTCGTCGATCTGATCGTCCTTGTGGGCGAGCAGCCCGAACCGCGCGGCATACCGCAGCAGCTCCCCGTCGATGCGATGCGGCACCCGCGGATACATGGTGGACAGCTTCTGCAGCTGAACCTGGTCCCCCAGCCGCTCCATCCATCGCCGGGCGAACACCTGCCCCACCTCGAAGGGATCACCCCCGACGGTGGTGATGTCCTCCTCGCGGTCGGCCCACCGCTGCTCCGCGGTGGTCAGCTGGGCCAGCGTCGGCAGGGACGCCGCGTCCGCCGACTCCCCCGCGACCCCGGGGCGCTCGACCCACCCCTTGTCGGACGACCACCGCAAGGTGGCGTTGGCGGGGTGCTGCCCGGGATGAACATGGGGATGCACCCCAAGCCCAGGAGCGGCGCCGGGCCCGCGCAGGGCGGCAAGGTCCTTGGGCGTGGGGACCCCCCTCCCCGCGCCACCCCGCTCGTCCACGGCCCCCGCACCCTCACCCTCGCGCGCGGCCACCCCGTGATCGACACCGTCACCGACCGGGGCACCCCCCTGCCCGGCACCGCCGGGAGCGCCACCGCCTCCCGGCACATCGGAGAGATCCGCGGAGTGCCCCGCCGCGGAGGCGAGCGCCGACTCAGGGAGGGGCGCCGACAGAATCGCCGCGATCTCCGGTCGCGGAGCGGGCTGCGGGGCACAGATCCCGCCGACCTCCTTGGCCCGCACGGCTTTCGTGATCCAGGCCCGGTCGAGCACACGCCGCTCATCCGCCTCGGCGACGAGGTCCTCGGACTGGTTGTAGTCGCCGTCGGCGGCCTGCACGGCCCACAGGTGCACGGCGACCCCGTGCTCCTTCGCGGCCATCATGCCGGGCAGCAGATCGCCGTCGCCGGTGACGAGCACGATGTCGGAGCAGGCGCGGTTACGGGCGAGTTCGGTCAGCTCGGCGTGCATCGCCGCGTCGACCCCCTTCTGCGCCCAGCGCCCGTCGCTACGGGTGAGCGCACCGAGTCGCACGGTCACGCGAGGCATCACGCGGAGCCGGCGGTGCTCGGGCTGGGGCACCCTGTCCGGCGCCCCGTCGAACCAGTAGATCCGCAGAAGTGGCCGCTCGGTGTCGGATTCGGCGCGCTCACGCAGTCCTTGGACGAGGGCGACATGATCGACGGAGATCCGGGACCGGGACGGCTCCCCCGCGAGGAGACTCGCGGCGGCCCCGAGCAGGTAACCGGCGTCCACCAGGACGATGCAACGGTCCACGCGATCCACCCTCTTTCGCTGAATTACCGGCGTCCGGAGGTCCCACGGTGTCGACGATCGCGGGTTCGCCTCGGGTTTCCTTCGAGTCTGCCCGACCACACGGGGGTTAACGGCCCGAACTCGATCTTCGGCGTGGCGGATCGGACGAATTCCCGAAGCGGCCCGCTCACAGAACTCCCGTCGCGCTCCGAACAACACACTGACAGCGCTTATTACGCACGGTAATTCTCTGAAATGCGTGCCTCGTCAGCATATGTGAATCTGAATCCGGCCCTGGCCCCTAGACCCCCCGCAGGAGGCAGTCACCATGGCCAAGAACAAGAACCGCAAGCAGGGCGACCAGCGCAGCCGCGCCTCCGCCTCCGAGCAGGCTTCCGAGAGGGCCAAGTCGGCCGGTATGGAAGCACAGTCGGAGATGCAGTCGCAGGCTCAGGGCACGCCCGCGGATGTTGCCCGTAAGCACCAGCGCCGCTTCGGTCACAACTGACGCCTTCTGTAAGGCAAGTGGCCCTTTGGGCACACGGTGAGGGGCGCTCCCGGAGGAATCCGGGAGCGCCCCTCACTCACGTGATGACCAAGGCCGAGGGGCCTCTCGGCCCGCGTCAGCCCGCCAGGCAGGACGGCCCGAGCAGCACCTTCAGGTCGCCGAAGAGCGCGGGGTCGGGCTGCACGCGGTGCCGGTCGAGCCGCAGCACCGTTGTCTTACGGGCCCCTTGGAGCTTGATCCGCACCTCGCTGTTGCCCTTGTGGTGGCTGAGGATCTCGCCGAGCCTGCTGACCATCGGCGGGGTCACCTTCACCGTGGGGATGGTGATCGTCACGGGCGCGTTGGTCCCGGCGTTCGACAGGTCGGGGACCATGAGTTCCATCGCGACGAGGCGCGGCACGTCCTCGCGCTTGTCGAGGCGGCCCTTGACGAACACGACGGCGTCCTCGACGAGTTGGGTCGACACCAGCTGATACGTCGCCGGGAAGAACATGCACTCGATGGAGCCGGCCAGGTCCTCGACGGTCGCGATGGCCCAGGCGTTGCCCTGCTTGGTCATCTTGCGCTGGAGGCCCGAGATGATGCCGCCGATGGTGACGATCGAGCCGTCCGAGTAGTCGCCGCCGGTGAGCTGCCCGATGCCGGCGTCGGCCTTGTCGGACAGCACGTGTTCGAGGCCGAACAGAGGGTGGTCGGAGACGTAGAGACCGAGCATCTCGCGCTCCTGGGCGAGGAGATAGGTCTTCTCCCACTCGTCCTCGGAGAATTCGACGTCGAGCCCGAAGCCCGGCTCGCTGCTGTCCTCCTCGCCCATGCCGCCGAAGAGGTCGAACTGGCCCTCGGCCTCCTTGCGCTTGACCTGCACGACGTTGTCGATCATCGGCTCGTACTGTGCGGTGAGGCCCTTGCGGGTGTGCCCCATCGTGTCGAACGCGCCTGCCTTGATCAGCGATTCCGTGGTGCGCTTGTTGCAGGCGGCGGCCTCGACCTTGTCGAGGTAGTCGGGGAAGGAGGCGTACTTCCCCTTCGCCTTGCGACTGCGGATGATCGACTCGACCACGTTCGTACCGACGTTACGGACGGCGGAGAGGCCGAAGAGAATCACGTCGTCGCCCTGGGCGGCGAAGTTGTGTTCCGACTCGTTCACATTCGGCGGGAGGACCTTGATGCCCATGCGCCGGCATTCGTTCAGATAGACCGCGGACTTGTCCTTGTCGTCCTTCACCGACGTGAGCAGCGCGGCCATGTACTCGGCCGGGTAGTTCGCCTTGAGGTAGGCGGTCCAGTAGGTGACGAGGCCGTACGCGGAGGAGTGCGCCTTGTTGAACGCGTATCCGGCGAACGGCACCAGAACGTCCCACAGGGCCTGGATCGCCGCGTCGGAGAAGCCCTTCTTCTTGGCACCGGCCTGGAAGAGGACGAAGTTCTTCTCCAGCTCCTCGGGCTTCTTCTTGCCCATCACGCGGCGCAGGATGTCGGCCTCGCCGAGCGAGTAGCCGGCGATGATCTGGGCGGCCTTCTGCACCTGCTCCTGGTACACGATGAGGCCGTAGGTGAGACCCAGGGTCTCCTTCAGCGGCTCTTCGAGCTCCGGGTGGATCGGAGTGATCTCCTGGCGCCCGTTCTTGCGCTCCGCGTAGTTCGTGTGCGAGTTCATTCCCATCGGGCCCGGCCGGTACAGGGCCGAGACGGCGGAAATGTCCTCGAAGTTGTCGGGCTGCATCTGGCGCAGCAGCGAACGCATCGGGCCGCCGTCGAACTGGAACACACCGAGCGTGTCGCCGCGGCAGAGCATCTCGTACGTCTTGGGGTCGTCCAGCGGCAGGGAGAGCATCTCCAGGTCGATGCCCTTGTTGGCCTTCACCATCTTGACGGCGTCGTCCATGATCGTGAGGTTGCGCAGGCCGAGGAAGTCCATCTTCAACAGGCCGAGCGACTCGCACTGCGGGTAGTCCCACTGCGTGATGGTCACGCCGTCCGAGTGCCGGACCCAGATCGGGGCGTGGTCGACGATGGGCTCGCTGGACATGATGACGCCTGCGGCGTGCACGCCCATCTGCCGGACCAGGCCCTCGACGCCCTTGGCGGTGTCGATGACCTTCTTGACGTCCGGCTCGTTCTCGTACATTCCCCGGATCTCGCCCGCCTCGCTGTAGCGCGGGTGGGCGGGGTCGGTGATGCCCGACAGGTCGATGCCCTTGCCGAGGACGTCGGCGGGCATCGCCTTGGTGAGGCGGTCGCCCATCGCGTACGGGTAGCCGAGGACGCGCGCGGAGTCCTTGATCGCGTTCTTGGCCTTGATCTTTCCGTAGGTGCCGATCATGGCGACCTTGTCGGCGCCGTACTTCTCGGTCACGTACCTGATCACTTCGACGCGCCTGCGCTCGTCGAAGTCGATGTCGACATCGGGCATGGAGACGCGCTCGGGGTTCAGGAACCGCTCGAAGATCAGGCCGTGCGTGATCGGGTCGAGGTCGGTGATGCCCATGGCGTACGCGACGATCGAACCGGCCGCGGAGCCTCGGCCGGGGCCGACCGCGATGCCGTTGTTCTTCGCCCACATGATGAAGTCGGCGACGACCAGGAAGTACCCCGGGAACCCCATCTGGATGATGATGTCCATCTCGTACTCGGCCTGCTTCTGCCGGTCCTCGGGGACGCCGCCCGGGTAGCGGCGCTCCATGCCGACCCGGACCTCCTCCTGGAACCAGGTGACCTCGGTGAAGCCCTCCGGGATGTCGAACTTCGGCATGAGGTCGCGCTTCTCGAACATGCCCGTGGTGTCGATCTGCTCGGCGACCAGGAGCGTGTTGGCGCAGCCCTCCTGCCAGGCGTCCGAGGAGTCGACGGCGTACATCTCGTCGGTCGTCTTGAGGTAGTAGCCCGTGCCGTCGAAGCGGAAGCGGTCCGGGTCCGAGAGGTTCTTGCCGGTCTGGATGCACAGCAGGGCGTCGTGCGCCGTCGCCTCGTGCGCGTACGTGTAGTGCGAGTCGTTCGTCACCAGGGGCGGGATGCCGAGCTTCTTGCCGATCTCCAGGAGTCCGTCGCGGACCCGGCGCTCGATCTCGATGCCGTGGTCCATCAGCTCCAGGAAGTACCGGTCCTTGCCGAAGATGTCCTGGTACTCGGCGGCCGACTTCAAGGCCTCGTCGAACTGGCCGAGGCGCAGGCGCGTCTGGAGCTCGCCGGAAGGGCAGCCGGTCGAGGCGATGAGCCCCTCCGACCACTGGGAGATCGTCTCCTTGTCCATGCGCGGCCACTTCTGCAGCCAGCCCTCTGCGTACGCGTCCGAGGACAGCTTGAAGAGGTTGTGCAGGCCCGTGCTGTTCGACGCCCAGATCGTCTTGTGGGTGTAACCACCCGAACCGGACACGTCGTCCCGTTTCTGGTGCGGCTGGCCCCACTGGACCTTGCGCTTGTTGCGCCGGGACTCGGGGGCCACGTACGCCTCGATCCCGATGATCGGGACGACCCCGGACTTCTTCGCCGTGTGGAAGAAGTCGTACGCCCCGTGGAGGTTGCCGTGGTCGGACATGGCGATGTGCGTCATGCCCATTTCATTGCAGGCGTTGAACATGTCCTTGAGCCGCGCGGCACCGTCCAGCAGCGAGTACTGGGTGTGGACGTGCAGGTGCGTGAACGGCGGCTTTGACACGGCTTCGGCCTCCAACGGAAAACGGAAAGATACGGACCGGCGACAGGCTGCGGGCAGTCGGGCGGACAGCTTGGAAGTCTACGGGTGGCCGCTGACAAGCGTCGGGCACTCAGGGGTACGGTCGGGCGTTGGACAGAGCAGGACAGCTGTCCCCCATGGCACGATCCACGGTCACCGTCCGCCGTCACCCCCGACGGCACAGCCCGCACCAGGAGGCACCCCGCGATGTCGGTCCCGCAGCCCACCGCTGAGCAGCGCGGCGAGCAGATCCTCACCGTCTTCGACACCGCGTTCGGCGAGCTCCTGGCCGCCGACCCGGCGGCGTTCCGGGTCAAGTTCCGGAAGATGGCCTCGTCCGCGTTCGCCTTCTACCGCGGCACGGCGTGCCTGTTCTACGCGGACCTGGAGCGCGAGCGGCACGGCGGCCCGTACCTGGACGACCGCACGGGCCGGGTGTGGATCCACGGCGATCTGCACGCGGAGAACTTCGGCACGTACATGGACTCCACGGGCCGCCTGATCTTCAATGTGAACGACTTCGACGAGGCGTACGTCGGCCCCTTCACCTGGGACCTCAAGCGTTTCGCCGCCTCTGTGGCACTGATCGGCTACTCCAAGGCGCTCAGCGACGAGCAGATCACCGAGCTGGTGCGCACGTACGCGGGCGCGTACCGCGAGCGGATCCACGCGCTGGCGACGGGCGCGAAGAGCGACGAGGTGCCGCCCTTCACCCTGGACACCGCCGACGGTCCGCTCCTGGACGCGCTGCGCGACGCCCGCTCCCTGACGCGCTTCGGGCTGCTCGACTCGATGACGGAGATCCGTGACTTCGAGCGCCGCTTCGCGCCCGGCGGCGGCTCCATCGAGCTCGACGCGGCCACGCGCTACAAGGTCCTCGCGGCCTTCGACGGGTACCTGGAGACGCTTCCCGAGTCGTCCCTGACCCGCCCCGACTCGTACCGCGTGAAGGACGTCGTGGGGCGGCGCGGCATCGGCATCGGCTCCGCGGGCCTGCCCTCGTACAACATCCTCCTGGAGGGCAACAGCGACGCCCTGGAGAACGATGTCGTGATCTATCTCAAGCAGGCGCAGACGCCGGCCGTTTCGCGGCACATCACCGACGCGGCGATCCGGGACTACTTCCAGCACGAGGGCCACCGCACGGTGATCTCGCAGCGCGCGCTCCAGGCGCACGCCGACCCGTGGCTGGGCTGGACCGAGCTGGACGGCGCGGGGCAGCTGGTCGCCGAGGTGTCTCCGTACGCGGTGGACCTCGACTGGTCGGACATCGACGACCTGGAGGAGATCGCCGCGGTCGTCGCCGACCTCGGCCGGGCCACGGCGGCGATGCACGCGGCGGCCGACGACCTGTCCGGGCAGTCCCTGGTGCCGTTCTCCACGGAGCGGGCCATCGACGCGGCGATCGCGGCGGACGAGGACGGCTTCGCGGGGCTGCTGGTCGACTTCGCGCACGGCTACGGGGCACGCGCGAGTGCGGACCACCAGATCTTCGTGGACCTCTTCCGCAACGGGCGGATCCCGGGCCTTTAGGCCACAGGGCCCCACACCGCCCCCGTAACACACAGCGACCCTTTAGGGGTCCCTTACAGGAACGCATGGCACACTCCTCCGCGATGGACGACATATCCGGGACCCAGCTCAGAGCCGTGCGCGCGGCGCTCTTCACGGCGCTCGTCGTGACGCTCTCCGCCGCGTCGCACGTCCTGCTGACCCGGGTCCCCCTGCCGGTGGTGACGGTGGCGGCCACGGCCCTCGCCGTCTTCGTCCTCGCGTACGCGCTGGCGGGGCGTGAGCGGAGCTTCGGCCGGATCGCGACGCTGCTCGTGCCGCTGGAACTGGCCGCCGACACGGTGTTCACCACGGGCCAGCACGTCTGTTACGGCGCGGCGGGCGGGCCCGTCGCCGGGCCGCTGCGCGCGGTCGGCCTCGACGTCCTGTGCGGCGGCGGCGTCGGTGCGCCGCTGGCCCGCGTGACCGGCGGCCGGACCGACAAGGCGGCCGCGCTCCTCGCGCACACCGACCCGGCCGCCGCCTGGCTGCTCCTCGGCGCGCATGTCGCCGTGGGCCTCCTCGCCGCCGCCTGGCTGCGCCGCGGCGAGCAGGCGCTGGCCCAGCTGCTGCGTGCGGTCGCCGGGTTCACCTTCCGGCCGCTGCTGATCGCCTTCGCCGCGGTGCGGGCGCACCTGGAGCCCGTACACCGTCTGCCGCGGCGCCCCTCGCGCCGGGTGCGGGCCGCGCGTACGCAGCTGTGGGCGCACTCCGTGGGACGGCGCGGACCGCCGTGCGTGGCCCTGGCCGCCTGAGGCCCGGGCCCGGCACGGCAGTCCCCCCGAAGACTTCGCAGAACCCACACGGAGAACGATCATGAGCCAGAGGAACAGCCAGGCCGCGAAGACGGCCGCCCGAGAGCGGCTTCGCGTCGAGCGCGAGCGGCAGGCCAAGAAGGAGAAGACGAAGCGGCAGGTGACCGTCGCCGGTGCCATCGTCGCCGTCCTGGCGATCGCCGGCGGCATCGGCTTCGCCGTGATGCAGGCCAACAAGCCCAGCTACTGGGAGGCCGCGAAGGACGACAAGCTGGTCGCGCCCGCGAACACGTCGGGCAAGAACGGGACCACGGTCGTCGTCGGCAAGGACAGCGCGAAGAAGACCCTCGACATGTACGAGGACCCGCGCTGCCCGATCTGCGCCACCTTCGAGCAGACCGTCGGCTCGAACGTCGACAAGGACGTCGAGGCCGGCAAGTACAAGATCCAGTACATCGGCGCGACGTTCATCGACAACAGCGACAACGGCGAGGGCTCCAAGAACGCCCTCAGCGCCCTGGGCGCCGCGCTGAACGTCAGCCCGGAGGCGTTCCTCGAGTACAAGACCGCCCTGTACTCGAAGGCGAACCACCCCGAGGAGACGGACGACAAGTTCAAGAAGGACGCCTACCTGATCAAGGTGGCGAACACCGTCGACGCCCTCAAGAACAACAAGGCGTTCCAGAAGGACGTCGAGGACGGCACCTACGACAAGTGGGCGCTGACCATGTCGCAGAAGTTCGACGACAGCGACGTCAAGGGCACGCCGACCCTCAAGATGGACGGCAAGACGCTCACCGGACCCGACGGGAACGCCCCGATGACCGTGGCCGACTACACGGCCGCGATCGACAAGGCCCTCAAGGCCTGACCGTCCTGCCGGCCGACCGCTCTGCCGGTTGACGCGCCGTCGAAGTGTGGGCGAACTCTTCGGAGTTCGCCCACACTTTGCCTTTACTGGTCAGTAATGTGATCACTCGTGACCAGTCGACTCAACATAGACAGCCCTCTCGGCACCGCTGCCGATGCGGCCGACTCCCTTGCCCCGCGCCGCCGTTCGGTCGTGAAGGCCGCCGCAGCCACGGCCGGTGCCGCCGCTCTCGCCCCGCTCGCCGTCGCGCCCGCCGCGCACGCGGCCGACGGGCCCGCCTTCCTGCACGGCGTCGCGTCGGGCGACCCGCTGCCCGACGGCATCCTCCTGTGGACGCGCGTGACGCCCACCCCCGACGCCGTGCCCGGCTCCGGAAAGGGCCCCGACACGGACGTCCGCTGGGAGGTCGCCCAGGACAAGGACTTCCGCCAGGTCGTCGCCCACGGCACCACCACGGCGCGGGCGTCCGCCGACCACACCGTCAAGGCCGACGTAAGGGGCCTGCTCCCGGCGAGCGTCTATTACTTCCGCTTCTCCGTGGAGGGCACCCAGGGCGCCGTCTCCCCCGTGGGCCGCACGCGCACGGCGCCCGCCCTCGACGCGCAGGCCGCGGGCGTCCGGTTCGGCGTGGTCTCGTGCGCCAACTGGGAAGCCGGCTACTTCTCCGCGTACCGCCACCTCGCCGCCCGCACCGACCTGGACGCGGTGCTCCATCTCGGCGACTACATCTACGAGTACAAGACCGGCGAGTACCCCGAGGCCAAGTACGTCGTGAGGCAGCACGAGCCGCGGCACGAGATCCTCACGCTCGCCGACTACCGCGTGCGCCACGGCCTGCACAAGACCGACGCCGACGTGATGGCCGTGCACGCCGCGCACCCGCTGATCGCCATCTGGGACGACCACGAGTTCGCCAACGACGCCTGGTCGGGCGGCGCCGAGAATCACACGCCCGGCACCGAGGGCGACTGGGCGGCGCGTCAGCAGGCCGCCAAGCAGGCCTACTTCGAGTGGATGCCGGTGCGGCCGTCCACCGCGGGCACGGTCTACCGCCGCCTGCGCTTCGGCAAGCTGGCCGATCTGCACCTGCTCGACCTGCGCTCGTTCCGCTCCCAGCAGTCGACCGTCGGCAACGGTGACGTGGACTCCCCCGAGCGCTCCATCACCGGCCGCGCCCAGCTCGACTGGCTGAAGGCGGGCCTGGCCGCGTCCGACGCCTCGTGGAAGCTCGTCGGCACCTCGGTGATGATCTCGCCGGTCGCCTTCGGCTCGCTGCCGGCTCATCTGCTGGAGCCGCTCGCCGAGTTGCTCGGGCTGCCGACCGGCGGCCTCGCGATCAACGTCGACCAGTGGGACGGCTACACGCACGACCGCAAGGAGCTGATCGGGCACCTGCGGGACAAGGCGATCCGCAACACGGTCTTCCTCACCGGCGACATCCACATGGCCTGGGCGAACGACGTACCGGTGACGGCCGGAACGTATCCGCTCTCCCCGTCCGCGGCCACGGAGTTCGTCGTCACGTCGGTGACCTCCGACAACCTCGACGACATCCTGCACGTGGCTCCGAACACCATCTCGACGGTGGCGGAGGGCGCCATCAAGGCGGCCAACCGCCATGTGAAGTGGCTGGACATGGACGCGCACGGCTACGGCGTCCTCGACGTCACCGCCGAGCGCTCACAGATGGACTACTACGTCGTCTCCGACCGCAGGGATCCGGCCGCGACGACCTCCTGGGCCCGCTCCTACCGCACGCTGAGCGGTACGCAGAAGGTCGAGCGGGTGAACACGCCGGTGCGCTGACCCGGACCCGAGGCAGCGAGCGAGGGGCCAATTCCGGCCACTCGTCGACGCGTTAAGAACAGATCACAGCACTACGGCGGGTGGTGCTGTCCGCGGATCGAATGCGGACACACCACCCGTCGCGGTAACCGCTCCCGTTACGTACGGATCTCAAACTCCGGACGTCGCACGAAAATTTCTTCCCGTTGCCCCGAATTGCCGGAGGAAGAGCGGTAGTTGATTGGGCCAGAACATCGCTCTTCATGGGATGACATGGCCACGTAATCTCCCCGCGGCGGCGAGGAAGTTCCTCCCCCCACCCGTCCGCGAGGAGTCCGCATGACCACGCTTGCCCGAATATCTCCGCTGATGCGCCGTCGGCTGATCGGCACCGCGCTGGTGGCCGGAACCCTGGCCATCGCCCCGCTGTCCGCCCCGTCGGGCAGCGCCGCGACCGCCAAGGCGTCGGCCTCCGCGCAGAAGTGCGCCGACAGCGGCAACGCCGTGGCACGCGAGAAGAAGCCCACCGGCGCCGGCCACGCGCAGGAGCCGAACGAGGTCAGTGCGGCCAAGGCCAAGTCCATGGACGCGGACATGCAGCGCAGACTCGACAGGATGCGCGCCGACGGCACACTCTCCAGAGGCCTCGCCGCCGCGTCGACCACGATCCCGGTCTACGTCCACGTCATCCACGACGGCGCGACCGGCAATCTCACGGCGACCGACATCGCCAAGCAGATCGACGTCCTGAACGCGGCCTACAGCGGCCAGGGCACCGGAAACAACGACTCGGGCTTCACGTTCACGCTGGCCGGCACCGACTACACGGACAACGCCGCCTGGTACAACGGCATCACGCCGGGCTCCGCCGCCGAGAAGTCCATGAAGTCCTCGCTCCGCAAGGGCGGCGCGGGCGCACTGAACTTCTACACCGCGAACCTCGGCGACGATCTGCTCGGCTGGGCGACGTTCCCGTCCTCGTACAAGTCGAACCCGTCCGACGACGGCGTGGTCGTCCTGGACACCTCGCTGCCGGGCGGCTCGGCCACCAACTACAACCAGGGCGACACGGGCACCCATGAGATCGGCCACTGGATGGGGCTGTACCACACGTTCCAGGGCGGCTGTAACGGCAACGGCGACTACGTCTCCGACACCCCGGCCGAGAAGAGCGCCGCGTTCGAGTGCCCGACCGGACGCGACACCTGCACCAACAAGACGGGTGTCGACCCGATCCACAACTTCATGGACTACACGTACGACTCCTGCATGTACCAGTTCACCGCGGGCCAGGTGCAGCGGATGAAGGACAGCTGGACCGCGTACCGCGCGGGCTAGCGGACCGCGGTACGGCCTAGAGCGAATCGAGGAAGCCGAGCGCCACCCGCCAGGTGGCCTCGGCCGCCTCCGCGTCGTGGTCCGGCAGTTCGGGGTCCGTGTAGAGGTGGCCGGCGCCCGGGTATCGGTAGACCTCCACGTCGGCGCCGGTCCGGCCCATCTGGAGGTACCAGGCGCTCAGCCAGTCGTCGGTCTCGAACGGGTCGGGCTCGGCGACGTGCAGCTGGACCGGCAGTTCGTCCACGGAGGCGTTCTCGGCGATGTCCGAGGTGCCGTGCAGGAGCAGCAGGCCGCGCGCCTTCTCGTCGCCGAGGGCCAGGGTCTGCGCGATCGAGGCGCCGAGGGAGAACCCGGCGTAGACGAGCCCGCCCTCGGAGTGAGGAGCGGCGGCGAGGATGGCGCGCTTGAGCAGCTCGTCCTTGCCGATCTCCTCGTTGAAGGCCATGCCGTCCTCGACGGTGTCGAAGGTGCGGCCCTCGAAGAGGTCCGGGGTCCACACCTCGTGTCCGGCGGCCCGCAGCCGGTCGGCCGCGTCACGGACGGCGGGACGCAGGCCGTACGTCGAGTGGAAAAGCATGATGTTCATGTGGCCCATGGTGCCATCCGGGGGCGCCCGTGCCCGTCAGCGGCCGCGCTCCTCAGCGCAGGCTGCGCACGTCGAGGTGGCTCAGTACGCGGTCCACGATCTCGGGGTCGGCACCCGGCTCACTGCGCGCCGCGAGCACCTCGTGGCGGGCGGCGGAGAGCATCTCGTTCTGGATGCGGCGCACCCGCTTGATTCTTGCGACGCGCTTGGCCTGCGCCTCCTTGCGTTCCTCGCTGCCCAGTTCGGGATCGATGCGCAGTCCGATGTCGTACGCCCTGCGCGCCATCTGGTCGGAGAGGTCATCGGGCAGCTCCTCGACCTCCTCGATCTCCTTCAGCCGCCGCTTGGCGGCCCTGGCCGCGCGGAGCGCGAGCTGCTGCTCGAACTCCTTCTCGGCCTCGGCGTCCGCCTTGACCCCCAGCTTCTTCACCAGCCAGGGCAGACTCAGCCCCTGGAGCACGAGGGTGCCCATGATGACGCCGAACGCGATGAAGACGATCTCGTCGCGGTCGGGGAACGGTGAGTTGTCGTCCGTGGTGAACGGGATGGCGAGGGCCAGGGCGACGGAGGCGACCCCGCGCATCCCCGCCCACCACATGATCACCGTCTCGCGCCAGGAGATCGGGATGTCCTCGTCGAGGTCCCGCCGCACATGCAGACGCCTCGTCAGCCAGGTCGCCGGCAGCAGCCACAGCAGGCGTACGAAAATGACGACCGCCACGACGGTGCCGGCCCAGCCGAGCATCTCGCCCCAGCGGCCGGCCGCGGTCCTGATCGCGTTGTGCAGTTCGAGGCCGATGAGGCCGAAGGCGACGCCGGTGACGAGTGTGTCGACGATGTCCCAGAAGGCGCGGCCGGTCAGCCGGGTCATGACGTCGTCCGCGTCGAAGGCGTACTCGGCGAGGAACAGCGCCGTGACGAGTACGGCGAGCACACCGGAGCCGTGCAACTCCTCGGCCAGCACGTACGAGGCGTACGGCATCAGGAGCGTCAGGCCGATCTGGAGCGTGGAGTCGTCGAGGAAGTCCATCAGCTTGTTGGCGGTCCAGCCGATCACGAGCCCGACGACGAGCGCGACGACGGCCGACAGGAGGAGTGAGACGACGGCCTCCGGCCAGGAGAAACTGCCGCTCACCACCGCGGCGATGGCCACGTGGTAGAGCACGATCGCGGTCACGTCGTTGAACAGGCCCTCGCCCTCCAGGGTCGACACCAGGCGGCGGGGCAGGCCGAGTTGGCCGGCCACGGCGGTCGCGGCGACGGGGTCCGGCGGCGCGACGAGGGCGCCGAGCGCGACGGCCGCGGCGATCGGGAGGCCCGGCACGATGGCGTTGGAGACGAACGCGACGGCCGCCGTGGTGACGAAGACGAGGGCCACGGCGAGCAGGAAGATCGGTCTCTTGTTCGCCGCGAACTGACGCCATGACGTGCGCTTCACGGCCGCGTAGAGCAGGGGCGGCAGCAGGATCGGGAGGATCAGGCCGGGCGGGACCTCGACGTTCGGCACGACCGGGAGGAGCGCCAGGCCGATGCCGAGCAGCGTCATCAGGACGGGCGCGGGCAGCCCGAGCCGGTCTCCGAGGGGCACGCTCAGCACGGCCCCGAGCAAGAGCACGAACAACAGGGCCAACTGATCCACGGTGCGCACCCCGGCGAGTAGCGGCGGTCAAGCCATCGGACGATCAAGTCCCCAGCGTGCCACGCACATCGCTCTGTGGTGATTTGTGGCGCGGGTCGGCGCCGTGGAGACGCTGGTCCGCCTCGCTGAGAGGCTGGTCCGCCCCGCGGAGCTGCTCGTCCGCCCCGCTGAAACGCGAGCCGGCCCAACGAGACGCGAGTCGGCCCGTCGAGACGGGAGCCGGGCCGTCGAGACCGGCCGCGCTCGGTCCTAGACCTGCGGCTGCCCCAGCGCCTTCCGCATCGCCCGGTGCGGAATCCCCGCGTCGGGGAACTCCGGCCCGTACACGGCATAGCCGAGGCGCTCGTAGAACCCCAGCGCATGCGTCTGCGCGTGCAGGTCCACGGCGACGAGCCCAAGCTCCGCCGCGGCGTCCTCGATGGCCCGCACGAGGGCCGCGCCCACGCCGAGCCCGCGCGCGGCCTTCGCCACCGCGAGCCGCCCGAGCGCACCGACCCCGGCGTCCCCGCCGTTCTTCGCCACGGCGGCGGCGCCGGTCAGCAGCCGCCCCGTGCCGAGCGGCTCACCGTCGGCGCGCAGCGCCAGCACGTGCACCGTGCCGGCCCCGCCGTCGTACTCGTCGTACTCGAGCTCCTGAGGAACCCGCTGCTCGACGACGAAGACCTCCTGGCGCACCGCGAAGCAGGCCTTGCGGTCGGCCTCGCTGTCGGCGACCCGCACCACGTATGAGGAAGAGGGCTGCGGCACGGTCACGAGCTCTCCGCCCGGACGCGGTCCAGGGCCGTCTGCAGGTCCTCGGGGTACTGGCTGGAGAACTCCACCCACTCGCCGTCGGCCGGGTGCTCGAAGCCGAGCCGCACGGCGTGCAGCCACTGGCGGGTGAGGCCGAGCCGCTTGGCGAGCGTCGGATCGGCGCCGTACGTCAGGTCGCCGACGCAGGGGTGCCGGTGGGCCGACATGTGCACGCGGATCTGGTGCGTGCGCCCCGTCTCCAGCTTGATGTCGAGGAGGCTGGCGGCGCGGAACGCCTCGATGAGGTCGTAGTGCGTGACGGAGGGCTTGCCCTCGGCGGTCACGGCCCACTTGTAGTCGTGGTTCGGGTGGCGCCCGATGGGGGCGTCGATCGTGCCGCTCATCGGGTCCGGGTGCCCCTGAACCAGCGAGTGGTAGCGCTTGTCCACGACGCGCTCCTTGAACTGCCGCTTCAGCGTCGTGTACGCGCGCTCCGACTTGGCGACGACCATGAGGCCGGAGGTGCCGACGTCGAGCCGGTGGACGATGCCCTGGCGCTCGGCGGCGCCGGACGTGGAGATCCGGTACCCGGCCGCGGCGAGGCCGCCGATCACGGTCGTCCCGGTCCAGCCGGGGCTGGGGTGCGCGGCGACGCCCACGGGCTTCATGATCACGACGATGTCGTCGTCGTCATGGACGATCTCCATGCCCTCGACGGGCTCGGCGACGATCTGCACCGGGGCGGGCGCCTGCGGCATCTCCACCTCGAGCCAGGCCCCGCCGTGCACGCGCTCGGACTTGCCGACCACAGAGCCGTCGACCGCGACCTTCCCCTCCGCGGCGAGCTCGGCGGCCTTGGTGCGGGAGAAGCCGAACATGCGGGAGATGGCGGCGTCTACGCGCTCGCCCTCCAGGCCGTCGGGCACGGGCAGGGTTCGGATCTCGGGAAACGTGCTCACCCATTGAGTATGCAGGAGCCCGCCGACACTCCGGACCGTGCGAGGGGAGAGCCCCTGGTCCCTCAGTCCTTGTGGACGGTGCCGTCCGGGTCCAGCCCACGGAACGAGAGGAGCACGATCAGGATGCCGCCGCACACGATCGCCGAGTCCGCGAGGTTGAACACGGCGAAGTCCTTCGGCGCGATGAAGTCGACCACGGCCCCTTCGAAGACGCCGGGCGAACGGAAGATCCGGTCGGTGAGATTGCCGAGCGCCCCGCCGAGCAGCAGCCCCAGGGCGATCGCCCAGGGCAGGCTGTAGAGCTTGCGCGCGAGCCGGGCGATCACGACGATCACGGCCGCGGCGATCACGGTGAAGATGATCGTGAAGGCCTCGCCGATGCCGAACGCGGCGCCCGCGTTCCTGATCGCCTCGAGCCGCAGCCAGTCACCGAGGAGCTCGATCGGCTCGTGGTGTTCCAGCCGCGCGACCACGATCATCTTGCTGACCAGGTCGAGGGCGTACGCGAGGGCGGCCACCGCGAACAGCACGGCGATCTTCCGCTTGCCCCTGGGCCGCTCCTGGGCCTCCCCGCCGTTGTCCGGCCCGTCTGCCCCCGCATCCGGGGTGTCCGGAGTACCGATGACGCGCTCCGCCTCTGCCACGTGAGTCCCTCAACCTAGGTACCTGACTGAGGACGAGAGTACGGCACACACGTACGCCCTCAGCAGCCCAGGAGCGACTCCGTGATGCCACGCGCGGCGGGGTCAGTAACGGCGCTCCTGCTTCTGCTTGCACTCGACGCACAGGGTCGCCCGCGGGAAGGCCTGCATGCGCGCCTTGCCGATGGGGTTGCCGCAGCTCTCGCAGATCCCGTACGTCCCCGCGTCGAGCCGCTCCAGGGCGCGCTCGGTCTGCTGGAGCATCTCCCTGGCGTTCGCGGCCAGCGACAGCTCGTGCTCCCGCGTGATGTTCTTCGTGCCGGTGTCCGCCTCGTCGTCGCCGGCGCCGTCCCCGGAGTCCCGCATGAGCCCGGCGAGGGACTTCTCCGACGACTCGATCTCGCTGTCCAGGCGCAGCGCCTCGCTCTGGAGCTCCGCCCGCGCCTCCTCGACCTCCGCCGGGGTCCAGGGGTCCTCGCCCGGCCGTACCGCGAGCTCGTCCGGCGCCGCGGCCGTGCCCCTCGCCTTCGGCACCGCGCGGGACTCCTTCGCCGTGTCCGTGCCAGGGGTCTTCTTCGCAACCACAGTCGTGGCTCCCGTCGTCTCCGCGGCCGACGCCGCGCCATCGGCCGCGGACACGGCCGCCTTCTTCTCCGCGGTCCTGTGGCCGGTGGCCTTCTTGACCGCGCTCTTCCCGGCGCCCGTTCTCCCGGCCGCGCCCTTCTCGGCGGCGGCACCTTCCGCTTCCGTGGAGGCCTGCGTGGACGTCGTGCCCGTGCCGGCCTTCGCAGCCTTCCTCGACTTGGCGGTCTTGGTGTTGTTGGTGGCTTTGGCGCTCTTGGTCGCCTTGGTCACGGGCTCGGCGGCCGTCTTCGCGGCCTTCGCCGCCTTCTTGGCGGCCGCGGTCTTCGTACCCGCGCTCTTCGTGGTGGCCTTCGTGGCCGCCGTGCTCTTCTTGGCGTCCGTCGTGGTGCTCTTCTTCCCGGTGGCCGGCTTCTTCGCGGCCGGAGTCGCCTTGGCCGCCGCCCTCGCGGACACCGCCTCCTCGGCCGCGGCCTCCACGCCGGCGGCTGCCTCACGCACCCCCACCGGACTCTTTTTCGCCACCATGGCCGCGGCCCCTTCACATTTTGTGATCTTGCTCGCGAATCGTGCTGGGACGATAAATCGACTTCTGACCCGCGGCAACGGGGCACACCGCCTGATGCGCCCGCCCCGCGCGTCCCGCGCGGCAGACCTGCAAGCGTTGTGCCCAGCTCCCCGCCGGGTAATCCGCCGAGGCCCCGGCCCGAGGATCCGCCGCGCCCCATGTCGCCATTCGGGTCAGCCCACACGGCCGTGACCAGCCCGGCGAAAGCCCGCGACGAGCCCGCTTCACGGAGCGGCGGAGGAATAAACTGGTGCACAAGCCGAGAAGGTGCATCATCATGCGCAAAGTAGTGGACTGTCGCGACATGCCGAGCGAGACGAACTGCACGCTCGCCATCACGGGCGAGGAGGACGAGGTGGTTCGTGCCGCGGCCGAGCACGCCGTGTCCGTCCACGGTCACACCGACACCCCCGAACTGCGGAACATGATCCGCAGCGGACTCAAGGACGAGGCCCCTCAGCACGTCTGACACCTGCCTCCCGGGTCCTCCGTCGCCCGCCCGGAAACCGGTCGGCCGCGTGCGCCCGGGCCCCGTACACTGGGCGGAGCGAGAAGCGTGGATGGGGCCGAGTAGCGGCGTACGCAGCCATGAGCGACCCGGGGACGGTGGAAGCCCGGGGGCGAGCGCGAAGCGAAGATCACCCCGGAGCCGCCGGAAGAAAGCCCCGCTCGCGGGGCGAGTAGAACCGGCATCGCGACCCCAATGAGGGGGCTCACCGGAGCAGCCAGCGCCCCGGAGAGCCAAGGAGGGTGGTACCGCGGGAGCGCGCCGCACACGGCGTACGTCACAGACGAAGCTCTCGTCCCTCCGACGGAGACGGAAGAAACAGTGTCCGCCGGAGGAAGATCGATGACGTACCGCCAGGTGCCCGCCCAGGTCGACCTGCCCGCCCTCGAGCACGCCGTGCTCGACTTCTGGCGCGAGCAGAAGATCTTTGCCAAGAGCTTGGAGCAGTCCGCGGGACGCCCCGAGTGGGTGTTCTACGAGGGCCCGCCCACGGCCAACGGCATGCCGGGCGCCCACCACATCGAGGCCCGCGTCTTCAAGGACGTCTTCCCGCGCTTTCGCACCATGCGCGGTTACCACGTGGCCCGCAAGGCCGGCTGGGACTGCCACGGTCTGCCCGTGGAGCTGGCGGTCGAGACGGAGCTCGGCTTCAGCGGCAAGAAGGACATCGAGGCGTTCGGCATCGCCGAGTTCAACGCCATGTGCCGCGAGTCCGTGACCCGGCACACCGACGCCTTCACCGACCTGACGACCCGCATGGGTTACTGGGTCGACCTCGACGACGCGTACCGCACCATGGACCCCGAGTACATCGAGTCCGTCTGGTGGTCGCTCAAGGAGATCTTCAACAAGGGCCTGCTGACGCAGGACCACCGCGTCGCCCCCTGGTGCCCCCGCTGCGGCACCGGCCTCTCGGACCACGAGCTGGCGCAGGGCTACGAGACGGTCGTCGACCCCTCCGTCTACGTCCGTTTCCCGCTCACCTCCGGTCCGCTGGCCGGCGAGGCCTCGCTCCTCGTCTGGACGACGACCCCCTGGACGCTCGTCTCGAACACTGCGGTCGCCGCGCACCCCGACGTGCGTTACGTCGTCGCGACGGACGGCAACGAGAAGGTCGTCGTCGCCGAGCCCCTCGTCGAGAAGTCGCTCGGCGAGGGCTGGGAGAAGACCGGCGAGTCCTTCACCGGCGCCGAGATGGAGCGCTGGAAGTACCAACGTCCGTTCGAGCTCGTGGAGTTCCCGGCCGAGGCCCACTACGTGGTCAACGCCGACTACGTCACGACCGAGGACGGCACCGGTCTCGTCCACCAGTCCCCCGCGTTCGGTGAGGACGACCTCAAGGTCTGCAAGGCGTACGGCCTGCCGGTGGTGAACCCGGTCCGTCCCGACGGCACCTTCGAGGAGGACGTCCCGCTCGTGGGCGGTGTCTTCTTCAAGAAGGCGGACGAAAAGCTCACCGAGGACCTCAAGGACCGCGGCCTGCTCTTCCTGCACGTCCCGTACGAGCACAGCTACCCGCACTGCTGGCGCTGCCACACGGCGCTGCTCTACTACGCGCAGCCGTCCTGGTACATCCGCACCACGGAGATCAAGGACCGCCTCCTCCAGGAGAACGAGAAGACCAACTGGTTCCCTTCGAGCGTGAAGCACGGCCGCTTCGGCGACTGGCTGAACAACAACATCGACTGGGCTCTCTCCCGCAGCCGCTACTGGGGCACCCCGCTCCCGCTGTGGCGCTGTGAGGACGACCACCTCACCTGCGTCGGCTCGCTGGCCGAGCTCGGCGAGCTGACCGGCACCGACCTGGCGGACCTCGACCCGCACCGCCCGTTCATCGACGAGGTCACCTTCGCGTGCCCCCAGTGCGAGAAGACGGCCACGCGCGTGCCCGAGGTCATCGACGCCTGGTACGACTCGGGTTCGATGCCGTTCGCGCAGTGGGGCTACCCGTACAAGAACAAGGAGCTCTTCGAGAGCCGGTACCCGGCGCAGTTCATCTCGGAGGCCATCGACCAGACCCGCGGGTGGTTCTACACCCTCATGGCGGTCGGCACGCTCGTCTTCGACAAGTCGTCCTACGAGAACGTCGTGTGCCTCGGCCACATCCTCGCCGAGGACGGCCGCAAGATGTCCAAGCACCTGGGGAACACCCTCCAGCCGATCCCGCTCATGGACCAGCACGGCGCGGACGCGGTGCGCTGGTTCATGGCCGCCGGCGGCTCCCCGTGGTCCGCGCGCCGCGTCGGTCACGGCACGATCCAGGAAGTGGTCCGCAAGACCCTCCTGACGTACTGGAACACGGTCGCCTTCCAGGCCCTGTACGCCCGTACGTCGGACTGGTCGCCCAGCGAGGCCGACCCGGCCCCTGCCGACCGCACCCTGCTCGACCGCTGGCTGCTCTCAGAACTGCACGCGCTCACCGACCAGGTGACGCAGTCCCTGGAGGCGTACGACACCCAGCGCGCCGGCAAGCTGCTCTCCTCGTTCGTCGACGACCTGTCGAACTGGTACGTGCGCCGCTCGCGTCGCCGCTTCTGGCAGGGCGACAAGGGGGCCCTGCGCACCCTGCACGAGGTCATCGAGACGATCACGCGTCTGATGGCGCCGCTGACCCCGTTCATCACGGAGCGGGTCTGGCAGGACCTGGTGGTTCCCGTCACACCGGGCGCCCCCGAGTCGGTCCACCTGTCCACATGGCCGGAGCCGGACCTCTCCGCCGTCGACCCGGACCTGTCGCGGCAGATGGTCCTCGTCCGGCGCCTCGTCGAGCTGGGCCGCGCCACGCGCGCGGAGTCGGGCGTCAAGACGCGTCAGCCGCTGTCCCGCGCGCTGGTCGCGGCCGCGGGCTTCGAGACGCTCAACCCGGAGCTGCACGCGCAGATCACCGAGGAGCTCAACGTCTCCTCCCTGGCGTCGCTCTCCGAGGTCGGCGGCTCACTGGTCGACACGACCGCCAAGGCGAACTTCCGCGCCCTGGGCAAGCGGTTCGGCAAGGGCGTCCAGGCGGTCGCGAAGGCGGTCGCCGAGGCGGACGCCGCCGCGCTCTCGCTCGGCCTGCGCGAAGGCACGGCGTCGGTCGAGGTGGACGGCGAGACGATCACGCTGGCGCCCGATGAGGTCATCATCACGGAGACCCCGCGCGAGGGCTGGTCCGTCGCCTCGGACTCCGGCGCGACGGTCGCGCTCGACCTGGAGATCACGGAGGAGCTGCGTCAGGCGGGCCTGGCCCGTGACGCGATCCGCCTGATCCAGGAGGCCCGTAAGAACAGCGGCCTGGACGTCGCGGACCGGATCGCCCTGCGGTGGACGTCCACGGAGCCCGCGGTCGTCACGGCCCTGTCCGAGCACGCCACGCTGATCGCGGACGAGGTGCTCGCCACGGACTTCGCCCAGGGCGAGGCCGACGACGCCTACGGCGAGACGTTCACGGACGAGCCGCTCGCCCTCGCGTTCCGCCTCCGCAAGGCGTAATCCACGACCGAAGGCCCGGTCCCGCCAAAAATCTTGGCGGGCCCGGGCCTTCGGCGTTTCGTACTCACGCACAGATGAACGTTTCTGCACCGCGCCCACGGCAGCATCCGCGCCTGACCTACGGCAGCGTCCTCACCCGGCCCACAGCGGTGTCGGCACCCGGCGCACAGCGGTATCCGCACCAGACCCACAGCGGTGTCCCCACAACGGTGTCCGCGCCCGGCGCACAGCCCTATCCGCACCAGGACCCACAGCGGTGTCCGCACCTGGCCGACGACCGTATTCGCACCTGACCCACGGCGGCTTCCGCGCCTGACCCACAGCCGTATCCGCCTCTGCCCCACAGCGGCTCCCACGCCTGACCCACAGCCGTATCCGCCTCTGCCCCACAGCGGCTTCCGCACCCTGACCACGGCAAAGGGCCGGGCCCCCGGAAATCCGGGGGCCCGGCCCTTGAACGCTGCCGACGCCTAAGGCGTGGTCACGCCCGTCAGTTGTCGTCCTCGTCGATGAGGAAACCGCGCATCGGCGACGGAGCCTGCTGCATCGGCGCGGGACCCTGCGGCCGCACCGGCGCCATCGGCTGGGTCATCGCCGGCGACATCTGCTGCTGGCCACCGTAGGACGGACCGGCCGGCGGCTGGTTGCCGCCCATGGTCTGGTTGCCACCGTAGGACGGGGCACCCGCACCGGCCGACGCCATGGAAGGCGCGGGCGACGGCGGCAGCGACGCGGTCGCCGGCGTCCGCGGGGGAGCCAGCGAGTCGTCGGCCTGGGTCTCCAGCTGACGCAGCTGCGACTCGAGGTAGGACTTCAGACGCGTGCGGTACTCGCGCTCGAAGCCGCGCAGGTCCTCGACCTTGCGCTCCAGCGTGGCGCGGGCGGACTCGAGAGAGCCCATCGCGACGCGGTGCTTCTCCTGCGCGTCCCGCTCCAGGGCGTCGGCCTTGGCACGGGCGTCACGCTCGAGACCCTCGGCGCGGCTGCGGGCCTCGCCGACGATCTTGTTGGCCTCGGAACGGGCCTCCGCGATCGCCTGGTCGGCGGTCTGCTGCGCAAGGGAGAGGACACGAGCGGCGCTGTCGCCACCGGGACCCTGACCGGGCTGCGGCATCTGCGGACCGTGACCGCCCATGGGACCACCCATGGGACCGCCCATCGGGCCGCCCATCTGCTGCTGCATCTGGCCCTGGCCCATCTGACCCTGACCGAGCTGGTTCTGACCCGGGTGACCCTGACCCATCGGACCCTGGCCCATCGGGCCGGGACCCTGCGGACCGGGACCCTGCGGACCATGTCCACCGGGGCCCGCGGGCAGCTGCGGCGCACCGCTGGGCAGCTGGGGCGGGCCGCCCATGGGGCCACCCATCTGCTGCTGCGGCTGCACCGGCTGCGGACCCGATATTGCGGCGGGCACCGGCGCACCGGGACCACGCTGGTCCTGCGGTTCCGGAGGCTTGCGCATACCGCCCTGCTGCTGGTTCTGCGCAGCGGCGCGGGTGGCTGCGGCGAGCTTCGCGCGCAGGTCCTCGTTCTCTCGGAGAAGGCGAGTCAGTTCGCCTTCGACCTCGTCGAGGAAGGCATCGACCTCGTCCTCGTCATAGCCTTCTCGGAGGCGGACGGTCGTGAACTGCTTGTTCCGCACGTCCTCGGGGGTCAACGGCATCTCTTCACCTCAACGTAGTCGTCGGCATTCGGCAAGACCGTATCGTTCACAGCCGGCTCACGACGGAGATCAGGATGTAGACGATGATCATCAGTACGAAGAAGGACAGGTCGAGCGCCACGCCCCCGAGACGCAGCGGCGGAATGAACCGCCGCAGAAGCTTGAGCGGTGGATCAGTGACAGTGTAGGTGGCCTCAAGTACGACCACCATCGCCTTGCCGGGTTGCCACGAGCGGGCGAACTGGAAGACGTAGTCCATGACCAGCCGGAAGATCAGCACGATGAGGAAACACATCAGCGCGATGTAGACAACATCCAAAACCACGCTCATGTCCGCGGTTCCCTCTCCCCTGTGTCTCGTGCCTCGTGGCTAGTTGCTGCACCGGCACTTCACCGGTGCTGCGTCTCAGCTCTGATTGAAGAACCCGCCCTCTGCGATGCGGGCCTTGTCCTCTGCCGTGACATCGACGTTAGCAGGCGACAACAGGAACACCTTCTGCGTCACCCGCTCAATGCTGCCGTGCAGACCGAAGACGAGACCGGCGGCAAAGTCGACAAGTCGCTTCGCGTCGGTGTCATCCATCTCCGTCAGATTCATGATCACCGGAGTGCCCTCACGGAAGTGTTCCCCGATGGTACGGGCCTCGTTGTACGTCCGGGGGTGCAGCGTCGTGATGCGGTAGGGCTCCCGCTCGGACACAACCTTGGGCATGATCACCGGTGCGTTCTTCTCCAGGCTCTGGCGTTCAGGTGTGATGGATGCCACGGGGGCGATTCGCGCCGGACGTCCGGATTCCGCGGGCAGCGGAGCCGGTTCGCGCTGGGCGGGAGGCTGTACCACTCGTACCGATTCGTCCCGTTGGGACTGGTGTGGCTGATGAGTGTTGTGCGACTGATGCGACGATTCGTGACGCCTGCGGTCCCGCTCGGGTTCGGGGTCCAGCTCAGGCTCGAAGTCGTCGTCGGGGTCGAACCCCCGGCCGTCGTACCCATCGTCCTCCACGAGGCCGAGGTAGACCGCCATCTTGCGCATCGCGCCGGCCATTGCTCTGAGTCCTCCGCTCTGTGGTGGATCGGCTGACGTCAACCAAAGTGCCTGCGATCCACGCGATCTCCCCGCCCATCAGCGAGAATGACCATATTTTCTGCTGTGGTCCGACTTCTTGGCGACGTTACCCGAGCCTGGGTCGGACTCCGAGCACCGCCGTACCGACGCGCACATGTGTCGCTCCGGCCGCCACGGCCTGTTCGAGGTCCGCACTCATCCCTGCTGACACCATGTTCGCAGCAGGATGAGCCCGGCGCAGGTCAGTCGACAAATCCATCAGCCGCTCGAACGCGGCCTGTTGGCGGTCGGCGTACGGACCGGTGAGCGGAGCGACCGTCATCAGACCGTCGAGGCGCAGACCGGGAGAGTCCGCCACAAATGCGGCCAACTCCTCGATTCCGCCCGGCCCTACGCCGCCGCGCTCGCCCCGCCCGTTCTCCCCGGCGTCGAGCGCGACCTGGATCAGGCAGCCGAGTTCACGCTCCGCGCGCACGGCCGCCGTCGACAGTGACGTGACGAGCTTCGACCGGTCGACGGACTGCACGACGTCGGCATAACCGACCACGGAGCGAACCTTGTTGGTCTGCAGCTGCCCGACAAAGTGCCACCGGAGCGGCAGATCCGCACATTCCGCGGCCTTGGGCGCCGCGTCCTGGTCGCGGTTCTCGGCGACATCGCGCACACCGAGTTCCGACAAGATCCGCACATCGCTCGCGGGGTACGTCTTGGTGACCACGATCAGGGTCACTTCCTCGCGCTCACGGCCTGCGGCGGCGCACGCCGAAGCGATGCGTTCCTCCACCTGTGCCAGATTTGCTGCGAGTTGAGCCTTACGGTCCGTCATGTCCCATCAGTCCAGCCAGACATAGCCAGCGAGCCGACCGGTGGTGCGGTCGCGGCGGTACGAGAAGTGGTCGTGCGACTCCAGGGTGCACACCGGCGACTGCTGCCGGTCACGCACCCCGAGCCGCTCCAACTGGGCATGCACTCCGGCGGTCACATCGACGGCAGGGGTGCCCCAGCTGGTTTCGGCGTACGCCGCGGGTTCCACGGCGGCCACCTCGGCGCGCATGCCGTCCGGGACTTCGTAGCACTTCCCGCAGACGGCGGGGCCGGTGCGGGCCACGATGCGGGCGGGCTCGGCGCCGAGCCCCACCATCGCCTCGACCGCCGCGGGAACGACTCCGGCGACCATGCCGGGGCGTCCGGCGTGGGCGGCGGCGGCGATTCCCGCGACGGGGTCGGCGAGCAGGACCGGCGTGCAGTCCGCGGTGAGCACCGCGAGAGCGAGTCCGCGCCGTGCGGTGACGATCGCGTCGACGGACGGGATGTCGGCGGCCGGCCCCCAGGGTCCGTCGACCACCGCGACGTCCGGGCCGTGCACCTGGTTCATCCAGACCACGTGCCCCGGGTCGAGGCCGAGCGACTGCGCCGCGCTGCCGCGGTTGGCGTGGACGGCGGCCGGGTCGTCGCCGACCGCGCCGCCGAGGTTGAGCTCCTCGTACGGAGCGGCGCTCACCCCGCCCCACCGGTCGGTGAAGGCGAAGTGGGCGCCGCTCACGTGGTCGCGCTGTCCTATCACTTCAGGAGATCACTTCTGCAGGTCACTTGAGCCGGTCACTTCAGGAAGTCCGGCACGTCCAGCTCTTCGGCCTGGCTGTCCTGGTAGGGACGGGCCGGCGGAACCTGCGGCGGGGCGACCGGGGCGGACTGCGTCTCGTTCGCCGGGGCGGCCTCGACGGGCTCCGGAACCTTCGGTTCGTCGCGCGGGGTGACACTGCCGAGGCTACCGAAGGACGGCCGGGCCTCGGTGGCTCGCGGCGCCGGCTCCTCGCGCTTGGCGGACGCGCCGCCGATCACGTTGTCCCGCTTGGACGGCGGCTGTCCGCCGTCGAAGCCGGCCGCGATGACGGTGACCCGCACCTCGTCACCCAGGGCGTCGTCGATGACGGCACCGAAGATGATGTTGGCCTCGGGGTGCGCCGCCTCACTGACCAGCTGCGCCGCCTCGTTGATCTCGAAGAGACCGAGGTCGGAGCCGCCGGAGATGGAGAGCAGCACGCCGCGTGCGCCGTCGATGGAGGCCTCGAGGAGCGGCGAGGAGATCGCCATCTCCGCGGCGGCCACCGCGCGGTCGTCGCCGCGGGCCGAGCCGATGCCCATGAGCGCCGAACCGGCCTCGGACATGACCGACTTGACGTCGGCGAAGTCGAGGTTGATCAGGCCGGGCGTGGTGATCAGGTCGGTGATGCCCTGGACACCGGACAGGAGGACCTGGTCGGCCGACTTGAAGGCGTCGAGGACGGAGACCTGCCGGTCCGAGATGGACAGGAGACGGTCGTTGGGGATGACGATGAGGGTGTCGACCTCTTCGCGGAGCTCGGCGATGCCGTCCTCCGCCTGGTTCGCGCGGCGCCGGCCCTCGAAGGTGAACGGCCGGGTGACCACACCGATCGTCAGGGCGCCCAGCGAGCGTGCGATGTTGGCGACGACAGGTGCGCCGCCGGTGCCGGTGCCACCGCCTTCGCCGGCGGTGACGAAGACCATGTCGGCCCCCTTGAGGACCTCCTCGATCTCCTCGCGGTGATCCTCGGCCGCCTTGCGTCCGACGGCCGGATTGGCTCCGGCGCCGAGTCCGCGGGTGAGTTCACGGCCGACGTCGAGCTTGACGTCCGCGTCGCTCATCAACAGGGCTTGCGCGTCGGTGTTGATGGCGATGAACTCGACGCCCTTGAGACCGACCTCGATCATCCGGTTGATGGCATTGACACCACCGCCGCCGACACCGATGACTTTGATGACTGCGAGGTAGTTCTGCGGTGCTGCCACGTCGAAGGCCTCTCGCCTCGAGTTACGTGTCGCCGCCTCGCATTGGTACGTTGCGACGACTGATGCCGAATTGGGGCGGCCCGGACTACTTGTCTGCCGACCCGAACCCTAACGCTGAAGTTTAGGGTTACCAGTGTGTCTGTTCCCTGGACTCTTCCGAACAGGACACTAAGTCGACAAGTGGCGCACGTTCAACGAACACGCCGAACCTCCCGTTTTTCTTTTCACCCTATGTGATCAGCCGTAGCAGTGCCCAACCAGGGTGCTGGCCTGCGCTGATGTGCGTCAACTCCCCGATGACGCAGGGGCGGTGGGGACACTTACGTCGAAGTGCCGCGCCTTCGGGGCGGCTTTCATGAGGGCGGTGAGGGTGGTCGCCTTGGTGTCGCCCTTCTCACCACTTCCCCATGCGACGGTGCGGCCACCGCTCAGCTCCAGAGACACATCGTCGTATGAACGGACCCTGAGCGCACGGGTGTCACGGGCCACGGCCGGGGGCAGATCGCCCGCGACGCGGACCGCCTCGCGCACCAGACGGTCGGAGCCGAAGCGCCGAAGGCTTGCGGCGGCGCCCGACTGATCCGGCGTCAATTCCAGTCGGGGAACGCCGCGAGGGGCCTTCTGTACGGTCGCGAAACGGACACCCTTGGCGTCAATTTCGACGAACTTGCCCGCGTTGGCGCCGCCTTCGCGATTGTCGCTGTTTTTACCGTTTGCGCCGTTTTCGACAATCAGGACCGACTCGCGTTCGGTCACTTTCAATCCGATTCCGTGCGGCCAGGAACGCATGACCTCGACCGAGTCGATCCGGGGCAATTTCCGGCGAAGTCGGTCCTCAATGTCGCCCGTGTCGACGGAAATCAGCGGGGCGCCGACCGGAACGGCGGCGGCCGCCCGCACTTGAGCGGGCGTCAGAACCCCGGTCCCCGAGGTCGTGACGCGCTCCACCCTCAGCCACTGAGAGCCGTACAGGAGCCAGACGGTGGCGGCGCCGAGCAGGAGCACGACCCCGGTCACGATCAGGACGGGCGGGCGCGGCAGGCGCAGGCGGCGGCCACGAGGGGGCCGGGGCGGGCCGGACTTCGGCTTGTGCCGCTCACCGCGGTCTGCGGTCGTCGGTCCGGCCACGCGCACTCCCTGTCCTGGCTCGGTTCACCTCGGGGGCGCCTCGGCCGGTGTCGGGGGCCCGGGCGCGCTCAGCCCATCGGACCTCCGCGCGCTCGACCTCTCGACACCGGCACGCCCCTTCGCCTCACTCGCCGGTGTGTTATTGGCGGTGGCGTGAGGCGATCGCCTCACGCACCATGCCGACGAGCAGCTCGTCGGCGTCCCGGCGGCCGAACTCGGAGGCGGCGCGGGACATCTCGTACAGCCGGTGCGGGTCGCCGAGCACGGGCAGGACGTTGCCCATGATCCACTCGGGCGTCAGCTCCGCGTCGTCGACCAGCAGTCCGCCGCCGGCCTTGACCACCGGCTGGGCGTTGAGCCGCTGTTCGCCGTTGCCGATGGGCAGCGGGACGTAGGCGGCGGGGAGCCCGACGGCGGAGAGTTCGGCGACGGTCATCGCGCCCGCGCGGCAGAGCATCATGTCGGCCGCGGCGTACGCGAGGTCCATCCGGTCCACGTACGGTACCGGGATGTACGGGGGCATCCCCGGCATCTGCTGGACGTGCGGCAGTTCGTTCTTGGGGCCGACGACGTGCAGGATCTGGATGCCGGACTGCTGGAGCAGCGGAGCGACCCGCTGGACGACCTCGTTGAGGCGGCGCGCGCCCTGGGAACCGCCGGAGACGAGCAGCGTCGGAAGGTTCGGGTCGAGGCCGAAGGCGGCGCGCGCCTCGGGCCGTACACGCGCCCGGTCGAGCGTGGCGATGGTGCGGCGCAGCGGGATGCCCACGTAACGGGCGCCGCGCAGCTTGCTGTCGGGCGTGGAGACCGCGACGCCCGCGGCGTAGCGCGAACCGATCTTGTTGGCGAGTCCGGGGCGGGCGTTGGCCTCGTGGACGACGATCGGCACACCGAGGCGCTTGGCCGCGAGGTAGCCGGGCAGGGCGACATACCCGCCGAAGCCCACGACGCAGTCCGCCTTGGTGCGTTCCAGGATCTGCTCGGCCGCCTTGATGGTGCCGCGCAGCCGGCCCGGGACGGTGATCAGTTCAGGGGTTGGCTTGCGCGGCAGCGGTACAGCGGGGATCAGCGCGAGTTCGTATCCGCGCTCGGGTACGAGCCGCGTCTCGAGCCCCTTCTCCGTACCGAGGGCCGTGATGCCCACGGTCGGGTCCTGCCTGCGCAGGGCGTCCGCGAGGGCGAGCGCGGGCTCGATGTGGCCGGCGGTCCCCCCGCCGGCGAGTACGACATGCACCGAAATTCACCGCTCTCCGGACGTACGCGCCGTGGCGCGCCGTCGCATCGTGTTCCATCTCATCCGAGGCTGCCGCATGGCCAGGGCCGCCCGCGCCGCGGGTTCGTCCCGCGCGAACGCGATCAGAAGCCCTACGGCGAACATGGTCGGCAGCAACGCTGACCCCCCGTACGAGAACAGCGGGAGCGGGACACCGGCGATCGGCAGGAGACCGAGCACCGCACCGAGGTTGACCACGGCCTGGGCCGTGATCCAGGTGGTCACGCCACCCGCGGCGTACCTCACGAAGGGGTCCTCCGTGCGTCCGGCCACGCGGATACCCGCATAGCCTAGAGCCGCGTACAGGGCGAGCACCGACAGCGTCCCCGCAAGGCCCAGTTCCTCACCGGTGATGGCGAAGATGAAGTCGGTGTGTGCTTCGGGTAGTTGGCCCCATTTTTCCACACTCGCCCCGAGTCCGGATCCGAAGAATCCGCCCGAGGCGAGGGCGTAGATGCCGTGCAGTCCCTGCCAGCAGATGTCGTCGGGGCCCGCGTCGGTGGAGCCGAGGCAGGACAGGCGTGCCATGCGGTTGGGGCTGGTCTTGATGAGGAAGGCGCCGATGGCGGCCGCGACGGAGAGCACGCCGACGAACAGCCGGGTGGGCGCCCCGGCCAGCCAGAGCAGTCCGAAGAGGATGGCGGTGAGCAGGATCGCCGTGCCCATGTCGCCGCCGAGCATGATCAGTCCGAGCAGCAGGAAGGCCACCGGGACGAGCGGCACCAGCATGTGTTTCCACTGGGTCAGCAGCCGCTTGTCGTGCTTGCGTGCCATGAGGTCGGCGCCCCACAGGACGAGGGCCAGCTTCCCGAACTCGCTGGGCTGGAGCATGAAAGGGCCGCCCAGCGAGATCCAGTTCTGGTTGCCCCCGATGGAGACTCCTATCCCCGGCACCTGCACGAGGACCATCAGGAAGACGCTGACGGCGAGCAGCGGGTAGGCCAGCGCGCGGTGCAGCTTCACCGGCATCCGCATGGCCGCGAACAGGAGCGCCCCGCCGATCGTCGCCGCGAGGAACTGCTTGCGGAAGTAGTACGAGCTGGGCAGCCCGTTCTGCAGCGCCGTGATCATCGAGGCCGAGTAGACCATCACCAGGCCGAGCACGGTGATCAGGAGGCTGGAGCCGAGGATGAGGTAGTACGCGGTCAGAGGGCGGTCCCAGGCGCGGCGAGCCCGGGTGTAGAGGCGCCGTACGGGGCTGACGCGGGCCGGCCTGACCGGTTTCTTCGGGGGACGCGCCGCTGGGGGCCGCCGGGCCGCCCGCGCGCTGCTGCCGGGCATCAGCGCACCCCACCGCTGTACGACGATGACGCTGCCACGATCCCCTCCCGAGGGTGCCCGGCGTCACCGGGCACCCGAAGGCCCCCGTCAGACGCTCGTGGAGCCGAGTTCGCGGACCGCTTCCGCGAACGCGTCGCCACGCTTGTTGTAGTTGGTGAACATGTCCATCGACGCACAGGCCGGGGCCATCAGCACGGTGTCCCCCGGCCGGGCGAGCCGCGCGGCCTCCTGGACCGCCTGCGACATCGCCCCAGTGTCGGTCCGGTCGAGGTCGACCACCGGGACGTCAGGGGCGTGTCGCGCGAGGGCTTCCCGGATCAGCGCGCGGTCCTGGCCGAACAGGACGACCCCGCGAAGCCGCTTCGCCGACTTGGTGACGAGCTCGTCGAAGGCCGCGCCCTTGGCGAGCCCTCCCGCGATCCACACGATCGACTCGTAGGCGGCCAAGGAGGCTTCCGCGGCATGGGTGTTGGTCGCCTTGGAGTCGTCGACGTACGCGACCGCGTCGACGTCGGCGACGTGCGCGATGCGGTGCGCGTCGGGCGTGAAGGCGCGCAGTCCGTCGCGTACGGCGGCGGGCTCGACGCCGAAGGCGCGCGCGAGCGCGGCGGCCGCGAGGGCGTTGGCGATGTTGTGCGGGGCGGGCGGGTTGACGTCCGCGACCTCGGCGAGCTCCTGGGCGTTCTTGTGCCGGTTGTCTACGAAGGCCCGGTCGACCAGGATGCCGTCCACGACGCCGAGTTGGGAGGGGCCGGGCGTGCCGAGGGTGAAGCCGATCGCGCGGCAGCCCTCCTCGACGTCGGCCTCGCGGACCAGGTCCTCGGTCGACGGCTTGTCGGTGGCATCGACGTTGTAGACGCAGGCGACCTGATTGCCCTCGTAGATACGGCCCTTGTCGGCGGCGTACGCCTCCATGGAGCCGTGCCAGTCGAGGTGGTCGGGCGCGAGGTTGAGGACCGCCGCGGAGTGGGCGCGCAGCGAGGGCGCCCAGTGCAGCTGGTACGAGGAGAGCTCGACGGCGAACACGTCGTACGCGTCGTCGCCTTCGAGCACGACGTCGATGATCGGCGTACCGATGTTGCCGACGGCCGCCGTGCGCAGGCCCGCCGCCTCCAGGATCGACGCGAGCATCTGCGTGGTGGTGGTCTTGCCGTTGGTGCCCGTGATGGCGAGCCAGGGCGCGGCGCCGGGGCCGCGCAGGAGCCAGGCGATCTCCACGTCCCCGACCACGTCCACGCCCGCCTCGGCCGCCGCCGCGAAGAGCGGGGACGAGGGCTTCCAGCCCGGTGACGTGACGACGAGTTCGGTGCCTTCGGGGAGCGTCTCGGCGTCCCCGAGACGGGCCGCGACGCCGAGCTGCGCGAGCTCGGCCGCCCTGGCGCGGTGCGTCTCGCCGTCGCCGCCGTCCACGACCGTGACCGACGCGCCGAGGCCGGCCAGGGCGCGGGCGGCGCTGATGCCGCTCACGCCGAGACCGGCGACGGTGACTCGCTTGTTCTGCCAGTCGGACGCAATGGTCACTTGTCGGCTGCCCATCCCGCGTAGAAGAGGCCGAGTCCGACGATCACGCACATGCCCTGGATGATCCAGAAGCGGACCACCACAAGGACTTCGGACCAGCCCTTGAGTTCGAAGTGGTGTTGCAGTGGCGCCATGCGGAAGACGCGCTTACCGGTGAGCCGGAAGGAGCCGACCTGGATGACCACGGACATGGTGATCAGGACGAACAGGCCGCCGAGCAGGGCGAGCAGGAACTCCGTGCGGGAGCAGATGGCCAGACCCGCGAGAGCGCCGCCGAGCGCGAGGGAGCCGGTGTCACCCATGAAGATCTTCGCGGGCGAGGTGTTCCACCACAGGAAGCCGAAGCAGGCGCCCATCAGGGCCGACGCGACGACCGCCAGGTCGAGTGGGTCTCTGACCTCGAAACAGGCGGCGGGGTTGGTGAGGGTCTGCGCGTTGGCGCAGGACTCCTGGAACTGCCAGACACCGATGAAGGTGTACGCGCCGAAGACCATCACGGAGGCGCCGGTGGCGAGGCCGTCGAGGCCGTCCGTGAGGTTCACGCCGTTCGACATCGCGAGAATCATGAACAGCGCCCACACCACGAACAGGACCGGGCCGATCGTCCAGCCGAAGTCCTGCACGAAGGAGAGCTTCGTGGAGGCCGGGGTGTTGCCGCGGTTGTCGGCGAACTGGAGCGAGAGCACCGCGAAGGCGATACCGACGGTCAGCTGTCCGGCCATCTTCGCCTTGGCCCGCAGGCCGAGCGAGCGGCGCTTGACGATCTTGATGTAGTCGTCGAGGAAGCCGACCAGGCCCATGCCGCCCATCAGACCGAGCACCAGCAGGCCCGACAGGGTCGGCGCGGCACCGGTGATGATCTTGCTCATGAAGTACGCGATGAACGTCGCCAGGATGAAGGCGATACCACCCATCGTCGGCGTACCGCGCTTGGCGTGGTGCTCGCGCGGGCCGTCGTCACGGATGTACTGGCCATAGCCCTTGCGCGCAAGGAGCTTGATCAGCAGGGGCGTCCCGATCAGGGTCAGGAAGAGCCCGATCACACCCGCGAAGAGGATCTGCTTCATCATCGGGCAGCAACCTCGCCCACGTTGTCGCCGTCGACGGCGAGCAGCGCCTGCGCGACGCTCTCCAGGCCAACCGACCTGGAGGCCTTCACGAGCACGACGTCACCCGGGCGCAGCTCGCTGCGCAACAGATCGACAGCCGCCTGTGCGTCGGACACGTGCACCGACTCCTCACCCCACGAACCCTCGTTATAGGCGCCCAGTTGCAGCCAGGACGCTTCCCTGCCCCCGACTGCCACGAGCTTGCTGACGTTGAGCCGGACGGCAAGCCGTCCGACCGCGTCGTGCTCGGACAGCGCCTCGTCCCCGAGCTCGGCCATATGACCGAGCACCGCCCATGTACGGCGCCCTCTGCCCATCGCTGCGAGCGCTCGCAGAGCGGCTCGCATGGACTCGGGGTTCGCGTTGTAGGCGTCGTTGACGACTGTCACGCCGTCCGGGCGCTCGGTGACCTCCATACGCCAGCGGGACAGTGTGCCCGCCTCGGAGAGCGCGAGGGCGATCTCCTCCACGGACATGCCAAGGTCATGGGCGACGGCGGCCGCGGCGAGCGCGTTCGACACGTGGTGCTCACCGTACAGGCGCAAGGTCACGTCGCTGCACCCGGAGGGTGTGCGAAGGCTGAAGGAAGGCTGTCCGTTCTCCGTGAGACGGACATTCTCGGCGCGCACGTCGGCGTCGGCGGCCTCTCCGAAGAGCAGCACCCTCGCCTTGGTGCGGGAGGCCATCGCGCGGACCAGGGGGTCGTCCGCGTTGAGGATCGCGGTGCCGTCGGCCGGCAGGCTCTCGACCAGCTCGCCCTTGGCCTCGGCGATCTGCTCGCGGCCGCCGAACTCGCCGATGTGCGCGGTGCCGACGTTGAGGACGACGCCGATCCTCGGCGGGGTCAGGCCGGTGAGGTACCGGATGTGGCCCTTGCCGCGCGCGCCCATCTCCAGGACGAGGTAGCGGGTTTCGTCGGTGGCGCTCAGCGCGGTCAGCGGCAGGCCGATCTCGTTGTTGAACGAGCCCGGCGTGAAGACCGTGGGCGCCTTGCTGCGCAGGACCTGGGCGATCAGGTCCTTGGTGCTGGTCTTGCCGGCGGAGCCGGTGAGCGCGACGAGGGTGGCACCGAGCCGTTCGACGACGGTGCGCGCCAGCGCGCCGAGGGCGGCCTGCACGTCGTCGACAACGATGGCGGGCACCCCGACCGGGCGCGAGGCGAGTACGGCGGCGGCTCCTGCGTCCACCACCGCGGCCGCGTAGTCGTGGCCGTCGACGCGTTCGCCGACGAAGGCGGCGAACAGGCTGCCGTCCGTGACCTTCCGGGAGTCGATGACGACCGGTCCGGTCACCCGGACCGACGGATCCGGTATGTCGTACGTCTGCCCGCCGACGGCTGTGGCGATCTCGGCGAGGGAGAGGGCGATCACAACTTCATCCCTGGGTTTGCTGGATAGCTTCGCGAAGCACCAGGCGGTCGTCGAAGGGACGCACCACCCCGGCGATGTCCTGACCCTGCTCGTGGCCCTTGCCCGCGACGAGGACGGTGTCGCCCGGCTGTGCGCGGGCGACCACGGCGGCGATGGCCGCCGCCCTGTCCTCGAAGACCTGGACCTCGGCGCGCTCGTGGGCAGGCACCTCGGCGGCACCCGCGAGCATCGTGGCGAGGATCGCGAGGGGGTCCTCGGAGCGGGGGTTGTCCGATGTCAGTACGGCGGTGTCGGCGAGCCGGGCGGCGGCGGCGCCCATCGGCATCCGCTTGGTGGTGTCACGGTCGCCGCCGCAGCCGAGCACGATGTGGAGCTTGTTCTCGGTCACCTTGCGCAGCGCGCGCAGCACGGACTCGACGGCGTCGGTCTTGTGCGCGTAGTCGACGACGGCGAGGTAGGGCTGGCCCGCGTCGACGCGCTCCAGGCGGCCGGGGACGCCCGGCACCGCGGCGACCCCGTCCGCGGCCTGCTGCGGGTCGACGCCCGCGACGGCGAGCGCGACGATCGCGGAGAGCGCGTTGGCCACGTTGAACGGCCCGGCCAGCGGGGACTTGGCGGTGATCCGCTCGCCCTTGGGGCCGATGGCCACGAAGGTGGAGTCGAAGGGGCCGACCTCGACGTCCTCGGCGCGCCAGTCGGCGTCCGGGTGGCCCTCGGCGGAGAAGGTCACGACGGGCACTTCGGACTCGGCGATGAGCCGGCGGCCGTACTCGTCGTCGTAGTTCACGACGCCCTGTTTGCTGCGTGCGCGCGTGAACAGCTGTGCCTTGGCCCGGAAGTAGTCCTCCATGTCGGAGTGGAACTCCATGTGTTCCGGGCTGAGGTTGTTGAAGACCGCCACGTCGAAGACGCAGCCGTCGACCCGGCCGAGCACGAGGGCGTGACTGGAGACCTCCATCGCGACCGCGTCCACACCGCGCTCGCGCATCACCGCGAACAGCGCCTGGAGGTCGGTGGCTTCGGGGGTGGTGCGCTCCGACTTGATGCGCTCGTCGCCGATGCGCATCTCGACGGTGCCGATGAGTCCGGTGCTGTGCATCGTGCGCAGCCCGCCCTCGATGAGGTAGGCCGTCGTGGTCTTGCCGGACGTGCCCGTGATGCCGATCTGGAGCAGATCGCGGCCGGGGTGGCCGTAGATCGTGGCCGCCAGCTCTCCCATCCGGCCGCGCGGGTTCTCCACGACGAGGGCCGGCAGACCGGCCGCCGCGACGCGTTCGGCGCCCGACGGGTCGGTGAGGGCGGCGACGGCGCCGAGGCTCGCGGCCTGGGCGGCGAAGTCGGCGCCGTGGAAGCGGGCGCCGGGCAGGGCCGCGTAGATGTCGCCGGGGCGCACGGCGCGCGAGTCGTGCGTGATGCCGGTGCTCCCCGTCGACGCCGAGGGCTCCTGGAGCGCGGGGACACCCAGCTGATCTGCGAGATCGGCAAGTCGTGTCGCGGTGACCTGCACCGGTCGCGGCGGTCCCGGATATGTCACGGGAACGCCCGTCTGGGGGTTTTGGGACTGATCAGCTTGTGGCACGGCGGTGAGCGTACCGGGCTCACCCCCCATGGAGCGAAGCGAGGGGCGTGGCGCGGGCTGGTTCCCGGGGTTCGGGGTGATCGTTGTCACGGGCTGTACCTGGTCACTCTCGGGGCTCGGATCAGGGCTGGTAGCTGACGGGCAGCCGGGCGGGCGCGGCGCCGGTGGGCGGCACCTGGAGCGTCTTGAGGGCGAACTCCATGACCTGCTTGTAGATGGGGCCACAGATCTGGCCGCCGAAGTAGCTGCCCTTGGTGGCGTTCTGGATCGCGCAGTAGACGGTGACGCGGGGCTTGTCGGCGGGGGCGAAACCGGCGAACGACGACGTGTACCCCTTATACCTGCCGGTGGCCGGATCGACTCGGTTGGCGGTGCCGGTCTTGCCGGCGACGCGGTAGCCGGGGATGCGCGCCTTGGCGCCGGTGCCCTCCTCGTCGTCCACGACGGACTCGAGCATCTGCGCGACCTTCTTGGCCGTCTTCGCGCTGACGACCCGGTTCTCCTCGGGCCTCGGGGCCGGGGTGAACCTGCCGTCGGGTCCCTTGGTGCCGCGTACGAGGGTGGGCTCCACGCGTACGCCGCCGTTGGCGATGGTCGAGTAGACGGAGGCGGCCTGCATCGCGTTGATGGAGAAACCCTGGCCGAAAGGGATCGTGTACTGCTGCGAGGTCGACCACTTGTCGGCGGGGGCCAGGATGCCCGGGGTCTCCCCCGGGAAGCCGAGCCCGGTGGGGCGGCCGATGCCGAACTTGCGCAGGTACGACGAGAGCACCTGGTTGGCCTGGGGCTGGGTCTTGCCGAGCTGGCCCGCCGCCAGGATGGTGCCGATGTTGCTGGACTTGGCGAGCACGCCGTTCAGCGTGAGATACCAGGTGGCGTGGTCGATGTCGTCCTGGAAGAGCCGGTCGCCCCGGTGCAGCCGGTTGGGCACCGTGACATGCGTGTCGGGAGTTGCTGCGTTCTCCTCCAGGACGGCGGCCATCGACATGACCTTCGCGGTGGAGCCGGGCTCGTACGCGTCCTGGAGCGCGGCGTTGCCCATGGCGGTGGAGTTGGCCTGCGAGAGGTCGTTGGGGTCGAAGCCGGGCGCGTTGGCCATCGCCAGGACCTCGCCGGTCCTGGTGTCCTGCACCATCACGTAGCCGCGGTCCGCCCCGGACTTCTTCACCTGGTCGGTGATGGCCTTCTGCGCGGCCCACTGGATGTCGCGGTCGATGGTGAGCTCGATCTCCGAACCGGGCACGGCGGGCTGCTCGTTGCTGCCGGCCGTGGGCACCTGACGGCCGCCGGACTGGGCGTACTTGATCTTGCCGGGCTTGCCCGCCAGATCCTTGTTCAGCTGCTGCTCGATACCGCCGCCGCCCTTGCCGTCGGCGTTGACCCAGCCCAGTATCCCGGCGGCCAGATCGCCGTTCGGGTACACGCGCTTGCTGCTGGGGTCGGCAAAGACTCCGGCGATGACGCTCGCCGACTTCTCCCGGTCCGCCTTCTCGGACAGCGTGCTTTTGAGGTCCTTGATCTGCTTCCAGACCTGGGGGGTCTGGCGGCGGGCCAGCAGGACGTAACGCGTCCTGGGGGTCCGCAGCTTCTTCGCGACCACGTCGGCGTCCATGCCGAGGATCGGGGCGAGCAGCGCCGCGGCCTGCTCGGGCGCGTCCCGCGGCACCACCGGGGCCGAAGAGTTCTTGACGGCCGCGGTGTCCGCAGGCCGGAACATCGTGGGGTCGGCCGTGATGTCGTACGCGTCCACGCTGGTGGCGAGCGCGACCCCGCTGCGGTCCGTGATCCCGCCGCGCTCGGCCGCGAGGACGTGCTCGACGTACCGGTGCTGTTCGGCCTTGGCCGCGTACGCGCTGGCGTCGACGGCCTGGACCTGGAGCAGGCGTACGACAAAGGCGATGAGGACGAGGGTGAGGCCGAGGCTGACCATGCGCAGCCGGGGGCGTGGACTGCCGAGGCGCAGGGCGGCGGGCGCCTTGACGGGGGCGGGACGCGGGCGCCTGGGGCCGGGGTTCGGGCGCCGGGAGGCGGCGGGGCGGCCGTTCCTCGCGGGCCTCGCGGGGGCTGGGACCCGGCGTCGCGGGGGCTCCCTGTCGGTCATTCCGTCACCTGCCGGAGGTCGAGGGCGCGGGTTTCACCTGCGAGGACGTGGGATTCGGCGTGGCCTTGGGGGTCGCGGGCGGGGTCGGCGAGGGGCTCGCGGGCGTGCCCGCGACCTCGGGCGGGGGCGGCGCGGGCCGCCACAGGGTGGAGGGGGCGGTGGCCGCGCCGGGGACGCCGCGCACGGTGCCGTCGGGGTTGAGGAAGGCCGGGTCGCCGCCGGGGACCATGCCGAGCTCCCTGGCGCGGCGCTGCAGGGCGTCGGGGGCTGCGTAGGCGTCGACGTCGCGCTGGAGCGCCTGCTCGTCCTCGGTGAGGTCGGTCGTCTGCTTCTTGAGGTCGTTCAGCCTGAACGACCCTTCGTTGAGCGCCGAGTTCAGCATCAGGAGCGTGATCAGCCCGCCGCCGAGCAGGAGCACGACGAGGAGCACGAACGGTGTGCGGGCCGCCCGGCCTGCGCCCGCGGATCCCGCGGGCAGCAGCCGCGCGAGTCGCGCGGCCCTCCCCCGCAGTTCGCCCCTGGGACTCATCGACCCCTCCTCGCGCGCCCGGAACTCACCCGGCGACCTCCTCGCGGATGCGCTGCGCACCCCGCAGCCGCGCCGGGGCCGCCCGGCGGTTCTCGGCGACCTCTTCCTCCGTGGGGAGTTCGGCGCCGCGTGTGAGCAGCTTGAGCCGTGGCTGGTAGCGCTCGGGGACGACCGGGAGCCCGGGCGGCGCGGTGTTCGCGGCGCCGGCCGCGAACACCTGCTTCACGAGACGGTCCTCCAGCGAGTGGTACGACAGGACGGCGATGCGTCCGCCGACCGCGAGTGCCTGCACGGCGGCCGGAATGGCCCGCTCCAGGACGCTGAGCTCGCCGTTCACCTCGATGCGCAGAGCCTGGAAGGTGCGCTTGGCGGGGTTGCCGCCGGTGCGCTTGGCGGCCTGCGGCAGCGCGTCGCGGATCAGCTCCACGAGCCGGGCGCTGTTGCTGAACGGCTCCTTCTCGCGCTCACGCACGACCGCCGAGACGATCCGCTTGGCCTGCTTCTCCTCGCCGTACGCGCGCAGGATCCGCACCAGTTCGCCCGGGGGGTACGTGTTGAGGACCTCGGCGGCGCTCATTCCGGTCGTCTGGTCCATGCGCATGTCGAGCGGCGCGTCCTGCGCGTAGGCGAAGCCGCGGTCGGCCTCGTCGAGCTGCATGGAGGAGACGCCCAGGTCGAAGAGGACGCCCTGCACGCGCGGGATGCCGAGCCGGTCGAGGACCTCGGGAAGCTCGTCGTAGACGGCGTGCACGAGGGTGGCGCGGTCGCCGAACGGGGCGAGGCGCTCACCGGACAGGCGCAGGGCCTCCTTGTCGCGGTCGAGACCGACGAGGCGGCAGGAGGGGAACGTGGAGAGAAGGGCTTCGCTGTGTCCGCCGAGGCCGAGCGTGCAGTCGACGACGACCGCGCCCGGTTCGGCGAGGGCCGGGGCCAACAGGTCCAGGCAGCGCTGGAGCATCACCGGGACATGTCGGGTCTGGCTCAAGGGGCCCTCTCAGTTCCGGCGCGGCGCCCACACACCGCCGGGGTGCCCGTCGCGCACGTGGTGAAGAGTCCGGTGAAGTGCCGGGATCTTCGGTGTTTCCTGGGGTTTCCGCGTCACTTTAGTCCACCGTGTCGCCCGGTCAATCAACCGGCCTGCGCGCCGCGCGCCGCCTCCTCGCGATGCCACCGATCAGCAGAATTCACCCGTACGGGCGAGCCGGAGCCGCCCCTGTGGGTTACCTCACAACAAGCCCCGATGGCGTTCTTTGTCCACTCTCACAGCGGGCCTGTCCCAGGAGTGACCATTACCGTCATAGCTATGACGACTTCCGCATCCCTCCCTGCTGAGTCCGAAAGCGCCATACCTGCCGACGGCACCGTGACCGATCGCCTCGTCGAGGCGAACCAGCGCTACGCCAAGGCGTTCACCGACCCGGGTATGGACGCCCGTCCCGTTCTGCAGGTGGCCGTGGTGGCCTGCATGGACGCGCGGCTCGACCTGCACGCCGCCCTCGGCCTCGAGCTGGGCGACTGCCACACCATCCGCAATGCGGGCGGCGTCGTCACCGACGACGTCATCCGCTCGCTGACCATCAGCCAGCGGGCGCTCGGCACCCGCAGCGTGGTGCTGATCCACCACTCGGGCTGCGGCCTGGAAGGCCTCTCCGAGGACTTCCGGCACGACCTGGAGATGGAGGTCGGCCAGCGCCCGACCTGGGCCGTCGAGGGGTTCCGCGATGTAGACCAGGACGTGCGCCAGTCCATCCAGAAGGTGCGCACCTCGCCCTTCCTGCTGCACACCGACGACGTACGCGGCTTTGTCTTCGACGTGAAGTCGGGCCGGCTGCGGGAGATCCGGCCCGCCTGACCCACGGACTCGACCATGCTCTCAAAAGGTCGTAAGCCCCGACATATCGCTGCCAGTTATCCACAGTCGAGTGACACGAACCGGTAACGGCAACAAGAATGCGGTGAGGCACCTCGCGCGAGATGACGGAACTGCTCGCGCGTGGTGTCCGTGTTTCGGGGTGGGCCGGTCCGCAGCCAAGAGCGTCGGCCCGGAAAGTACGGGCCGAGGAGGGCCGGGTGACGACCTATGACGATCGAGCGAGCCTCACTGATCTGACCACCACTGTGGAGCGAGTCCGCAGGTCGGTGGAGGGTGTGATCGAGGGCAAGCCGGAGGTCGTACGGCTTTCGCTGACGGTGCTCCTGGCCGAGGGGCACCTGCTCATCGAGGATGTACCGGGCGTCGGCAAGACCATGCTGGCGAAGGCGCTCGCCAAGTCCATCGACTGCTCGGTGCGTCGCATCCAGTTCACGCCCGACCTGCTGCCGTCGGACATCACCGGTGTCTCCATCTGGGACCAGCAGCGCCGGGACTTCGAGTTCAAGCCGGGCGCGATCTTCGCGCAGATCGTGATCGGCGACGAGATCAACCGCGCGTCCCCGAAGACTCAGTCGGCGCTCCTCGAGTCCATGGAGGAGCGCCAGGTCACCATCGACGGGCAGACGTACGAGCTGCCCAGCCCTTTCATGGTGGTGGCCACGCAGAACCCGGTCGAGATGGAGGGCACGTACCCGCTGCCCGAGGCGCAGCGCGACCGCTTCATGGCGAGGGTGTCGATCGGCTACCCGAGCCCGGAGGCCGAGCTGCAGATGCTCGACATCCACGGCGGCGCCTCTCCTCTGGACGACCTCCAGCCGGTGGCGCACGCGCACGACATCGTGAAGCTCGTCGACGCCGTCCGCTCGGTCCACGTGGCCGACTCGGTCCGGCGGTACGCGGTCGATCTGGTCGCCGCCACTCGCAGCCACCCCGACCTCAGACTCGGCGCCTCGCCGCGCGCCACGCTGCATCTGCTGCGGGCGGCGAAGGCATCCGCGGCACTGAGCGGGCGTGAGTACGCGCTGCCCGACGACGTGCAGGCGCTCGCCGTGCAGGTCCTCGCGCACCGCCTGCTGCCCACGGCTCAGGCCCAGTTGAACCGGCGCACGTCCGAGCAGGTCGTCCTGGAGATCCTCCAGCACACGTCGGTCCCGGCCGCCCCGGGCCACGGGTCTTCGCTATACGGCCAGCAGCCGCCCGGCGCCCGGAGGCTGTGATGGCCGAGGGGGGAGGCTTCGGGGGTGACGACGACAAGGGCGGCCTTCGGGTCGCGCTCTCGGGGCTGACCACCCGCGGACGTTCGTTCCTGGCCGCCGGGGTGGCGGCGGCGATCTGCGCGTACGTCCTGGGGCAGAGCGATCTGCTCCGGGTCGGGCTGCTGCTCGCCGTGCTGCCGCTGGTCTGCGCGTTCGTGCTCCACCGCACGCGCTACCGGGTCGCGGGCAGCCGGCGGCTGTCCCCCGCGCGCGTGCCCGCGGGCAGCGAGGCCCGCGTCCATCTCCGCATGGACAACGTCTCGCGGCTGCCCACGGGCCTGCTGATGCTCCAGGACCGGGTGCCGTACGTGCTCGGGCCGCGCCCCCGCTTCGTCCTGGACCGGGTGGAGGCGGGCGGCCGCCGCGAGGTGTCGTACCGCGTGCGCTCGGACCTGCGGGGCCGCTATCCGCTCGGCCCGCTCCAGCTGCGCCTGACGGACCCGTTCGGCCTGTGCGAGCTGTCCCGGTCCTTCTCCACGTACGACACCCTCACGGTCATCCCGCGCGTGGAGCCACTGCCCGCCGTGCGGCTGACCGGCGAGGCCAAGGGGTACGGCGACGGGCGGAACCGCTCGCTGGCCCTGGCCGGCGAGGACGACGTGATCCCGCGCGGATACCGGTACGGGGACGACCTGCGCCGCGTGCACTGGCGCTCGACCGCGCGCTACGGCGAGCTGATGGTGCGCCGCGAGGAGCAGCCGCAGCGGGCCCGCTGCACGGTGCTCCTCGACACCCGGCGCCTCGCCTTCCAGGGCGCGGGCCCCGACTCGGCCTTCGAGTGGGCGGTGTCGGGCACGGCGTCGACGCTGTTCCACATGCTCGAACGGGGCTTCTCCGTACGCCTGTTGACCGATACGGGCAATTCGGTGCCGGGCGAGGGGTCCGACGGGTTCGCCGGCGCGAGCCAGGAGTCTGCGGACGCGGCCGGACTGATGATGGACACGCTCGCCGTCGTCGACCACTCGGACGGCTCGGGGCTCTCGCGCGCGTACGACGTGCTGCGCGGGGGGAACGAGGGGCTGCTGGTGGCCTTCTTCGGCGATCTCGACGAGGAGCAGACCGCGGTCGCCGCCAGGATGCGGCAGCGCAGCGGCGGCGCCGTCGCCTTCGTGCTCGACAGCGGGGCCTGGACGCGCGGCGCCCCTTCGGAGCGCTGCGAGGAGCGGCTGCGGATGCTGCGCGAGGCGGGCTGGTCGGCCCTCGCGGTCCCGCCCGGCACCTCCCTGGTCGACCTGTGGCGCGAGGCCGACCGGCACCGGGCGTCCACCGGCGCGGAGAACGGACCGGCGGTGACGGGGTGGGGTTCTTGATCATGCGTGATGTCAGCGGGGGAAAGGCGCGGTCATGAGTGGAGGCGCTCGGCTGACGCTGTGTGCGACGGCGGCCACTTTCATGGCGGCGTGTGCCCTGCTGCCGCTGGTCGATCTGGCGACCTGGATCTTCCAGGCCGCGTTCCTGCTGGTCGTCCAGGCCGGAGTGGGGGCTCTGACCCGGCGCGTGCCTCTCGCGCGGCCGCTCACGGTGGCCGTGCAGGCGCTCGTGACGCTGATGCTGCTCACCCTGTTGTTCGCGCACGCGCAGGCGATCGGCGGGGTGCTGCCGGGCCCGGAGGCGTTCCGTCACTTCGGGGAGCTGCTCCAGGCGGGCGGCGACGACGTGGGGCGGTTCGCGATCCCCGCGCCGCTGTCCGACGGGATCCGGCTGATGCTGGTGGGCGGCGTCCTGGTGATCGGCCTCGCGGTGGACGCGCTCGCGGTGACGTTCCGCAGCGCGGCGCCCGCCGGGCTGCCGCTGCTCGCCCTGTACTCGGTCGCCGCGGGCCTCTCCCACGGCTCCGCCGACTGGCTGTGGTTCCTGCTCGCCGCCGGCGGCTATCTGATGCTGCTCCTCGCCGAGGGACGGGACCGGCTCTCGCAGTGGGGGCGCGTCTTCGGCGGTACGGCCCGCTCACCGGGCCGCGCGGGCGGCGCTGCCGAGAGCACGGCCGATGCCGTGGCCCCGATCCGCACGGGCCGCCGCATCGGCGCGGTCGCGCTCGGCGTCGCCCTGGTGGTGCCGGTCGTCCTGCCCGCGCTCGACGGCGGGCTGCTCGGCCCGGCGGGTACGGGCGCGGGCGTGGGCTCCGGGGGCGGCGGCACCATCTCCGCCGTGAACCCCCTGGTCTCCCTCCAGAACAGCCTGAACCAGCCCGAGGACCGGGAGGTGATGTCGTACCGCACGAACTCGAAGGACACCCAGGACCTCTATCTGCGGATCGTCTCCCTCGACGAGTTCGACGGGACGACCTGGCGGCCCGCCAAGCGCAGCATCATCGATGTGCCCTCGCCGTTCCCGAGCCCCCGCGGCCTCGGCGCGGACGTCCGCCGGACGGAGATCCGCACGAACATCGCGGCGGCCGGCTGGTACGCCCAGGACTGGCTGCCGCTCCCCTACCCGGCGACGAAGGTCGACATCTCGGGACGCTGGCGGTACGAGCCGGTGGGCCGGACGCTCGTCGGCGACCACAACCAGACCACGCGCGGCAAGAAGTACGGCGTCGAGAGCCTGATCGTCCAGCCGACGGCGGAGCAGCTGGCGAACGCTCCCGCGGCGCCGAGCGAGCTGCGGCGTGAGTTCACCAAGGTGCCGTCGTCGCTGCCGGCGATCGTCGAGAAGACGGCGCTGCGGGTCACCGAGGGCGCGGCGAACGACTACCAGCGGGCCGTGAAACTCCAGGACTACTTCGCCGTGAGCGGCGGCTTCACGTACAACACGGAGGTCCAGGCCGGCAGCGGCTCCTCGGCCATCGCCCGTTTTCTGAAGGACAAGGAGGGTTTCTGCGTCCACTTCTCCTTCTCGATGGCCGCGATGGCCAGGACGCTGGGGATCCCGGCGCGGGTGGCGGTGGGCTTCACGCCGGGCTCTCCGCAGGCGGACGGCCGGATGTCGGTCGGTCTGCGGGACGCGCACGCGTGGCCGGAGCTGTATTTCGAGGGCGTGGGCTGGACGCGCTTCGAGCCGACGCCGAACCGCGGCACGACGCCCGAGTACACCCGTGACGACACCCCGGCGGGCGACCCGAGCAACCCGGCGGCGCCCAGCGAGGCCGCCTCGTCCCAGCCGTCGGCCGGGCAGCCTTCCGCGTCGGACAACTGCCCGGCGGCCCAGCGAAAGCTGGAAGGCTGCTCGAACACGGCGCCCGCGGTGATCGGTGCGTCCGGCGGCGACGGCCCGCCCTTCGGCACGATCGCCCTCGTCACGCTGGGCGTGCTGTCGGTGGTGCTCGTGCCGCTGCTGCCGATGCTGTGGCGGCGGCGGGTTCGGGCCGTGCGGCTCGGCTCGTCCGGCCGCACGGAGGGGGACGCGGCGGCCCGCACCCTCGCGGCGTGGCTGGAAGTGACCGACACGGCGTGGGACCACGGCATCGCACCGGACGAGTCACAGACGCCGCGGAAGGCGGCGGCGCGGATCGTCCGCGTCGGAGAGCTCGATCAGGTCGCCGCGGACTCCGTGCATCGGGTGGCGGCGGCGGTGGAGCAGGTGCTCTACGCGCCGAGGCCGCAGCCGACGGCGGGTCTCGGGGACGATGTGCGCCGCTTCGAACAGGGCCTGCGCGCCAAGGCGAGTCGCTCGGCCCGGCTGCGGGCGACGCTCGTACCGCGCTCGGCTGTTCGAGTGGCGTGGAGCCTTTCGCAGCGCCGGGAGGAGCTCGGCTCCCGCTGGACGGCCCGGACGTCGACGCTTCTGCGGCGGCCTCGGCGGCCTTCCGGCCAGGAGGGCTGACAGCCAGGAGAGCTGCGGGACGGCGCCCCTCGCGCGCAAGCGGACACGCCGGCCGCGCGGTCAAGCCGGCCCGTGCACACCCCGGCCCATTGATACACCGGCACGCGGATACGCCTGAGGGGTGACCACTCGTGAGTGGTCACCCCTCAGCCACATCTGTTCCCTGGAGGACTTCTGATCCTTTGAGGACCTGGTCCGGTGGGGACTCAGCGGCCGCCCTGGCCGCCCTGTTCGTCTCGGCGCCGCTGCCAGCGCTTCTCGATCCGGTCCATCATCGACCGATGCTTCTTGCCCTGTCGCCGTGCGGTCGGCGGCGCTCCTGGCGCTGCTCCGGCAGCCGGCTGTTCACCGGGCTTGGGCGCTTTGCGCCATGCGGTCATGGCAAGGACCGCGCAGCCCAGCATGACGAGGAACCCCACCACGCTGATCCAGATCTGCTTTGCGACCATTCCGGCCATGAGGAGCGCGATACCCACCAGGAATCCGGCGACTGCCTGGTAGACCCGACGTCGGGTGTACGTACGCAGCCCGCTTCCCTCAAGCGCTGTCGCGAACTTGGGATCTTCGGCGTACAGCGCTCGCTCCATCTGCTCGAGCATTCGCTGCTCGTGCTCCGAGAGCGGCACGGAGTCCTCCTCATCGTGCAGTCGCCGGGGCGACCGGGGGTCCCCTTCAGGATAGGCAGGGAATCGCCCCCGTGAAACCCGCCCCTCTACGCCAACTTCGCCAACCAGGACCACCATGCCGCTCCGGCTCGCTGAGGCGTTAATGCCCCGGCGGCCGTCCCGTCATGCCGGACCGTCTCCCTCGATCATACGGCGCCCGGCGCGGAAGCGGGGGGCCTGTGGCGTACTCCATCCGCCGCTGCGCCCCTGATCAGCGGCGCGTCACCCGGGGCACTCAGACCTCCGGGGTCCCCTGCTTCTCGCCGAGGACGTGCAGCTGCGTGGCGACGGAGTGGAAGGCGGGCAGCTCGGCGGCCGCGGCCTCCAGCTTGAGGAGCTCCTGGAGGGCGCCCGGTTCGGTGTCCACGAGAACGCCCGGCACGAGGTCGGCGAAGACCCGTACACCGTGCACCGCGCCGACCTCGACGCCCGCGGATCCGACGAGCTGGGTGAGCTGTTCGGCGCTGAAGCGGCGCGGCACGGGGTCGCCGTCGCCCCAGCGGCCCGCCGGGTCGCCGAGGGCCTGCCTGGCCTCCTTGAAGTGCCCGGCGAGCGCGCGGGCGAGCACGGCACCGCCGAGTCCCGCGGCGAGCAGGCTGAGGACGCCGGAGGAGCGCAGGGCGCCCACCGCGTTGCGTACGCCCTCGGCCGGGTCGTCGACGTACTCCAGGACGCCGTGGCACAGGACCGCGTCGTATCCGTCGCGCTCGACCACGTCGAAGAGACCGGAGACGTCGCCCTGCACCCCGCGCACTCGGTCGGCCACGCCGGCCTCGGCCGCGCGACGCTCGAGCGCGAAGAGCGCGTTCGGGCTGGGGTCGACGACGGTGACGCGGTGGCCGAGGCCTGCCACGGGCACCGCGAAGTTACCGCTACCGCCGCCGGTGTCGAGCACGTCGAGCGACTCGCGCCCCGTGGCCTTGACGCGACGGTCGAGGGCGTCCTTGAGAACGTCCCAGACCACGGCGGTACGGAGAGAAGCGCGGGGGCGCATCGGGTCCGACACGACAGGTGACTCCTCGGCGCGGCTCCGGCTCATGGGCTGCGGAGCGATGGGGGTTCCTCCCTCACCGGCACGGCGATGGGTGGAGGGTTCGGGCGCCTCCACCCTATTGCCTCGTGAGAGCTGTCCGGTCACCCCACGTCGGGCACCTCCCGGCCTGCCTCCGGAGCCTCGTCCTGCACCCTGGGCTGGGGCAGCAAGGGCTGGAGCAGGAGCAACCTCTCGACGATGCGCAAGAACACAGCGACATCGCGGAGCAGGTCGTCCGCGTCGCGGGTGCCGGCGGCCCCCTGGATGCCCGCTTCGGCGCGCGCCCTGCGGGTGGCGCCGGAGGCGAACAGCGCGCTCCACTCGGTCAGTTCGGGTGCGATCTCGGGGAGCACTTCCCAGGCGCTCCGTATCCGGGCACGGCGTCGGGGCGTGGGTTCGGGGCGGCCGCGGGCGGCGAGTACGGCGGCCGCGGTGCGCAGGGCGGCGAGGTGGGCCGTGGCGTACCGCTCGTTGGGCGTCTCGAGGAGGGCCGCCTCGTCGAGTCCCGTGCGCGCCTGGGCGAGCAGGTCGAGTGCGGCGGGAGGGGCTGTCGCCCGGCGGAGTACGGGGTGGACGTCGGCGGCGGGTCCGGTCAGCGAGGGTGCAGGGCCGGTGGCGCGGGGCCGGCGTGCGGCTGCTGCTGAATGTCCAGCCATGACGAACCTCCTGTCGTCTGTGTGACGGCTCAGTGGCCGTATGTGCCCATCGTGGAGTACGCCACTGACAATCGGCCCTGACCTGCGTCTTTGCTTCGAGCGACAGTTCGGGCTAACTTTTGCACTGACCAGTCAGTTCAAAAAAATGGGGGGCCCGACCATGGACGGTCCGAACGCGGTCACCGTCAGCGCCGAGGGGTTCGGGCTCAGGGGCCCGCGCGGCTGGGCGTTCCGCGGGGTGGACATCGACGCGGAGCCCGGGGCGCTCGTCGCCGTCGAGGGGCCGTCCGGGTCGGGCCGCACCTGCCTGCTGCTCGCCCTCACCGGACGCATGCGGCCCACCGAGGGCGCCGCGTCCGTCGGCCCCTTCCGGCTGCCGAAGCAGTTGTCCGCCGTCCGCCGTGTCAGCGCTCTCGCCCATGTGCCCGGGGTCACCGACCTCGATCCCGCGCTGACGGTCGAGGAGCATCTGCGCGAACGGGCGCTGCTCCAGCGGCGGTTCGACGGTTCGCTGCGGGCACTGCTGCGGCCCCGGGCCGAACGGGCGGCCGCATCGCGGCTGCGGATCGACACCGCCCTGGCCGCCGCGGGGCTCGACCGGGAGTCCCTGCCTAAGGGCACTCGTACCGCCGTGCGCGACCTGGAGCGGATCGAGGCGCTCCGGCTGTCCGTGGCTCTCGCTCTGATCGGGCGGCCGCGGCTGCTCGGCGTCGACGACACCGACCTGAAGCTCTCGGACGCCGAACGGGCGGAGGTCTGGGACCTGTTGAGGTCCGTCGCCGAGTCCGGCACGACGGTCGTGGCGGTGTGCAGCGAGGCGCCGAAGGACGCGGTCGTCGTATCGACGGCCCCCGCCGAGAAGGCCGAGAGCACCGCGAAGGCCGAGAAGGCCGAGAACGCTGCGAACGCTGCGAACGCTGCGAACGCCGAGAAGGCCACGCAGGACGAGACCGTCAAGAACGAGAACAAGAACAAGAAGGAGACGGCGGATGCGCTCGCCGAGGCTGGCCGCGCTTGAGCTCAGGCGCTTCGGCAGGGGGAAGCTGCCGCGCGCCGCGCTCGCCGCGCTCCTGTTGCTGCCCCTGCTGTACGGCGCCCTGTACCTGTGGTCCTTCTGGGACCCGTACGGGCGTCTCGACAAGATTCCCGTCGCGCTCGTCAACGACGACAAGGGGGCGCGGGCCGCGGGTCAGAAGATCGTGGCGGGCGACGACATCACCGAGGGGCTGCACGACAGCAAGACCTTCGAGTGGCACGAGGTGAGTGCGGCGCAGGCCCGCAAGGGCGTCGAGGACGGGACGTACTACCTGTCCCTGACGATGCCCGAGGACTTCAGCGCGCGCATCGCGTCCAGTTCCGGGGACACCCCGGAGACCGGCGCCCTTCAGGTGCGGACGAACGACGCCAACAACTACATCGTCGGGCAGATCTCGCGGACGGTGTTCTCCGAGGTGCGTTCGGCGGCGTCCACCAACGCGTCACGCTCCTTCCTCGACCGGATCTTCATCTCCTTCTCCGACATCCACGACGCGACCAAGAAGGCCGCCAAGGGTGCCGACCGGCTCAAGGGCGGTATCGGCAAGGCGAAGAAGGGGTCCAAGGACCTGGCGGACGGTCTGAAGGACGCCAAGAAGGGCAGCGGCGACCTGGCCGGCGGGATCAAGAAGCTGAACAAGGGCGCGGGGGATCTGGAGTCCGGCTCGAAGCAGGTCTCCGACGGCACCCAGCTCCTCGCCGACAAGGTCAACGGCGTCGCCGGGCAGGTGCGGCCGTTCCTGAAGGACAACAAGAAGGCGATCGGCGACACCGCCCGGCTCGTCGCCGACTCGGCGAAGGGCATCCGGCACAACCTCGACGTCCTGGTGAAGACGGCGCCGACGGCCGCCAAGGGCGCGCACGCGGGATCCGACGTCCTGGACGGGGTCTACACGGCGCGCTGCGAGACGCTGCCGCTGCCCGACCCGGCCTGCCCCGACCTGAAGAAGGCCAAGGTGGCCGCGGCCGACGTGGCGAAGGTCGCCGACGACCTGAACGTCCTGATCGAGGACGACCACGGCGACCTGGACACCCTCGACCGCCATCTCGCCACGCTCCAGCGGCAGTCCGAGGCGCTGGCCAAGCACGCCCCGACGCTCGACCAGGACGTGGCCACCGCCGTCTCGAAGATCAACGCGCTCAACAAGGGCGCGGGTCAGGTCGCCAGGGGCGCCAAGCAGCTGCACACCGGGCTCGGCACGGCGAGGACGGGCTCGGCGGACCTCGACACGGGCGTCGGCAAGCTGAAGACGGGCGCGAGCGATCTCAACGGCGGCATGTTCAAGCTGGCCGACGGCTCCGGAGAGCTGGCCGGCGGGCTGCACGACGGGGTGAAGCAGATCCCCGACTACGACAAGAACGACCGCGACCGGCGCACCGGTGTCATGTCCGACCCGGTCCAGCTCGCCTCGCAGTCCCTGCACAAGGCGCCCAACTACGGCACCGGATTCGCCCCGTACTTCATCCCGCTGTCCCTGTGGGTCGGCGCGATGGTGGCCTACATGCTGATCCAGCCGCTCAACCGGCGCGCACTCGCCGCGGGCGCCTCCGCCTGGCGGATCGCGCTGGCGGGCTGGCTTCCCGTGGCCGCGCTCGGGGTGCTCCAGGTGGCCGCCCTGATGTCGGTGCTGCACTGGGCGCTGGGGCTCCAGATGGTCAGGGCGGCCGGAACGGTCGGCTTTCTGTTCCTCGTCACGGCGTGCTTCGCCGCGATCGTGCAGTGGCTGAACGCCCGCTTCGGAGCGGCGGGGCGGATCCTCGTACTCGCCTTCCTGATGCTCCAGTTGACGTCGGCGGGCGGCACGTATCCCGTGCAGACGAGCCCCGGCTTCTTCAACGCGATCCACCCCTTCCTGCCGATGACCTATGTCGTCGAGGCGCTGCGGAGACTGATCTCGGGCGGTGGCCTCGGACCCGTGTGGCAGGCGTGTGCCGTGCTCGCCGCGTTCACGGCCGGCGCGCTGGCCCTGACCGCGCTCAGCGCCCGCGGCAAGCAGGTGTGGACACTCGACCGGCTGCACCCCGAACTCAGCCTGTGAGCGCGCCCACATCGCCGCCTGTGAGAATCAGGGGCATGGAAAGCAGCACACGGCGCCAGGCCACCCGGCAGAAGCTGTACGAGGCCGCGGTCACGCTCATCGCGGAACAGGGTTTCTCGGCCACCACGGTCGACGAGATCGCCGAGCGCGCCGGGGTCGCGAAAGGCACGGTCTACTACAACTTCGCCAGCAAGTCGGTCCTCTTCGAGGAGCTTCTCCGGCACGGGGTCGGGCTTCTCACCGCCTCCCTGCGGGAGGCGTCGGAGAAGACGGCCGCGAGCGGCGGCAGCAAGATCGACGCCCTCGACGCGATGATCCGGGCCGGCCTCGTCTTCATCGACCGCTATCCGGCCTTCACCCAGCTGTACGTGGCCGAGCTGTGGCGCACGAACCGCGCCTGGCAGTCCACGCTCGCGGTGGTCCGGCAGGAGGCCGTCGCCGTCGTGGAGGACGTGCTGCGGGACGCGGTCGAGGGCGGTGAGCTGAGCGAGGAGATCGACATTCCGCTGACGGCGGCCGCGCTGGTCGGCATGGTCCTCGTGGCCGCCCTCGACTGGCAGGCCTTCCAGCCGGAGCGCTCCCTGGACGACGTCCACGCGGCGCTGTCACGGCTGCTCCAGGGGCGCGTGACCGGCGGACGCTGACCGCCCCCGGACGGGGGCGAAGACGGCGGAGACGACAGAGCGCCGGTCCGGCGTGGCCCGAACTCTCAGGCCTCACCGGACCGGCGCGTCCCCCGTGTCCCCGTGTTCCCCCGTGTCCCCACGCGGGCCCGCCGGTCGTGCGGGCCCCCGTGCCTCGCCCCCCGCTGTGGCGGGAGGTGCGGCCAAGGGGGCGAAGCGCTGTTCCGCCGCCCCGTGTCGGCGGTACCGGCGCCGCGCCCCCTTCCGTGTCTCCACTCTCCCGTCCGCGCAGGTCGGACCCCATCCGCGCAGCTACTCATCTCATGCACTAGGTACGGATACTCAGGCCTGGGTGCTCAGGCCCAGCACGTGGACTTCGCGACTGGATACGATCTCGTCCGTGTCCGTACTCCCCCTGGTCTTCACCAGCGGCTGGGCGAGCGGGATCAACGCGTACGCGGTGGTTCTCCTCCTCGGTGTCTTCGGCGCGACCGGGCTGACCGACGACGTTCCCGAGTCGCTCCAGCGCACCGACGTGCTCATCGCCGCCGGCGTGCTGTTCCTGTGCGAGGCCGTCGCCGACAAGATCCCCTACGTGGACTCGGTCTGGGACACCGCGCACACGGTGATCCGGCCGGTGTCGGGCGCCGTCGTCGGCGCCCTGCTCGCGGGCCAGAGCGGGTCGCTGTCCGACCTGGCCGCGGGCGCGGTCGGCGGGTCGACGGCGCTGGCCAGCCACGCCGTGAAGGCCGGGACCCGGATGGCGATCAACACCTCGCCCGAGCCCTTCAGCAACTTCGCCGTGAGCTCCGCCGAGGACCTCGGGGTCGCCGGAATCATCACGTTCGCCATATTCCATCCTGAAGCGGCCGCGATCATCGCCGCCGTCCTGCTCCTCCTCGGGCTGCTCATGCTGTACTTCCTGATCTCGCGGATCCGGCGCTTCCTGCGGCGCCGGGCGCAGCGGCGCGAGGAGAGGCGCATCGCCCACCGGACCGGGGCGCCGCCGGGCTGATCCGCAGCCCGGCCGGGCTGTCGGCGGGGGGTCGGCGGGGGCGGATAAAGTCGCCGTCATGGCACGGATTGCGGTGATCGGCGCCGGGATGGGCGCGATGGCGGCCGCTTCCCGGCTGGCCGTGGCAGGCCACCGGGTGGCGGTGTACGAGCGCACGTCGACGTACGGCGGGGCGCTCGGCGGCTTCGCCCGGGACGGCTTCTCGTTCGACACGGGCCCGGGGCTGCTCCAACTCCCCGCGGTCTACAGGGACTTGTTCATCAAGACGGGCAAGCAACCGCTGGAGGACGCGGTCGAGCTGACCCAGGTGGAGCCCGCCGTGCGGCATGTCTTCGCGGACGGCACGGCGGTGGACCTGCCGAACGCGCGGCGCGCGGGCATCGCCGACGCCCTGGACGCGTCGCTCGGCGAGGGCTCGGGCGCGCACTGGTCGGCGTTCATGAACCGGGCGCGTGAGGCCTGGGACCGCACCCGGCGCCCGCTCCTCGAAGAGCCCCTGTGGCCGAACTGGCGGATCCTCGCGGACCGCGAGCCGTACCCCGCGGTGGTGCGCCGCCGGATGCTGCGCAAGGACCTGTCGGCGACGACGCTCTCCGAGGTCGCCGCCCTGGAGCTGAGCGGGGATCCGCGGCTCGTCGCGCTCCTCGAGCAGTACGCGCTCGCCTCCGGCCTCGATCCGCGGACGGCCCCGGCGAGCGCGGCCGTGCTGCCGTACATGGAGCAGACCTTCGGCACCTGGGCCGTGCGCGGCGGGATGCGGGAGCTGGCGCGGGCCGTGTACGAGCGCTGCCTTCAGCGGAAGGTCGCGTTCGAGTTCGACGCGCCGGTGGCGCGGATCGTGGAGAAGGACGGCCGGGCGGCGGGCGTGGAGCTGGCCGAAGGCCGGGTCATGGAGGCCGACTTCGTGGTCGCCGGTGTGGCGCCCGGCGTCCTCGACGCGCTGCTGCCGGGGCGGGCGCTCAGGGCCGAGGACTCGGTGGCGCCGCAGTCGGCGCTGCCGAGCAGACTGACGGTGTTTCTGGCGCTGCGCGGCGCGCGTCCCGGGGACACCCCGCACCGGACGGTCGTGCATGCCGCGGACCGGGAAGCCGAACTGGCGTCACTGTTCGGCGGAGGCACGGCGGTGGCGGAGCGGCCCACGGTCACGGTGCTTCGTCCCGACGACGCCTCGGTGGTGCCGGACCCGGACCATGAGGCGGTGACCCTGGTGGTCACGGTGGCGCGCGGCGCGCGCGTGACGGACGCGGACGTGGAGCGGGTCGTCGAGGCAGCCGGGCGGGCGGTCCCAGGACTGCGCGACCGTCTGCTGTGGCACGAGGTCCGCACGCCGTCGGACGTCGCCGACGCGACGGGCGCGGACGGCGGTTCGGTGCCCGCACCGGCCCTGGCGGCGGCCTCCGGCCGGCTCCTGCACCCGGCGAACAGCACACTCGTTCCGGGCCTGTTCGCCGTCGGCGGCTGGTCGCACCCGGGCGGCGGGCTGCCGCACGCGGGGATGTCGGGCGCGCTGGCGGCCGGGCTGATCGTGGAGGGCCCGGACTTCCGCGGCTCGCAGTGACGGGCGGCGCCCGCCGGGCTCAGTAGCGGTACTGCTGCTCGTTGTAGCCGGAGCCGCCGTCGTAACCGCCCTGGCCGTTCTGCTCGTACGGGTAGGGCTGCTCCGGGGGCAGTTCGCCGCCGTACTGCTGGTGCTGGTCGTCGCCGGTGCGCTGCTGGGGCACCCAGACCCCGCCGGGCGGCGTCTCCATGCCGTAGCCGCCCGCCGCGTACGGATCGCCGTACTGCTGTCCCGTGCCGTACGCGTCGTCGTACTGGGGCTGCGCCGGGTAGGTCTGCGTCCCGATGTACGGGTCGGAGTAGGCGGCGTACTGCTGCTGGCCGTTGTCGTAGCCGTACTGCTGCTGGTCGTAGCCCGCGTACGCGTCGTACGCGTACCCCTGCGCCGCGGAGTCCGCCTGTGCGGCGGCCGGGGTGTAGACGCCGTACTGGCCGGTGTCGTCGGGCATCGGCTGCGGCGCGTAGACCGACGTCGCCTCGGCCGCGGACTCGGGTTCCGGGGCGTCGGGGGCGTCCGGGGCGTCGGACTCGTACTCCAGGTCGGAGACCTCGAGGGTCGGGTCCTGGTGGACCGGCTCCTTGATCTTGCGCCGCTTGCTCGCGCCGGGGTTCCCGCCGAGCGCCCAGCCCGTGGAGAAGCCCCTGCGGAACGACAGCGTCACGTACGTCTGGCCGACGGCGAACGTGATGGCGCCGATCCCGATGACGATCACCGACGGGATCAGCACACCGAGGACGACGCCCACGAACCCGACGAAGGCGAGCAGCCGGTAACGCAGCCGCGCCTTGTACTGGAGCAGTACCTCACCGAGCAGCCACAACGCGACGATTCCGAACGCGATGTAGAGGACCGTCCAGCCCATGTACGCCCCTCTCGTACGGCCGCCGCCCCTGGTGGAATACGGCCGGGTCAGGCCTGCTGGTCGTGCAGGCCCAGATTCTCGTAGATCTCCAGTGTCGCCGTGGAGTTGTTGAGCGTGATGAAGTGCAGACCCGGAACGCCCTCGTCCAGCAGCTTCGCGCAGAACTCCGTCGCGAACTCGATGCCAATGGAGCGTACAGCCGCCGGATCGTCTTTGGCTGTGAGGATGCGCTCTTTCAGGGCGGGCGGGAACGTGGCGTTGCTCAGCTGCGGCAGCCGCTCCAGCATGCGCACGCTCGTGACCGGCATGATCTCCGGGATGACGGGGGTGTCACAACCCGCCGCCGCGACCCGGTCGCGCAGCCGCAGGTATTCCTCCGGGTAGAAGAACATCTGAGTGATCGCGTAGTCCGCGCCCGCCCGGCACTTGTCCACGAAGTGGCGCACGTCGGAGTCCCAGTCCTCGGAGCGCGGGTGCATCGCGGGGAACGCCGCGACGCCGACGCAGAAGTCGCCCGACTCCTTGATGAGCCGGACCAGTTCGGCGGCGTAGGTCAGGCCCTCGGGGTGCGCGACCCAGTCGGCCATGGGGTCGCCGGGCGGGTCTCCCCGCACGGCGAGGATGTTCCTGATGCCGGCGTCCGCGTACTGGCCGATGATGTTGCGCAGCTGTGCCACGGAGTGGTCGACGGCCGTGAGGTGGGCGACCGGGGTCAGGGTCGTGTCGGCGACGATCTGCTCCGTCTCGCGGACCGTGCCGGCGCGGGTGGAACCGCCGGCCCCGTACGTCACGGAGACGAAGTCGGGCGCGACGGCCTCGACCCGTCGCAGCGCGTTCCAGAGGTTCCGCTCACCCTTCGGGGTCTTCGGCGCCGAGAACTCGAACGAGAAGGTCGTCTTGCCGGTCGCGAGCATGTCGCGCACGGTGCGTGCGCGATCAGTCCTGGTGGAAGCGGTGCCAAGGGCCATATGGGCAGGTTAGCCACGGGAGCGCCCTCTCCCTAATCCCCGTCCACCCTGCGGACACACGTCTTGGCCGAGCGCGTCCGGGCGGGTCAGGCCGTACGCAGCCGCTTCGCGAAGTCCGCCGCGGCCGCGCCCGGGTCGTCCGCCTCGGTGATGGCACGGACGACGACGACGCGGCGGGCACCGGCTTCGAGCACCTCGTCCAGGTTCCCCGCGTCGATGCCGCCGATCGCGAACCAGGGGCGGTCCGTGCCGAGCGAGGCCGTGTAGCGCACCAGGTCGAGGCCGGGCGCGTACCGGCCGGGCTTGGTGGGGGTCGGCCAGCAGGGGCCGGTGCAGAAGTAGTCCACGCCGTCCTGGACGGCGGCCGCGGCGGCCTCCGTGTCGGCGTGCGTGGAGCGGCCGATCAGGACGTCCTCGCCGAGGATGGCGCGGGCGGCCGCGACCGGCAGGTCGCCCTGGCCCAGGTGCAGGACGTCGGCGCCGGCGGCGTGGGCGACGTCCGCCCGGTCGTTGACCGCGAACAGCTTGCCGTGGCGCGCGGCGGCGTCGGCGAGGACGGCCAGGTGCTCCAGCTCCTCGCCCGCCTCCATGCCCTTGTCGCGCAGCTGCACGATGTCCACGCCGTTCGCCAGGACGGCGTCGAGGAACTCGGGGAGGTCGCCCTGGCGCTTGCGGGCGTCCGTGCACAGGTACAGCCGGGCGTCGGCGAGCTGGGCGCGCTGTGTGGCGGCCATGGCCATGGGTGAGTCCCCCGTGGTCGGTGGCGCGCGGGCCGCGGTGAGCGCGGCCCGCGCGCCGGACGGTTGTCAGGTCAGACGGCGAGCGCCTGGGCGCGGCGCTTCACCTCCGTGCCACGATTCTCGCTCAGCGCCTGCGCGGGGGTGCCCGGCAGGGTCGGGTCGGGGGTGAAGAGCCATTCGAGCATCTCTTCGTCGTTGAAGCCGTCGTCCCTGAGCAGGGTCAGCGTCCCGGTGAGGCCCTTGACGACCTTGTCGCCGTCGATGAAGGCGGCGGGCACGTGCAGCGCCCTGTTCTCACCGCGGCGTACGGCGATCACCTGGCCTTCCTTCACCAGCTGCCGCACACGCGTCACCTCCACGCCGAACTGCTCGGCGATGTCGGGAAGGGTGAGCCACTCGGGGACGAGAGCATCGATCTTTGCGTCAATCTCGGTCACAGGACAAGCCTGCCATCCCGGACTGACAGTGGGAAACGCGACCGCGCAAAAGGCCCCCGCCCGCGCGGGGGGCGGTTACAAGACGGCGGCCTTCAGGGGACGGGCCGGATCGCTGATGACCTGCGGGTCCAGCGGGACGCCCGACTCGATGAGCTTGCGCCCCTGTGCCAGGTCGCGCGGGCGGCCCACGGCGAGGACGCCGACGAGACGGCTCTCGCGCAGCCAGCACACGCTCCAGGACGCGCCCTGCGGGTCGCCGCGCCACACGGTGGTGTCGGCGGCCGCGTGATGTCCGGCGTACTGCACGAAGCGGCCGAACTGCTCCGACCAGAAGTACGGCACGGGGTCGTACGTCGCCGGGGTCTCGCCGATGATGTTGGCGGCGACCGTGCGGGGGCCCTGGAGGGCGTTGTCCCAGTGGTGGACCATCAGGCGCTCGCCGTACCGGCCGGAAGGGAAGGACGAGCAGTCACCGACTGCGTACACATCGGGCTCGGAGGTGCGCAGGCCGTCGTCCGCCACGACCTCGCGGTGGACGCCGAGGGTGATGCCGGAGCCGGTGAGCCAGCCGGTGGCGGGGCGGGCCCCGATGCCGACGACCACCGCTCCGGCGGGCACCCGGGTGCCGTCGTCGAGGAGGACGGCACCGGGTTCGATGTGCTCCACGCGCGCGTGGGTGCGCAGTTCCGCCCCGGCGTCCGCGTACCAGGCGGCCATGGGGGCGGCGACCTCCTCGGGCAGCGCCCCGGCGAGCGGCCGCTCGGCCGCCTCGACGACGGTGACCGCGCATCCCGCCTCACGGGCCGCGGTGGCGAACTCGGCGCCGATCCAGCCCGCGCCCACGACGACGATGTCGCGCTGCGCGGCGAGGACGGGGCGCAGGCGTTCGGCGTCGTCGAGCGTGCGCAGCAGATGGACACCGGGGATGGCCTCCGTGCCGGGCAGCCTGACGGGTTCGGCGCCGGTCGCGAGGACGAGGACGTCGTAGGGGGCGGGTCCGGTGGCGGTGTCGAGGGTGTGCTCGGCGGGGCGTACGCCGGTGACCTCGCGGCCCAGTTCGAGCGTGATGTCGAGTGCTTCGAAGTCGACGTCGAAGGCGGAACCCTCGGCCTTGCCGAGGAGGACGGCCTTGGACAGCGGGGGCCGGTCGTACGGCTGGTGGGGTTCGGCGCCGATCAGCGTGACGGCGCCGGTGAAGCCCTGTTCGCGCAGGGCCACGGCGGTCTGGACCCCCGCCATCCCGGCGCCGACGATGACGACGTGCCGCCCTGCCTGGGGCACCGGTGCCTGGTTCTGGGTCTGCTCGCTCACCGGATCACCATATGCACCTGACGTTCAGTCAGTCAGCGGGCCGCGTCACTCCGGTCCCGTGACGTCTTCCACACCGGCCGCCGGTTTGACCGGTGCAGCCGCCCGCGTCCGCGCCGTCAGGCGCCGGGGACCTCTTCGACGACGCTCGTGCCGCTGCCCGCCTGCGACTCCCACTCCCACGTCTCGTCCAGCCGCACCCGCCCGTCGGGAAGGTCCACGACGAGCGAGACACAGTGCCCGGAGGAGGTCGTCGCGTCCGTCTTCAGCTGTACGTACCTGAAGTCGACCCGGTCGCCCTCGCGGGTGCCCACGAGGTGGCCGCGCACCACGTCCCCGCCCGCGTACTCGGCCCAGATCCGGCCGTCCTCCTCGTGGTACGTGAACCGGGTCCGCGTACCCACCTGACCTGGAGCCTGGTCGGCGACCGGGGCGAGGACGAGTCCGTCGAGCGAGCGGGCCATGCGGGTGGGCTCCCTTACTGGGCGTCGGGGCAGTGGTTCAGGGGGTTAGGGTGACCACCGTAAAGCACTCGCGGGAGCCCGGACGTACCGGGCTGAGAGGGAGGCTGGGACGGCCTCCGACCGTACGAACCTGATCCGGGTCATGCCGGCGAAGGGAGGGGCTGGACGCCCATGTCGCGTACTTCAGAAGGCTCCGACGTCCTGGTCGTGGGCGGCGGGATCATCGGTCTCGTCACCGCGTGGCGGGCCGCGCAGCGCGGGCTGCGCACCGCTGTCGTGGACCCCGAACCGGGCGGCGGGGCCGCTCAGGTGGCGGCCGGGATGCTGGCCGCCGTCACCGAACTGCACTACGGAGAGGCCGAACAGACCCTCCTCGGCCTCAACGTGGAGTCCGCGCGCCGCTATCCGGCGTTCGCGGCCGAGCTCTCCGAGGCCACCGGGCTCGACCTCGGCTACCGCGCGTGCGGCACGCTCGCCGTCGCGCTCGACTCGGACGACCGAGCGCACCTTCGGGAACTGCACGCCCTGCAGCGCAAGTCGGGCCTGGACTCGGAGTGGCTGTCGGGCCGTGAGTGCCGGCGCCTCGAACCGATGCTGGCCCCGTCCGTGCGGGGCGGCCTGCGTGTCGACGGTGACCACCAGATCGACCCGAGACGCCTCGCGAAGGCCCTTGTCGCGGCCTGCGAGCTGGCCGGGGTGCGCTTCCACCGGCAGTGGGCCGAGCGGCTGACGGTCGTCCGCGAGGGTGCGCGCGGCGTGGTCCTCGCCGACGGCACCGGGCTCGAAGCGGACCAGGTCGTCCTCGCCGGCGGCAGTCTCAGCGGCAGGCTCGCCGGGGTCCCTGACGACGTGCTGCCGCCGGTGCGCCCGGTGAAGGGGCAGGTGCTGCGCCTGACCGTGCCGAAGGTGTACGCGCCGTTCCTGAGCCGCACCGTGCGCGCCGTCGTGCGCGGCGGCAACCTCTACCTGGTGCCCCGGGTCAACGGCGAGCTCGTCGTCGGGGCCACCAGCGAGGAGCTCGGCTGGGACACGACGGTCACCGCCGGCGGTGTGTACGAGCTGCTGCGCGACGCCCACGAGCTGGTGCCGGGCATCACCGAGCTGCCGCTCACGGAGACCCGCGCGGGCCTGCGCCCCTGCTCCCCCGACAACGCCCCGATCCTCGGCCCTAGCGCACTGCCGGGCCTGCTGCTCGCCACCGGCCACTACCGCAACGGCGTGCTGCTCACGCCGGTCACCGGCGACTCCATGGCCCACGTGCTCGCCACCGGCGAGCTCCCCGAAGTGGCCCGCCCCTTCACCCCGCGGCGCTTCGCCGCCGTCCCCGCACCCGTCTCCGTGGAGCAGTCCGTATGACCGTGTCCGTCACCCACGTATCCGTGAACGGCGAGGGCCGCCAGGTCGCCCCGGGCACCACGCTCGACGCCCTCGTCTCCGCACTGACCAGCGCGCCGTCCGGTGTCGCCGCCGCACTCAACGAAACCGTCGTCCCGCGCACCCAGTGGGCCGTCACCGCACTCACGGACGGGGACCGCGTCGAGGTCCTCACCGCGGTCCAGGGAGGCTGAACCCATGGCTGACGACTCCTTGGTCATCGGCGGTACGTCCTTCTCGTCCCGGCTGATCATGGGCACGGGCGGGGCGCCCAGCCTCGACGTCCTGGAACGCTCCCTCGTCGCGTCCGGCACGGAGCTGACGACCGTCGCGATGCGGCGCGTGGACGCGAGCGTGCAGGGCTCCGTGCTCTCCGTGCTGGAGAAGCTGGGGATCCAGGTGCTGCCGAACACGGCGGGCTGTTTCACCGCCGGTGAGGCCGTCCTGACCGCCCGCCTCGCGCGCGAGGCGCTCGGCACCGACCTGGTCAAGCTGGAGGTCATCGCGGACGAGCGCACCCTGCTGCCCGACCCGATCGAGCTCCTGGACGCGGCGGAGATCCTCGTCGACGACGGCTTCACCGTGCTGCCGTACACGAACGACGACCCGGTGCTCGCGCGGAAGCTGGAGGACGTGGGCTGCGCGGCGGTCATGCCGCTCGGCTCCCCCATCGGCTCCGGGCTCGGCATCCGCAACCCGCACAACTTCCAGCTGATCACCGAGCACGCGCGCGTGCCGGTGATCCTGGACGCGGGCGCCGGGACGGCGTCGGACGCGGCGCTCGCGATGGAACTGGGGTGCGCCGGTGTGATGCTCGCCTCGGCGGTCACCCGCGCGCAGGAGCCGACCCTGATGGCGGAGGGCATGCGGCACGCGGTCGAGGCGGGGCGGCTGGCGTTCCGGGCGGGCCGGATTCCCCGCAGGCACTTCGCCGAGGCCTCGTCGCCCGTGTCCGGGATGGCCAGGCTCGACCCGGAGCGGCCCGCGTTCTGAGGGCCGTACGGCACGGTTACAGCTCTGCTGCAGTACGGCCGCTCGCGCACGACTGCGGAGCCGGGTGTCGGCGGCGGCTCGTACACTCACCTGCGTGGACACGACCCTTCAGGACCCTCTCGTCGGGCAGGTGCTCGACGGCCGGTACCGCGTCGACGCACGCATCGCGGTCGGCGGGATGGCCACGGTCTACAGGGCCGTGGACACCCGCCTAGACCGTGTGCTCGCGCTCAAGGTGATGCACCCGGCCCTCGCCGCCGACGTCTCGTTCGTCGAGCGCTTCATCCGCGAGGCCAAGTCCGTCGCCCGGCTCTCCCACCCGAATGTCGTCGGGGTCTTCGACCAGGGCGCGGACGGCCAGTACGTCTATCTGGCGATGGAGTACGTCGCGGGCTGCACCCTGCGGGACGTCCTGAGGGACCGCGGGGCGCTGCGGCCGCGCGCCGCGCTCGACATCCTGGAGCCGGTCCTCGCCGCGCTCGGCGCCGCGCACCGCGCGGGATTCGTGCACCGCGACATGAAGCCGGAGAACGTCCTCATAGGGGACGACGGCCGCGTGAAGGTGGCGGACTTCGGCCTCGTACGGGCGGTGGACACCGTTACGAACACGACGGGCTCCGTCCTCGGCACCGTCTCCTACCTCGCCCCCGAGCAGATCGAGTCCGGCACCGCGGACCCCCGCGTCGACGTGTACGCGTGCGGGGTGGTGCTCTACGAGATACTCACGGGCGCCAAGCCGCACTCCGGCGACTCCCCCGCGCAGGTCCTCTACCAGCACCTGAACGAGGACGTGCCGCCCCCGTCCGCGTCCGTTCCCGGCCTGCCCGCGGAGCTGGACGCGCTCGTCGCCTCGGCGACCGCGCGCACGCCCGACCTCAGGCCGTACGACGCGGTGGCGCTGCTCGCCCAGGTGAGGGCGGCCAGGGCCGTCCTCACGGACGCGCAGCTCGACGCGGTGCCGCCGGCCGCACGGCCCGAGGACCTCGGGGACCGTGACATCTCCGACGACCGTACGAGCGTGATCCCTCGTGCGCTGCGGACCAGGGGCGTACAGCTCCCGCTGCCCGCCGACGACCAGAACCCGCAGGCGGAGCTCAACCGAACAAGCCGCTTCGAGACGCCGCCCCCGCCGCCCGCCCCTTCCCGGAGGCGTCGTCCGCGGCGCGGTGTGCTCGCGGCCGTCGCCGCCGTACTGCTCGCCCTCGGCCTCGGCGCGGGCGTCTGGTACATCAACTCGGGCCAGTTCACGAAGGTCCCTCCGCTGCTCGCCAAGACGCAGACGCAGGCCAGGGAGCGTCTGGACCAGGCCGGTCTCGACCTCGGGCACGTCAGGCGCTCTTACAGCGACACCGTGAAGCGCGGCACCGTGATCGCCAGCGACCCCGAGGCGGGCACCCGCATCCGGGACCACGGGGCGGTGGATCTGACGTTGTCCCTGGGACCGGAGACCGTGAAGGTCCCCGACCTCCGGGGCACGCCGCTCCGCAAGGCCGAGAGCCGGCTGAAGAGCGCGGGCCTGGAGCCCGGCATGGTCACCAAGGAGTTCGACGAGGACGTCCCCAAGGGGGCAGTGATCGCCACGGACCCGGAGTCCGGCACCACGCGCAAGGCCGGCTCGGCCATCGCGCTCGTGGTCAGCAGGGGCAGGGTGGTGGACGTCCCGGACGTGACGGGCGAGTCCGAGGAGGACGCCATCGCCGACCTGCAGGACGTGGGCCTGAAGGCCGAGATCTCCACGGAGCGGAAGTACTCGGACGAGGACAAGGGCAGTGTCGCGGAGCAGTCCCCCGTCGAGGGCAAGCGGCTCGGCGAGGGGGACACGGTCACCCTGACGATCTCCAAGGGCCCGGTCATGGTCGAGGTCCCCGACGTCGTGGGCATGAGCGTCGACGACGCACACCAGAAGCTCGAGGCCCGCGGCTTCGACGTCGAGGACGACCGCGGTCTGCTCGGCATTTTCGGCGACACCGTGAAGAAGCAGTCCACGGAGGGCGGTGACAAGGCCCCGAAGGGGTCGACGATCACCATCCAGATCCGCTGACGGGACGGCCACGCGCGCGTGCCACCCTTGACGGGTGAGCAGCACCGACACCGCATCCCGTAACCCGGTCGGCGGCCATGTCCCCGTCGCCGGCGGCCTGGCCTCCGTAGGGCTTTCGTACGCGCGCGAGCTCGGCGCCGAGACCGTCCAGGTCTTCGTCGCCAACCCGCGCGGCTGGGCGACGCCGCCCGGCAATCCGAAACAGGACGAGGCGTTCCGCGCGGCCTGCGCCGCCGAGGACATCCCGGCGTACGTCCACGCGCCCTACCTGATCAACTTCGGCTCGCACACCGAGGCGACCGTGGAGAAGTCCGTGGAGTCGCTGCGGCACTCGCTGCGCCGGGCCCGGGAGATAGGCGCGCTCGGCGTCGTCGTGCACACGGGTTCGGCGACCGGCGGCCGTGCGCGGGAGGTGGCGCTCGCGCAGGTGCGTGAGCGGATGCTGCCGCTCCTCGACGAGCTGACCCATGACGACGACCCGTACCTCCTCCTGGAGTCGACGGCGGGCCAGGGCTCTTCGCTGTGCTCGCGGACCTGGGACTTCGGGCCGTACTTCGACGCGCTGGACGCGCATCCGAAGCTGGGTGTCTGTCTGGACACGTGCCACATCTTCGCGGCGGGCCACGACCTGACGGGCCCCGCCGGCATGAACCAGACCCTGGACCTGCTGGTGGACACCGTGGGCGAGGGCCGCCTCAAGCTGATCCACGCCAACGACTCCAAGGACGTCGCCGGGGCGCACAAGGACCGCCACGAGAACATCGGCTCCGGCCACATCGGCGCCGAGCCGTTCCGCGCGCTGATGGCCCACCCGGCGACCGAGAACGTGCCGCTGATCATCGAGACCCCCGGCGGCAAGGCGGGCCACGCGACGGACGTGGCCCGTCTGAAGGAGCTGCGGAAGGGCTAGGAGATCGCTTGAGGAATACCCCCAGGGGGTATACGGTTCTTGTCAGCGACAGGAACCGCTCTCTGACGTTGGGGGAACTCATGCAGCACGAGACGCACGCCGGACACGAGCAGCACGACCAGCACGCAGACCACGAGCAGCACGAACACGCCGGTCACACCCGCACCGATCACGCCCACGCCGGGCACGGCCTCGGCAAGGTCAGCTGGTCCATGGCCGCGCAGGCGACCCTCCACTGCCTCGCGGGATGCGCCATCGGCGAGGTCCTCGGCATGGTGATCGGCACGGCGCTCGGCTGGGGCAACACGCCGACGATGATCCTGGCGATCGTGCTCGCGTTCTTCTTCGGCTACTCGCTCACGCTGCGCAGCGTCCTGAAGGCCGGCGTCGACTTCAGGACCGCGTTCCGGGTCGCGCTCGCCGCGGACACCCTGTCCATCGCCGTCATGGAGCTGATCGACAACGGCGTGATCGCGCTGTGGCCGAACGCGATGGACGCCCATCTGTCGGACGGCCTGTTCTGGGGCGCGCTTGCGGTCTCACTGGCCATCGCCTTCGTGGTGACCACGCCGGTCAACAAGTGGATGATCGGCCGCGGCAAGGGCCACGCGGTGGTGCACCGGTACCACCACTGACGGACCGTACGAAAGCGCCAGGACTCAGAGCTCGGGGCCGTCCCCGGGCTCTTCCTGGTACGAGTAGCGCTGCTCCCGCCAGGGGTCGCCGACGTTGTGATAGCCGCGCTCCTCCCAGAAGCCGCGGCGGTCGGCCGTCATGTACTCGACGCCGCGGACCCACTTCGGGCCCTTCCAGGCGTACAGATGGGGCACCACGAGGCGAAGCGGGAAGCCGTGTTCCGCGGTGAGGAGTTCGCCGTCCTTGTGGGTGGCGAAGATCGTGCGGTCGGCAGCGAAGTCCTCGAGGCGGAGATTCGCGCTGAACCCGTACTCGGCCCAGACCATCACATGGGTGACGGCGGGCGCGGGCGGCGCCAGCTCGAGAATCGTCGCGGCCGGCACGCCGCCCCACTCCGCGCCGAGCATGCTGAACTTGGTGACGCAGTGCAGATCGGCCACGACCGTGCCGTACGGCAGGGCGGAGAACTCCTCGTGGGTCCAGCAGCGCTTGTCCCCGTCGGCGGTGGCGCCGAAGACCCTGAACTCCCAGCGTTCGGGGCGGAACTTGGGAACCGGGCCGTAGTGGGTGACCGGCCAGCCCCGCTGGAGACGCTGTCCCGGTGGAAGCTCCGACTGCACTGCTCCCCCAGACTCGCGACCCACCGGCTGACCCATGCCTCCATCCTGACAGACCCCGGGCAGTGGCCGTGACCAGCGAGAGCCCCGCCACCTCCGAAAAGGGCAACTCCTACTAAGCGTGCACTTACTGGACGGTTTTCGGTGCCGGTGCGAGGATGCGCGAAATCTGCCGAGTCCATCACGTGGAAGGAGCCTCTGCGATGCAGGGCGACCCCGAGGTCATCGAATTCCTCAACGAGCAGCTCACGGGCGAGCTGACGGCCATCAACCAGTACTGGCTCCACTACCGGATCCAGGACAACAACGGTTGGACCAAGCTCGCGAAGTACACCCGCGCAGAGTCCATCGACGAGATGAAGCACGCGGACCGGCTGACGGAGCGGATTCTCTTCCTCGATGCCCTGCCGAACTACCAGCGGCTCTTCCACGTACGGGTCGGGCAGACCGTCACGGAGATGTTCCAGGCCGACCGTCAGGTCGAGGTCGAGGCGATCGACCGCCTCAAGCGCGGCATCGACGTCATGCGGGCCAAGGGCGATGTGACGTCGGCGCGGATCTTCGAGGACATCCTGGAGGACGAAGAGCACCACATCGACTACCTCGACACGCAGCTGGAGCTGATCGAGAGTCTCGGTGAGGCGCTGTATCTGGCCCAGCAGATCGAGCAGCCGGACAGCTAGCCGGACAGCTAGAGCGGCCACGCTCGGCCGGGCGGAGCCTCAGGCGGCGTCAGGAAGGTCCACGAGGGCGTTCGGGTCGGCCGTCAGGGCGGGCCTTCCCTGCTCGACCAGCTCGCGGCGCGGGCAGCTCCCACGGCCGAGCAGCGCCTGGATGCGGCGTACGCACGAGCCGCAGTCCGTGCCGGCCTTGCAGGCCGACGCTATCTGGCGGGGGGTGCACGCACCGCTGTCCGCCTGCTTCTTGACCTGGTCCTCGGTCACACCGAAGCAGCTGCAGACGTACACGCGGTTCACCTCCCAACGATCAGGACCGGTTCCTTGCTCCCGCCCCAATGAACGGTGAGGCTAACCTAACCTTACCCGCCGGGTCCGGAGCACAAAAGTGCCGTGGGGCGCGGATCGATGTGATCCGCGCCCCACGGCGATGTGCTGCAAGATCACTGGTCGCGGTACATCTCCGCCACCAGGAACGCCAGGTCGAGGGACTGGCTGCGGTTCAGGCGCGGGTCGCAGGCCGTCTCGTAGCGCTGGTGCAGATCGTCGACGAAGATCTCGTCGCCGCCGCCCACGCACTCGGTGACGTCGTCACCGGTGAGCTCGACGTGGATGCCGCCCGGGTGGGTGCCGAGGCCCTTGTGGACCTCGAAGAAGCCCTTGACCTCGTCGAGCACGTCGTCGAAGCGGCGGGTCTTGTGGCCCGAGGCCGCCTCGTACGTGTTGCCGTGCATCGGGTCGGTGATCCACGCGACGGTCGCGCCGGAGGCGGTGACCTTCTCGACCAGCTCCGGGAGCTTGTCGCGGACCTTGTCGGCGCCCATGCGGACGATGAAGGTCAGGCGGCCGGGCTCGCGGTCCGGGTCGAGGCGCTCGATGTACTGCAGCGCGTCCTCGGCCGTCGTCGTCGGGCCGAGCTTGATGCCGATCGGGTTGCGGATCTTCGAGGCGAACTCGATGTGCGCGCCGTCGAGCTGACGGGTGCGCTCACCGATCCACACCATGTGGCCCGACACGTCGTACAGGTTGCCCGTACGCGAGTCCACGCGGGTCAGCGCCGACTCGTAGTCGAGGAGCAGCGCCTCGTGGGAGGCGTAGAACTCGACCGTCTGGAACTCGGCCGGGTCGGTGCCGCAGGCACGCATGAAGTTCAGCGCGTTGTCGATCTCGCGCGCCAGCTGCTCGTAGCGCTGGCCGGACGGGGACGACTTCACGAAGTCCTGGTTCCAGGCGTGCACCTGGCGCAGGTCGGCGTAGCCGCCGGTGGTGAAGGCGCGCACCAGGTTGAGCGTGGAGGCGGACGCGTTGTACATCCGCTTCAGGCGCTCGGGGTCCGGGATGCGGGCCTTCTCGTTGAAGGCGAAGCCGTTGACCGAGTCGCCGCGGTACGTCGGCAGGGTCACGCCGTCACGGGTCTCGGTGCCCTTGGAGCGCGGCTTGGAGTACTGCCCCGCGATACGGCCCACCTTCACGACGGGCACGGAGGCCGCGTACGTGAGGACGGCACCCATCTGGAGCAGCGTCTTGAGCTTGTTGCGGATGTGGTCGGCCGACACGGCGTCGAAGGCCTCGGCGCAGTCGCCGCCCTGGAGGAGGAACGCCTCTCCCTTGGCGACGGAAGCCAGTCGGGCGCGCAGCTGGTCGCACTCGCCCGCGAAGACGAGCGGCGGATACGACTCGAGCTCCGCGATCACATCGCGCAGAGCCTCGGCATCGGGGTACTCGGGCTGCTGCGCCGCGGGCAGGTCTCGCCAGGTGTTGCCAGCGCTTGCGCTGGTCTTAGCGTTCACGGTCACGTCCTCAACATTACGGGGTCAGGTGGCCTGTCCAGCCGACCGCTCACCCTTTGAGACGCGTCGTCCACAGATGAGCTGCCCATCGGGTAGGGTGCCGCTCATGTTCGCGCACACGACCCGTAACTGGTGGTGGACCGCTCACCCAGCGGCCCACTGACTGCGCGTACAGCGAAGCGAAGGCCGCCCGAGGGCGGCCTTCAGTGTTTTCCGGGACCTGGCCGTTCCTCTCCGCAACCGGAGTCCGGAAGAGGAATCACACGCCATGGATCTGTCCGAGCTGCTGCACGACGACCGTCCCTTCGCCCTGTTGCGCCGCCGCGCACCCGGCCACGACCACGACATCGTGGAACTCCTGGTCGGCCCCGTGAACACCTACGAGCGACTCGCCGACATCCCGGAGGGCCTCGCCCTCGTGCCGTTCCGGCAGATCAGGGAGCGCGGCTTCGACGTCCACGACGACGGCACCCCGCTCGTGGTGCTCACCCCCGACCAGACGTACGAGCTGCCGCTGGCGGACGTCCTCGCGCAGCTGCCGGCCCATGACGTCCGCGTGTCGGACGGAGGCTTCGACGTGGACGACGCGGCGTACGCGGACATCGTGGAGCGGGTCCTGCGCGAGGAGATCGGGCAGGGCGAGGGCGCGAACTTCGTGATCCGGCGGACGTACGAAGGCGCGATCCGCGGGTTCGGCCGGGCGGACGCGCTCTCGCTGTTCCGGCGGCTGCTCGCCGGGGAGCGGGGCGCCTACTGGACGTTCGTCGTGCATACGGGCGCGCGGACGCTGGTCGGGGCGAGCCCTGAGGTGCATGTGCGGATGAGCGGCGGCACGGTCGTGATGAACCCGATCAGCGGAACGTACCGCTACCCGGCCGAGGGCCCGACGCCCGAGCACCTGCTGGATTTCCTCGCCGACGGCAAGGAGATCGAGGAGCTGTCGATGGTCGTCGACGAGGAGCTCAAGATGATGTGCACGGTCGGCGACATGGGCGGGGTCGTGATCGGCCCGCGCCTGAAGGAGATGGCCCATCTCGCTCACACGGAGTACGAGTTGAGGGGCCGGTCCTCGCTGGACGTGCGCGAGGTGCTGAAGGAGACCATGTTCGCGGCGACCGTCACGGGGTCGCCTGTGCAGAACGCCTGCCGGGTGATCGAGCGGCACGAAGTGGGTGGGCGCGGCTATTACGCGGGGGCGCTCGCGCTGGTCGGACGGGACGCGGGCGGGGCGCAGACCCTGGACTCCCCGATCCTGATCCGTACGGCCGACATCGACGCGGACGGGAAGCTGCGGGTGCCGGTCGGGGCGACCCTGGTGCGCGGCTCCGACCCGGCGAGCGAGGTCCAGGAGACGCACGCGAAGGCGGCCGGGGTGCTGGCCGCGCTGGGGGTACGGCCCGGGCGGCCACGCGGCGAGGGCGTGCGGCCCGCGCTCGCCGACGACCCGCGGGTGCAGTCGGCGCTCGACGGACGGCGGGCCGCGCTGGCGCCGTTCTGGCTGCGGATGCAGGAGAAAGCCGCGGCCCTGGAGGGGCACGCGCTCGTGGTGGACGCCGAGGACACGTTCACGGCGATGCTGGCGCATCTGCTGCGGTCGTCGGGCCTCACGGTCTCCGTGCGGCGCTACGACGAGCCGGGGCTGCGGGACGCCGTGCTCGCCCACGAGGGCCCTGTCGTCCTGGGCCCCGGGCCCGGCAACCCCTCCGACGAGACGGATCCGAAGATGCGTTTCCTGCGCGCGCTGACCGCCGAGGTGCTGCGTGATCACCGGCACGGCGTGCTCGGCGTGTGCCTCGGCCATGAGCTGATCGCGGCCGAGCTGGGGCTTGAGATCGTCCGCAAGGAGGTGCCGTACCAGGGCGCGCAGACGGACGTCGATCTGTTCGGGCGGGCCGAGACCGTCGGGTTCTACAACAGCTTCGTGGCGCGCTGCGACGACGACGCGGCGATGGAGCTGGCCGCGCACGGCGTCGAGGTGAGCCGGGACGCGGCGAGCGGCGAGGTGCACGCGCTGCGCGGGCCGGGTCGTGCCGGAGGCGCGCCAAAGAATGCAGTGGCGGGGGTCCAGTTCCACCCGGAGTCGGTGCTGTCGCTGCGCGGGGCGGACGTCGTGCGGGAGCTGCTGGGTCAGCTCCTGGGTGCGGAGGGCACGAGGACGTTCTCGGAGCGCCGGCCCGCCTGATAGTCGAGGACGTTGGCCACCGTGGTCTCGATGATCTGGCTCACCGCGTCCAGGGTGTAGTACGCCTGGTGGGACGTGACCAGGACGTTCGGGAAGGTGACGAGGCGGGCCAGGGTGTCGTCCTCGACGACGTCGAGCGACTTGTCGAGGAAGAAGAGCCCGGCCTCGGCCTCGTACACGTCGAGGCCGACGCCCGTGAAGCGGCCCTCGCGCAGCTCGGAGACGAGCGCCTTGGTGTCGATGAGGCCGCCGCGGCTGGAGTTCACCAGGATCGCGTCGTCCTTCATGGTGCGCAGGGCGGCGCTGCCGACGAGGTGCTCCGTGGCGGGGAGCAGGGGTACGTGCAGGCTGATCAGGTCGGCGTCGGTGAAGAGGCGCTCCTTGTCGACGTATTTCATGCCGAGTTCGACGCAGGCCGGGTTCTCGGTGATGTCCCAGCCGAGGAGCTTCATGCCGAAGCCGTGGGCGATCCGGGTGAACGCCTCGCCGATCTTGCCGGTGCCGAGGACGCCCACGGTGCGGCCGCGCAGGTCGCGGCCCATCAGCCCGTCGAGCCTGAAGTCGAAGTCGCGGGTGCGGTTGGAGGCACGGACGATGCGGCGGTTGACGGCCATCGCGAGGGTCCAGGCGAACTCGGCCACGGAGTACGGCGAGTAGTACGAGACGCGGGCGACGGTCAGGCCGAGGCGCTCGGCGACCTCGAGGTCGATGTTGTTGAAGCCCGTGGAGCGCTGGGCGATCAGATGCGTGCCGCCGGCGGCGAGGGTCTGCAGGACGCGGTTGTTCAGGGTGGCGTTGACGCTGGTGGAGATGATCTCGTAGCCGGCCGCGATGGGGGCCGTGTCCTCGTTGAGGAAGACATCCAGGCAGCGGACCTCGTGATGGCCCGCGAACGCCTTCTCCATGAGGGGCTTCTCGTCGGACTGCACGCCGAATGCGAGGATCTCCACGACTGCACCCGTTTCTTCCGTATCGCGTCGTGTGTGCCGGTTACGGCGAATATACGGGCCGGGCAACCCCGTGACACCCGGGAGTGGGAGGGTCTCGCCCCGCCCCACCCCCGGCGTCGCCCCGGCCTCGCGCCTCAGCCGAAGAAGACCCCGACCTCCTCGTACAGCGCGGGATCGACCGTCTTCAGCCGGGCGGTCGCCTCGGCGATCGGCACCCGGACGATGTCCGTGCCGCGCAGCGCGACCATCTTCCCGAAGTCGCGGTCGCGCACGGCCTCGATGGCGTGCAGCCCGAAGCGGGTGGCGAGCCAGCGGTCGAAGGCACTGGGGGTGCCGCCGCGCTGGATGTGGCCGAGGACCGTGGTTCTGGCCTCCTTGCCCGTGCGCCGCTCGACCTCCTTGGCCAGCCATTCGCCGACTCCGGAGAGACGGACGTGCCCGAAGGAGTCGAGCGTCCCGTCCTTGAGGACCATCTGCCCGTCCTTGGGCATGGCGCCCTCGGCGACGACGACGATCGGGGCGTACGAGGCCTTGAAACGAGAGGTGACCCAGGCGCAGACCTGGTCGACGTCGAAGCGCTGCTCAGGGATGAGGATGACGTTGGCCCCGCCCGCGAGTCCCGAGTGGAGCGCGATCCAGCCCGCGTGGCGGCCCATGACCTCGCAGACCAGGACCCGCATATGGGACTCGGCGGTGGTGTGCAGCCGGTCGATGGCCTCGGTCGCGATGCCGACGGCCGTGTCGAAGCCGAAGGTGTAGTCGGTGGCGGACAGGTCGTTGTCGATGGTCTTCGGTACGCCGACGACGGGCACGCCGTACTCGTCGGTGAGGCGGGCGGCGACGCCGAGGGTGTCCTCGCCGCCGATCGCGATGAGCGCCCCGACCTCCTCCTTGGCGAGGGTCTCCTTGATGCGGCGGATGCCGTTCTCGACCTTGAGGGGGTTGGTGCGCGAGGAGCCGAGGATGGTGCCGCCGCGGGGCAGGATGCCGCGCACGGCCGGGATGTCGAGTTGTACGGTGTCGCCTTCCAGCGGCCCGCGCCAGCCGTCCCGGAAGCCGACGAAGTCATAGCCGTACTCCTGCACGCCCTTGCGGACGATGCCACGGATGACGGCGTTGAGCCCGGGGCAGTCGCCGCCTCCGGTCAGTACTCCGACCCGCATGGAAATGTCCCTTCGCCACAGCACTGTGAGCTGACACGGGTCACGCTAATAGTGATCCACGTCACTTCGGCAGCACGCGAAGGGTGAATTCCGTTCAAGAGTGTGGGAGTTGACCTTTGTGTGGTGATCCTTCAGGAGGCTCGGAGCGGTTACGCGTCGTCGAGGCCGCGCTCGATGGCGTACCGGACGAGCTCCACGCGATTGTGCAGCTGAAGCTTGCCCAGGGTGTTCTGCACGTGGTTCTGCACGGTGCGGTGCGAGATGACGAGCCGTTCGGCGATCTGCTTGTAGCTCAGGCCCTTGGCGACCAGGCGCAGGACCTCGGTCTCGCGCTCGGTGAGCTGCGGGGCCTTGGGCTCGCCGGCGCCCGCGGCGGACGCGGGTTCGGAGGCCAGGCGCCGGTACTCGCCGAGGACGAGGCCCGCGAGCCCCGGGGTGAAGACGGGGTCGCCGGCGGCCGTGCGGCGCACCGCGTCGGTCAGCTCCTCGGTCGACGCCGACTTGAGCAGGTAACCGGTGGCGCCGGACTTCACCGCCTCCAGGACGTCGGCGTGCTCCCCGCTCGCCGACAGGACCAGGACGCGCAGGGCGGGGTCGGCGCCGACGAGTTCCTTGCAGACCTGCACGCCGGGCTTCTTCGGCAGGTTCAGGTCCAGTACGAGGACGTCGGGCGCGGCGGCGCCGGCCCGACGCACCGCCTGCTCGCCGTCGCCCGCGGTGGCCACCACGTCGAAACCCGCCTCGGCGAGGTCCCTCGCGACGGCGTCGCGCCACATCGGGTGGTCGTCGACCACCATGACCCTGATCGCGCCTGCGGCGGCGCCCTCCCGCTGCTGCTCGGTCATCTTCCCGATCCCGCCTTCCCCCGTGAAACCTTCGGAACTCTCAGTTCGACCTCGGTGCCCTGTCCCGGCACCGAGATCAGCTCGGCCGTGCCGCCGATGTCCCGCAGCCGGCCGCGGATGGACTGGGCGACACCGAGCCGCCCCTCCCCCTCGGCCTGCGCGAGACGCCCTTCCGGGATGCCGGGTCCGTCGTCCCGCACCGTCACGATCACGGCGTCGGGCTCGTCCTCGACGAGGATCCAGGACCGGGCGTCCGCCCCCGCGTGCCTGCGCACATTGTCCAGGGCGGCACTGACAGCCGCCGCCAGTTCCTTCGCCGCGACCGGCGGCAGGAACACCGGGGCGCCCGGCTCGGCGAAGCTCACCCGCGCCCCGGCGTGCGGCGCGAGCAGTGACCTCAGATCGCGGGGCGCCGACGCGCCGGGCAGGTCGTCCGGCTCTTCCACGGCCCGCACGAGCGCACCCTGCGAGGCGTCCTCGCAGGCACGCGAGGCGGGCACGAGACCACCGGCGACCAGGGTGCGCAGGGCGACCTCCTGCTCGCCGGCCATCCTGCCGAGCTCGGCGGCCTCGCCGCCCAGCGCGGTGCCGCGGCGCTGCACCATGGCGAGGACCTGGAGCACGCCGTCGTGGATGTCGCGGGCGAGCCGCTCCCGCTCACGGGTGGCCGCCTCGATCTCCAGGGCCCGGGCGAGGGTGCGCTCGGAGGCGCGGGCCACCTCGACGACGTAGCCGATGGCGATCGACGCGATGCACACGAGCAGGACGTTGTGGAGGGTGTCGCGGCTGAAGGCGCCGCGCTGCACCACGTTCGCGACGCCGACGAGCAGCGAGGCGAACGCGGCCCACCGCCAGCCGCCCTTGACCGCGTACGCGAGGACCGCGCCGGCCGTCCAGATCGACGGCAGGGTCGGGCCGCCGGCCACGATCCGGCTGTGCTCGACGGCGACCGGCGTGAGCAGGATGCCGGCGAGCGCGACGATCAGGTCGGCGGTGAGGAAGCGCTTGGTGCAGCTCGCGGCGTTCGCGACACGCGGCAGCGTGGCAAGGGTCCACACGACCAGGACCACGAAGTAGCCGATCGCCACCCAGGGGCGATCGAACCTGTCCTGCGCCGTGACGAACAGGCCGATCGCGTACAGCATCGTCAGCAGCCGGTACGCCGTCAGCGCGCGCCACAGCGGCTGCTCGACGGACATCCTCGTCACGCGTTCGCGCCTGGCCACGCACCCACCCCCCGAACTGCGGCTCCCGGAACGTCCGCTCCCAGAACGACGACGCGGCTAGGAGGCCGGCCGTTCCACGCCGCCGCCCTTGTTCTCCTTGGCTTCCTTCTCGGCCAGGGCTTCCCTCTCCGCCCTGGCTTCCTTCTCCGCCTTGGCCTCGGCCTTCGCCGCGTCCGCGATCTGCCGCTTGGCGGCGGTCGCGTACATGTCGACGTACTCCTGGCCGGAGAGCTTCATGATTTCGTACATGACCTCGTCGGTCAGGGCCCGCAGCACGAACCGGTCGTGCTCCATGCCCTGGTAGCGGCCGAAGTCGAGGGGCTTGCCGATGCGGATGCCGGGGCGCATCAGCTTGGGCAGGACCTTGCCGGGGGGCTGGATCTTCTCGGTGTCGATCATCGCGACCGGGAGGACGGGCGCGCCGGTGGCGAGCGCCACGCGCGCGAGGCCGCCGGGCTTGCCGCGGTACAGACGGCCGTCGGGCGAGCGGGTGCCCTCCGGGTAGATGCCGAAGAGCTCGCCGCGCTCCAGGACCTCTATGCCGCTCTTGATGGCGGCCTCGCCCGCACCGCGCGAACCGGAGCGGTCCACGGGGAGCTGGCCGACGCCCTTGAAGAACGCCGCCGTGAGCTTGCCCTTCACACCCGGCGTCGTGAAGTACTCGGCCTTCGCGATGAAGGTGACCTTGCGGTCGAGCACCGCCGGCAGGAAGAAGGAGTCCGAGAAGGACAGGTGGTTGCTGGCCAGGATGGCGGGACCCTCGGCGGGAATGTTCTCGAGGCCCTCCACCCAGGGCCTGAAGCCGAGCTTCAGCGGCCCTCCGATGGCCACCTTCATTGCGCCGTAGATCAACCCACTGCCTTCCTTCGTCCGTGGATGAGACCTTAACCCGCGCCGCAGCTCCGAGGCCCGACGACCCTGGTCGGTGTCAGCACGGTCGCGTACGGTGAAGTAAGCCCCGCAGTCCTGGGCGATCCCCCTCTCATGAACAGGAGACCGAAGGTGCCGGTCATTCCTGGAGCCGAGCCGTACCGCCACGAGGGCGGAGAGGTCGGCGTCCTCCTCTGTCACGGTTTCACCGGTTCCCCGCAGTCGCTGCGCCCCTGGGCGGAGTACCTCGCCGAGCGCGGGCTCACCGTGTCGCTCCCCCTGCTGCCCGGTCACGGCACGCGCTGGGAGGACATGCAGGTCACCGGCTGGCAGGACTGGTACGCGGAGGTGGACCGCGCCCTGCGCGAGCTGCTGGACCGGTGCTCCCAGGTCTTCGTCTTCGGTCTGTCGATGGGCGCCGCCCTCGCGCTGCGGCTCGCGGCGAAGCACGGGGACGAGGTGGCGGGCCTGGTCCTGGTGAACCCGGGGAACAAGGTGCACGGCCTCGCCGCGCACGCCCTCCCGGTGGCCCGGCATCTCGTGCGCTCGACGAAGGGGATCGCCAGCGACATCGCGAAGGAGGGCTCGTCGGAGATCGGGTACGACCGGGTGCCGCTGCACGCCGCGCACTCCCTGCGGAACTTCTTCCGTATCGTCGACCGTGAACTGCCGCAGGTGACACAGCCGTTGGTGGTCCTGCACAGCACCCAGGACCATGTGGTGCCGCCCGTCGACTCGGCCCGCGTCCTCAGCCGGATCTCGTCCACGGACGTCGAGGAGATCCTGCTGGAACAGAGCTACCACGTCGCGACGTTGGACCATGATGCGGACCGGATCTTCGACGAGAGCTATGCGTTCATCGGCCGGCTCGCCCCCAGTGTCGGTAAGGAAGGGACGGCCACCGGTGGCTGAGCAGGACCGACGTGAGCCCGCCGGCGACGAGAGCCGCGAGCCGGAGGACGCGTCCGCCGAGCCGGCGGCGTCGGGCACGGCGCTGCCCGGCGGCCCGGCGCAGCTCGGCAAGGAGCAGCAGCCCGGCGCGGACGCGGCCGCAGCCTCCGGGGACGCCGGCGAGCCCGTGGACGAGGACGCCGCCTGGGCCGCCATCGTCGCCGGGTACGGCGAGGAGCCGCCGGATCCGCCGGGCGCCAGGCCGTTCAAGTCGATCGAGGACCTGGCCCTGCCCGAATTCGACGGGGACGGCTCCGAGACGAACAGCTCGGGGACGAAGAGCTCGGAGCCCGGCGCGGGCAAGGCCGACAAGCCGGCGACGCCGCTCGGCTCCTCGGTCTCCTTCGCACCCGGCGTCGGCGGCGGCCCCCGCGACCACCGGCCGGCCGAGCCGTCGGACAGCGACGCGGACGACGAGGGCCACTTCGTGCCCCCGGAGCCCCCGCCGCTGCCCGAGGCGGACGTCACCGCCAAGTTCGCCTGGCTCGCCGTGATCGGCGGCCCGGTCCTGATGCTGCTGGCCGTGCTGCTCGGCTGGCAGATGACGTGGTGGCTCACGACGGTCTGCGTCGGCGGCTTCCTCGGCGGCTTCGGCACGCTCGTGATGCGGATGCAGGGCGACGATGACGACGACGATCCGGGGCGCGGCGCGGTCGTCTGACCCGCGTCACCCCCGCGCGGCGGGAACCCTGAGGGCGGCCAGGACCGGCAGATGGTCCGTGGCCGCCCTCAGGTCGTCCTCGCTCACCCCCGGCATGCCCACCGGGACCCCGCAGCCGAGGACCTCGACGCCCCGTGTCGCGAGGATGGCGTCGATGCGCTGGCGCGGGTCGGCCGGTGTCGAGGTGTACTCGCCGAGCCACGGCTTCGTGGCCCAGGCGTCCTGGAGAGCCTCGGCGAGGCGCCGGAACGTGCGGCCGCCGGGGCGTTCGTTGAGGTCACCGCCGGCGACGGCGTGCTCGACGCCGAGCGCCGCGAGCCGGTCGAGGAGCATCCCGCCCTGCGCGTACCGCTCGTCCTTCTGCAGGCTCAGATGGCAGCTCAGTACGCCGATCCTGGCGTCGCCGAAGCGGACGACGGCGGTCGCGAAGCCGCGCCGGTGCAGTCCGGGGGTGAGGGGCAGCAGGACGTCCTCGGTGCGCTCGACGGTGGCGCGCAGGGAGCAGAGCAGCGCCGGGCCCGCCGCGCTCGCGCCGCCCGAGAGGATCACCAGGTCCGAGGCGGCCGCGAGCCGGGCGAGCTTCTTGCGCCAGCGGAAGAAGCGGGGCGCCTCCTGGATCAGGACCAGGTCGGGGGCGCAGGCCGCGATGACGCGGGCGAGCGCGGCGGTGTCGTCACGCATCGAGCGGATGTTGTAGCTGAGCACCCGGACGACGGCCGAACCGTCGGGTTCGGTGCGGGAGTTGGGGAGTGATCCGGTGACCATGACGATCAAGATACGACGAACGCCCGCCGTTTCTCCGGGGAAACGGCGGGCGCTCGGTGGCTGAAGCAGCCGGTGTCACATGATCGGGTCGGGCTCCCGTGCCAGGTCCGCTGCCCCGACCATGCCCGCCTTGTTGCCGAGCTGGGCCGCGATGACGTCCGCCACCGGGCGCCAGTTGCCGCCGACCAGCCAGCGCTTGTAGGACTTGCGGATCGGGTCGAGGACGAGCTCGCCCTCGTCCGAGAGCCCGCCGCCGACGATGAACGCGGACGGGTCGAACAGCGAGGCCAGGTCGGCGAGGCCTGCGCCGGCCCAGCGGGCCAGCTCGCGGTACGAGTCGACGGCCACGGCGTCACCCTGGCGGGCGGCCATGGAGATGTGCTTGCCCTCGATGCCGTCCGGGGTGCCGTCGCCCAGGGAGAGCAGGAACTCCGCGTTCTCCGGGGTCGCGTTGGCGCGCTGCTTGGCGTAACGGACGAGCGCGCGGCCGGAGGCGTACTGCTCCCAGCAGCCCTGGCTGCCGCAGCCGCACAGCAGACCGTCCGGGACCATCCGGATGTGGCCGAACTCGGCGGCCACGCCGAAGTGGCCGCGGCGCAGCTTGTTGCCGATGATGATGCCGCCGCCGAGGCCGGTGCCGAGCGTGATGCAGATGACGTTCCGGTGGCCCTTGCCCGCGCCGAACTTGTATTCGCCCCAGGCGGCCGCGTTCGCGTCGTTCTCGACGACGACCGGGAGGCCGACCCGCTTCTCGACCTCTTCCTTCAGTGGCTCCTGGCGCCAGTCGATATTGGGCGCGAAGTAGACCGTGGAGCGCTGGCGGTTGACGTATCCGGCGGCGCCGATGCCCACGCCGACGATCTCGTGTCCTGCCCGTGCGCCCTCGACGGCCGAGGCGATCGCGTCAACGATGGCCTCGGACGTGCTGGGAGTCGGCACCTTGAACGTCGAGAGGATGTTGCCTTCCTCGTCGACCACGCCGGCCGCGATCTTTGTGCCGCCGATGTCGACGCCGATGGTGAGTCCCATGAATCCCTCAGTTCGGTCGAGCCCCGCTACGGCCCACCGTACCCGAGCGGCTCTCAGTCGAGGTCGATGTGTTCACCTTTTGAAGGCCCCTCGGGGCCCTCGTCACGGGGGTCCGTGTCGTCCCCGGCGGCCCGTCCGGCCTGGGCGCCCGACGAGCGCTGGGTCCAGCGCTGCTCCTGGCGCTCGACGGCGGAGCGGTAGGCGGCGAGCAGCTCGTTGCCCGCGGCCGCGAGGTGGTCGAAGACCTCGGGGTTGCGCTCGACGACCGGCTCGACGGCCGCCTTCGCCTGCTTGACGACCTGGTTGACGACCTGCTGCGCGGTGCCCTGCGCGACCGCGCCGAGGAGGGGCGTCTGGAGCCCCGACAGCTTCTCGGCGACGGCGTCGACGAGCTTGCGCAGCTCCTCGGCGGCCGAGCCGGGCGGGGGCCCGTACTCGGCACGGCGGCGGGCCTTCTCCTCCGCGAGGTCCTCGGCGCACGCCTTCTCCCAGGCGTCGGCGTCGGCCTCGGGTGCGGGCTGCTCGGTGGCGTCGCTCATGGCGGCTGACTCCTGCGAGAACGTATATGGGTGGGTGCGTACCAGGAGGGTGCGTACCTTCGACGTTACCCGAACGGCGGTAGTCCGTTCACCGTGCCCGCGGCCACAGGTCGGGGTCGGGGGTGAACCTGATGCGCAGGACGCCGTCGCGCAGGCCGGCGCCGGCGACGGTGCAGCGGCGCAGTGCCGACGGCAGGGCCACGATGCGGCGCAGCGGTCCGGCGGTGACGACGAGTTCGTCGCCGCGCCGCACCAGTCCGAGATCCTCGCGGACGGTGCCGGGCAGCGGCAGGTGCCACACGAGGACGCCCTCGTCGGCGATGCGGTCCTCGACGGGCCAGGCGGTCACGGCCGGCGCGGGCGGGACCGGCGGTGCGCCGAGCGCGGCCAGGTCGTCGGCGCCGCGCGGGTCACGGCCCAGATGGGGCAGCTCATGCACGTCGTACGTGCCCTGCCAGGTGGCGACGACCTTGCGCTGGCGGGCGGCGGCGTCGGTGAGCCACGGGTCGGTCGAGCCGTCGGGGAGCACACGGGAGGCGAGCAGCGCGTCGGCGCGCAGGCCGTGCAGGGCGAGAGCGGTGGTCGTGGTGAGCAGGGCGTCGGCCGCGGCGGGCGTGGGTTCGGCGACGAGACGCACGGTCGTGTGCGGGTCCTCGATGACGGCCTGGGCGGCGGCGAGTTCGGTGTCCCAGCGGTCCGCCGTCTCGTACAGCCACTCCGCCGGCATGGGGACGCCGGCGATGCGGCCGAGGAGGGGGCGCAGGGCGCGGGCGGCCTGGCGTTCCGGGGGGAGCAGGCGGCGCAGGTAGCGGCGCAGCTGTTCCGGCAGGGCGAGCAGGGCGAGGGCCTGCGGCGCCGGGGGAAGGTCGACGACGACGAGGTCGTAGGGACCGTGGGCGCTGTCGCGCAGGGCGCGGAGCAGGGCGAGCTCGTGGCTGCCGGGAAGCGGGGTGAGTTCCTCGGCGTCGAGGCGGGTGGCGCCCAGGAGGTCGAGGGCGGACGCGGTCTTTTCCTGGAGGCCGGCGAGGTCCTCGCGGAAGCGGTCCGCCGGGGCGAGACGTATCGCGGTGAGACCGGGTTCGACGGACGTCGGCGCCGCGCCCGTAGGGCCGGCGAGGGCGGCGCCGAGGGTGTCCGTGGGGTCCGCCGAGAGCACGAGGGTGCGGGCTCCGCGGCGGGCGGCGGTCAGGGCCGTGGCCGCGGCGGCGGTGGTCCGGCCGGAGCCGCCGGGGCCGGTTACCAGAACGGTGCGCATGGGGTGTGAGGCTACCTGGGGCGCAGGTGGCCCCCGGCCGGCCGGCGGACGGACGGAGACAGCGGACCGCCGGACGGGGGTGCCGGAAGCTACTTCGTCTCCACGCGCTTCTTCAGGCCGGCGAGGGCGCGGTCGATGATGACCTTCTCGGCCTTGCGCTTGATCATGCCGAGCATGGGGATCTTGACGTCGACCGTGAGGCGGTAGGTGACCTCGGTGCCCGTGCCGGACGGCTTGAGGAGGTACGTGCCGTCGAGGGAGCGCAGCATCTGGGACTTGACGAGGGTCCAGGAGACCTCGTTGTCCCCGGTCCAGGTGTAGGCCAGGGTCTGGTCGTCCTTGATCGCTCCTGCGTCCATGACGAGTCGCACCTGCTCGGCGCGGCCCGCGCCGTCCGTGGCGAGGACCTCGGCCTCCTTCACCTCTCCCGTCCAGTCGGGGTAGCGGGTGAAGTCGGCGATCACCCCCATGACATCGGCCGGTGCCGCCTCGATCGTGATGCTCGAGCTGGTGTGTTCCGCCATCGCGGTGGCTCCTCCAGATGCGGTCCGCTGAGGGGTGGTGTGTATCGCGTGAAGGCTACCGCGCAGCGGCGGCGGCGCTGTCACCACTCCAGGGCCCAGGGCCTGCCCGAACCCGCGAAGTGGCCGACATTGACGCACTCCGTCGCCCCGATCCGCATGCGGCGGACGAGCGGCTGGTGGACGTGGCCGAACAGGGAGTACCGGGGCCGGGTGCGCCGGATCGCCTCCAGGAGGGCGCGGCTGCCGCGCTCGAAGCGGCGCGCGACGGTGTCGTAGACGAGGTCGGGGACATCCGGCGGGATATGAGTGCACAGCACGTCGACCTCCCCGACGGCCTCGATCTTGGCGGCGTACTCCTCGTCGCTGATCTCGTACGGGGTGCGCATGGCGCTGCGCAGTCCGCCGCCGACGAAGCCGAAGACGAGGCCTCCGATCTCGACGCGCTCGCCGTCGAGGACGGTGGTGCCTGATCCGGCGTACTCGGACCACAGGTGCGGGATGTCGACGTTGCCGTAGGTGGCGTACGTCGGTGTGGGGAACGCCGCGAAGAGCTCGGCGTACTGCTTGCGCACCGCCGTCTCGATGGCGGTCCCGCGATCGATCCCGGCCCACAGCCCGGCGCCGAACGTACGTGCCTCCTCGAAGCGGCGGGCGGTGCGCAGCTCGACGATGCGGTGCGCGTTCTCCACACCGAACAGGTCCGGGAAGATGCCACGCGAATGATCTGCGTAGTCGAGGAAGAGCACCAGGTCACCGAGGCAGACGAGGGCGTCCGCCCCGTCTCCCGCCCGGGCGAGGTCTGTGGAGTTTCCGTGCACATCGCTGACCACATGTACGCGCATGCGATCACCCTAGAACTGTGTGGGAATCGTGGGTAGAGGGGGCCGGACCTGCGGTTACTTCCTATTCTCCGATCGGGTGGACTAGGGTCGGCGGAGCAGTTACACGGCGTGTGACGCAGCGAACATCTGGCCTGGACCCCCTACCGGAAAAGCAGTACCGGTGGGTAACGTCCGGGCAGTCCAGTAGTGCTCAGCATTTCAACCACTGGAACTACCACTGCTTCAGCAGCTGAGCACCTGCCCGACCTTGGACCGCATCGTCGACTCACACAATGCCGTGGCGCCGGTGCCCTATGAGGAGCAGCAGTCTTGCGCGAGTTCAGCCTTCCGGCCCTGTACGAGGTCCCCGCGGACGGCAACCTGACCGACATCGTCCGCAGAAACGCCGCGCAGCACCCTGACGTCGCCGTCATCGCCCGCAAGGTGAACGGCACCTGGCAGGACGTCACTGCCACCACCTTCCTCGCGGAGGTGCGGTCCGCCGCCAAGGGCCTGATCGCCTCCGGCGTGCAGCCGGGCGACCGGGTCGGCCTGATGTCCCGTACCCGCTACGAGTGGACGCTCCTCGACTTCGCGATCTGGAGCGCAGGCGCGATCACCGTCCCGGTGTACGAGACCAGTTCGGCCGAGCAGATCCAGTGGATCCTCGGCGACTCCGGCGCCGTGGCCTGCGTGGTCGAGAGCGCCGGGCACGAGGCCACCGTCGAGTCCGTGCGCGACAGCCTCCCCGGCCTCGCGCACGTCTGGCAGATCGACGCCGGCGGCGTCCAGGAGCTGGAGCGCGCGGGCGCCGGAGTCTCCGAGGTGACCGTCGACGAGCGCAGCGCCGTCGCGAAGGCCGACGACCCGGCGACGATCGTCTACACCTCGGGCACCACGGGCCGCCCCAAGGGCTGCGTCCTCACGCACCGCAGCTTCTTCGCCGAGTGCGGGAACGTGGTCGAGCGCCTCAAGCCCCTCTTCCGTACGGGCGAGTGCTCGGTGCTGCTCTTCCTGCCCGTCGCGCACGTCTTCGGCCGCCTGGTCGAGGTCGCCTCGCTGATGGCCCCGATCAAGCTGGGCCACGCCCCCGACATCAAGCACCTCACCGATGAACTGGCCGCGTTCCGGCCGACGTTGATCCTGGGTGTGCCGCGCGTCTTCGAGAAGGTCTACAACTCGGCGCGCGCCAAGGCGCAGGCCGACGGCAAGGGCAAGATCTTCGACAAGGCGGCCGACACGGCCATCGAGTACAGCCGCGCCCTGGACACGCCCAAGGGCCCGTCCATCGGTCTGAAGCTGAAGTACAAGACGTTCGACAAGCTCGTCTACTCCAAGCTGCGCGCCGTCCTCGGCGGCCGCGGCGAGTACGCGATCTCCGGCGGCGCCCCGCTCGGCGAGCGCCTCGGCCACTTCTTCCGCGGCATCGGCTTCACGGTCCTCGAGGGCTACGGCCTGACCGAGTCCTGCGCCGCCACCGCCTTCAACCCGTGGGACCGGCAGAAGATCGGCACGGTCGGCCAGCCGCTGCCGGGTTCCGTCGTCCGGATCGCCGACGACGGCGAGGTGCTGCTGCACGGCGAGCACCTGTTCTCGGGCTACTGGAACAACGAGGCCGCGACCGAGGAGGCGCTGGCCGACGGCTGGTTCCACACGGGCGACATCGGCACGCTCGACGAGGACGGCTACCTCCGGATCACCGGCCGCAAGAAGGAGATCATCGTGACGGCGGGCGGCAAGAACGTCGCCCCGGCCGTCATCGAGGACCGCATCCGTGCGCACGCCCTGGTCGCCGAGTGCATGGTCGTCGGCGACGGGCGCCCCTTCGTCGGCGCGCTCGTCACGGTCGACGACGAGTTCCTCGGCCGCTGGGCCGCCGAACACGGCAAGCCGGCCGACTCGACCGCGGTGTCCCTGCGGGACGACGCGGACCTCCTCGCGGCGATCCAGGATGCCGTGGACGACGGCAACGCGGCGGTCTCCAAGGCGGAGTCGGTGCGCAAGTTCCGCATCCTGCCGACCCAGTTCACGGAGGAGTCGGGCCACCTGACGCCGTCCCTGAAGCTCAAGCGGAACGTGGTGGCGAAGGACTACGCCGACGAGATCGAAGCGATCTACCGGGGCTGAGTCCTGCGGGGGCTCAGCCCCCGCGTCCCTGTCCTCGAACGCCGGACGGGCTGGATGGATCATCCAGCCCGTCCGGCGTTCAGCGTCACAACAGCCCGCGCAGCCGCTCGGCGAGCAGATCCCACCGCCAGCGTTCCTCGACCCACTCGCGCCCCCGCTCCCCCATGCGCCGCCGCAGTTCCGCGTCGCCGAGGAGCGTGATGATCCGGTCCGCGGAGTCCTCCGCGTCGCCGCCCTTCACGACCCAGCCCGTCTCCCCGTCGAGCACCGCGTCCGGCGCGCCGCCGGAGTCGCCCGCGACGACCGGCAGGCCCGTCGCCGACGCCTCCAGGTAGACGATGCCGAGCCCCTCGACGTCGAGGCCCCCGCGCCGGGTCCGGCACGGCATGGCGAACACGTCGCCCGCCCCGTAGTGCGCGGGCAGCTCCGACCACGGCACGGCCCCCGTGAAGCGCACCGAGTCGGTGACGCCCGTCTCCGCGGCGAGCTTGCGCAGCTCCTTCTCGTACGGGCCGCCGCCCACGACGAGCAGCACCGCGTCCGGGACGGCCGCCAGGATCCGCGGCATCGCGAGGATCAGGGTGTCCTGCCCCTTGCGCGGCACGAGCCGCGAGACGCACACGACGACGGGCCGGTCGGTCAGTCCGAGCCGCTCGCGCACCAGGTCGCCGCCGGAGCCGGGGTGGAACGTCTTCTCGTCCACACCCGGCGGCAGCTGCACCATCCGGCCCGCCGCGGCGGGCGTCAGGGCGGTGGCGATCCGCGACCGCGTGTACTCGCCGAGATACGTGATCGTGTCCGTCGACTCTCCGATGCGGCGCAGGAGCCCGCGGGACGCGGGCAGTTGCGCCCAGCCGGCCTCGTGCCCGTGCGTGGTGGCCACCAGGCGCCGGGCACCGGCCCTGCGCAGCGCCGGAGCCATCAGGCCGAGCGGGGCGGCCGCGCCGAACCACACCGACGTGCAGCCGTGCTCCTTGAGCAGGCCCACCGCGCGCCGGGTGACGCGGGGCGTCGGCAGCAGCATCGTCGTACGGTCGCGCACGACGGTGAAGGGCTGCTCGGCGTCGAAGGCGGCGGTCGCCTCGACGCCCTCCCGGGTGCGCTTCCAGGTGGAGGCGTAGACGACGAGCTGCTCGGGGTCCAGGCGGAGCGCCATGTTGTGCAGGAACGCCTGGATGCCACCGGGCCTGGGCGGGAAGTCGTTGGTCACGATCAGGGTCTTGTGCATCGCCGCCGACAGTACCTAACGCGCCGGTTGGCCGTGCTTCATGGCCCCTGCACAGTTCTGCCCGGCATCATGGCCCGAATGATGCCGAGAATCCCGGTCCCCGCGGTGCTGGTGTGGGCCGCGACCAGGGCGCTGCTCCTCCTGTGCGTCCTGAAGGTGATCACGGTCCCGGGTCCCGACGTGACGAGCGACGTCTCCGTCATCTACCGCAACTGGTACGGGGTCCTGCGCACGGGCACGTTCCCGCTGGACGACGTCACGTGGCAGTACCCGCCCGCCGCCGCGGGCGCGATCCTCTCCCCCGCCCTCCTGCCGTTCCTGTCCTACGCCACCGCGTTCTTCGTGCTCGCTCTCCTCTCCGACGCGCTCACCTTCGGTCTCCTCGTGCACGCGGGCGGGCGGCCCGGCAGGTCGTGGCGCGGGGCGTGGGTGTGGGTCGCGGGCGTACCGCTGCTCGGTCCGACCGCGTACGCCCGTTACGACGTCATGGTCACGGCGGTCGCGGGGGCCGCGCTGCTGGCCGGGGCCCGGCATCCGCGCGTCATGGGGGCGCTCACGGGGCTCGGCGCGCTGCTGAAGGTGTGGCCCCTGCTCCTCCTCCTCGGGACCCGCCGCGGCCGTGTCACGCGGGTTTCCTGGGGCAGCGCGGCCCTCACCGCCGGCGCTCTGGTCGTCGCCTTCGCGGGGGCGATGCCGGGCGCACTCGACTTCGTCACCTCCCAGCGCGACCGCGGCACGGAGGTCGAGTCGCTCGGCGCGCTGGTGTTCCACGTGGCGCGGCAGTTCGGCTGGCCGGGTTCCGTCGGGCTGAACTACGGCTCGATGGAGTTCCTCGGCCCCTACGTGGACGTCGTGAGCGTGGTCGCGCAGGTGCTGACGCTGCTCGCGTTCGCCTGGCTCCTGATGTGGCGGCTGAGGGCGCGGGCCTGGGCGCCGGGGACGCTCGCGGACGCGGCGTTCGTCGCCGTGCTGCTGTTCACGACGACGAGCCGGGTGATCAGCCCGCAGTACATGCTGTGGCTGACCGGTCTGGCCGCGGTGTCGACCGTGTTCTCCGCGAGCCGGATGACGCCGCCGGCCTGCCTGGTCGTGGCGGCGTCCCTCGTGACGTTCCTGGAGTTCCCGCTCGGCTTCGGACACGTCGTGTACGGCGACGGACTCGGCCTCGCCCTGATCCTCGTACGCAACGGCCTGCTGGTCTCCGCCACCCTCACCGCCGCCCGGCGCCTGTGGCGGCAGACGGTCACCGAGCCGCGGACGCGCGAACAGGCGCCCCCTGCCCGGGCGGCCCGCGACGAGACCCTGCTCACGTCATGACCCCGCCGGCCGGTCAGCCGAGCTGGACCCGCAGATAGTCCCGCCACTGCGCCGTGAACTTCTCCTCCGTCGTCCCGAGCACGCTCGCCATCGCCTCCTCGACCGCCCCGGTCCGCCGCTTGTGCTTCCCCACCGCGCGGTAGAAGTCGTTCAGCTTCGTCTCGCCCCAGCGGTCGGCGATCATCCGGCAGGCCAGCCACCCGCCCTCGTACGCCTGCGCGAGCCGCCCCGCGTCGCCGGAGAACCCGAAGTCCGGGTCGGTGGGGAGCGCGGCCGGCAGCCGGCCGAGCCGCACCGCGCGCTCCAGCTCCGGCGCGGCCTGCCCCGCGGAGCGGCCGGTGCGGCGGTAGCCGACCCAGTCCGCGTACCCCTCGGACAGCCACAGCGGGGTCGCGCCCGACGTCGCCGCGCGCGTGGCGACGTGGGTCGTCTCGTGCGTGAGGACGACCTGCTTGCCGAAGGAGCCGAGCACCCCGTACGCGTCCGGGTTCACGATGATCCGGTCGGCCGGCGTGCGCCCCGGTGCCCCCGCCTCGCCGGTCGTCACCGCGGCGATCCCCCGGTACCCGGCGGCGGGGGACCCGAGCAGCGCCCCCATGCCGTCGAGGGACTTCGGGACGAGGACCACGACCCGCCGGGCCCAGCCGGACCCCCAGGCGTCGCTCACGGCGGGCACGGCCTCGTCGGCGAGGTCCGCGTAGTCGCCCAGCGCGCCGTGGGACCTGCCGACGCCGAGGACGAGACTGTGCGCGCCCCGCTCGACGACGACCCTGCCCTGTTCCCAGAGCTGCTCGCCGGTGTTCGGGGCGGGCCGGTCGGCGGTCACGTACCAGCGGCCCTCGCGCAGTTCGAGCTCCAGGGAGCGCCCGGAGACGACGGGGGCGCTGTCGTAGCCCTTGATCCGGTAGCGCAGTTCCGCGCCGGCCGTGGCACGGCTGCCGGAACGGTCCAGGCGCGTGAGCCGGTACGTCCAGGAGGTCAGCGGGACGTCGGTGAGGTTCGTCGGGACCTCGGCGTCCGCGCTGCCGGTGGCCCGGTACGCGGCCTGATCCCGGGCGAGGACCGCATCGGCCCTGCGGTCGAGGGTGTGCTGCACATCGCCCCGGGCGGTGTCCCGCGCCGCTCCCCCGCCGCAGCCGACGAGCCCGGCGAGCAGGGCGGCCACGGACAGCAGCGCGACGCACGCCCCCGCTCCACCCGCACCACGCCCACGACCAGCCATCCTCCCGATCGTACGGCCCGCCGCGCCGGGCCCCGCCTGCCTCGACCGCTCAGACCCGGGTCACGGACGACACGGGCATCATGCCCACCGGGTCGTAGCGCACGGGCGCGCCGGGGTAGGGGGCGTGGATGACCTGGCCGTTGCCCACGTACATCCCGATGTGGCTGGCGTCCGATCGGTAGGCGACGAGATCGCCGGGCCGCGCCTGGGACAGCGGCACCTGCCGGCCCGCGTACCGCTGGGCCTGAGAGGTCCGCGGCAGGCCCACGCCCGCCTGCGCGTACGACCACTGCATGAGGCCCGAACAGTCGAATCCGGAGGGCCCGTTGGCGCCCCACACGTACGGCTTGCCGACCGCGGACATGGCGGCCGCCACCGCCGCGGCGGCCCTGCCGGACGACGGCACGCCCGCGCCCGACAGGTCGGGGACGCCGTCGCGCACGCCACCGCGCGAGGCGCGCTCGTAGGCCTCACGCTGCGAGGCGGGCAGGGAGTCGAGCAGACGGCGGGCCTTGGCGAGCTTGTCCTCGACGGTCCGCTTGTGCCCGGCGACGGCCTTGCGGGAGCGCTCCAGGTCGACGAGCTTGAGGGTGGCCTCGGCGCGTTCCTGGGACAGGTCGCGCTGCGCCCGCTGCAGTTCGGTGAGTTCGCCGGCCTGGCGGGCGGTGATGCGGTCGAGGACGGACGCCTTGTCGAGATAGCCGTCGGGGTCCGACGACAGGAGCAGGGCGAGAGCGGGGTCGATGCCGCCCGAGCGGTACTGGGCGCCGGCGAGCGAACCGAGTGCGCCACGCATGGTGTTGATCCGCTCCTGCCCGCGGGCGACGCTGTCTTGAAGGTCCGCCAGTTCGTCGCGGAGCTTGTCGGCGCGCTCGTCGGCCTTGTTGAACGCCTCGGTGGCCTGCTCGGCCTGCTCGAAGAGACGGTCGACCTCGGCCCGGGTGCCGGACGGGCGGTCCTGCGGCGCGGCGCCCGCGGGGACGGCGGCGAGCCCGGCGGCGGTGGCCGCCACGGCGGACACGGCTGACACGGCCGACAGGAGGCTGACAGTGGAGCCGCGCGCGCTCCGGTCGAGGCCGGACTGTGCGGGACGGCGATGAGACCCCACGAGTAGCCGCTCCCCCTTCCGCTGACGAACGACCCCCGGCCGGAGAACCCGGTCGGGGGAATGCGGGGCGACAGTAGCCGCGAGGGGCGGGCGCGGCCAACGACCGCTATGGGCGGAAAACGCGACGCCCCGCCTATGACGCAGGTCATGGGCGGGGCGTGGGGTAAGCGGGTGATGCCGGAATTCGCCCGAACGGGCGCGCTCTCGCGTGGCGCTCCCCCGGCGGAGCCGGACCGGGTTCTCAGCCGGAGATGCGGACGCCGAACTGGAACGAACCGACGGTGCTCATCGACTCGTAGCGGACGACGGCGCCGGGGTGCGGGGCGTGCAGCACCTGGCCGTTGCCGGCGTACAGGCCCACGTGCGCGAGGTTGTTGAAGAAGACCAGGTCACCCGGCCTGAGCTGGCTCATGCCGATCTTCGGGCCGTCGTTCTGCTGCGTGTACGTGGTCCGGGTTATGCCCACACCGGCCTGTCCGTACGACCACTGGGTGAGCCCGGAGCAGTCGTAGGAGTTGGGGCCCGTGCCGCCGGAGACGTACGGCTTGCCGAGCTGGGTGGCGGCGGCGCTCAGGGCGGCGGCGCCGCGCTTGGAGGCCGGGACCTCGTTGCCGAGGTCGACGCGGGCGCCGGCGGAGCGGCTCGCGCGGGCGTCGTCGGCGGCCATCTTCTGGCGCTCGGCGGCGGTGAGGGTGTTGAGGAGCTTCTGCGCGGCGCTGAGCTTGCTCTGGACCTGCTGCTTCTTCTTGCCGAGTTCCGTGCGGGTGTCGGCGAGGTCCTTGAGCTTGTCGGCGGCCTCCTGGCGCTCCTGCGCCAGCGAACGCTGCTTCTCCTGGATCTTCTTCAGGCCCTCGACCTGCTGACCGCTGAGCTGGTCGAGCGTGGAGGCCTTGTCCAGGAAGTCGTCCGGGTCGGCGGAGAGGAAGAGCTGGACGGAGGGGTCGATGCCGCCGGAGCGGTACTGCGCGCTGGCCATCGAACCGAGGCCGGAGCGAAGCTCGTTGAGGTCCTCCTGGCCGCGGGCGACCTTGTCCTGGAGGTCGCCGATCTCCTTCTCGAGCTTCTTCTGCTTCTCCTTGGCCCCGTTGTACTTGTCGGTGGCCTTCTCCGCCTCTTCGTAGAGCTTGTCGACCTTGGCCTTGACCTCGCTCTTGCTCGGCTTCGGCGCGGCCTGTGCCGCCTGCGACGTGAGGGCCACGGCTGCGGCGGCGGTTGCGGTGAGCACGGTCACACGGGTGCGGCTCGGCTGCTTGGGTCGACGGTGGGACGCCACGAAGGCGAGCTCCTTCTTCCTCCAGCCGCCTACCGACACGCCGGTGGGCGGTGACCCTCTGCCGTCACTCCCGATGAGCGATCACCCGAGCGGAGGTTCGAGGCCAGACCTTAGTGACCTTCCTGTGATCAGTTCAAATCCTGACGGGAAAAAAGTCGGTCACCGAGCGCATTCTTTGCACTCAACTCACGTGCGGTAATGCTCGTTTGACACTACGTTGCGTAAACGATCCGCCAATTCGGGCATCAGGCCCAGAGGTTACGTATGAGACCTACGTTGCCTATGTGGCGAAGGGCCGGAACCTGCGCGGCAGTCGGTCAGCCGCGCGAGAGACGCTTCAGGAGCGTCACGGAGGCGACGGGACGGGCACCCGACTTGGCGACCCCGTCGGCCACCTCGCGGTCCGTGGAGACGACCACCACGGGCCGTCCCGAGGGTTCGGCGCGCACCAGCTGGCGGATCAGTTCGTCGGCGGTCACACCCGCCTTCGAGAAGAGCACACGCACCCCGCGCGGCGGCGCGAGCAGCACGGGCGCGGCGAGTTCCGCGCCGTCGAAGACGCAGGTGACCTCGGCGCCGGTCTGCGCGGCGAGCTGGGAGAGCGAGCCGAGCAGCCTCAGCCGCTGCTTCTCCAGCGGCATCGTCGGATAGCCGGTCTTGGTGACGTTGTAGCCGTCGACCACGAGATGGGCCTGCGGCAGGGCGAGCAGCTGGTCCAGGATGGCGGGGTCGTGCTCGGACAGGGCGCGGGCCGCGATGTCCTTGGGCGACATCCGCCCGGGTTCGACGGCGTCCACGGTCTCGGCGGGGCGCACGGACACGGGCGGCAGCGCCAGCTCGCGGCGCAGCCCCTGGGCGGACTCCAGGACGGTGTCGAGCAGCAGCCGTACGCGCATGTCCTCGACGCTGCGGCCCTCGCGCGCCGCCTTGCGGGAGGCCTCCAGCGCCGCCTCCGTCTCGCCGAGCCGGGCCTTGAGCCGCCGCGTCTCGCTGTCGGCGGCGGACAGCTGCGCATGCGTCTCGGCCCGTACGGCCTCGGTCTCGCCGTGGACCTTGCGCAGGGCCGCCTCGCCGCGCTTGACGTCACTGAGGGCGCTGCGCAGCTTGCGGTGCAGGGACTCGGCCTCCTTCTTCGCCGACTCCAGCTCCGTGCGCAGCCGTTCGGTCTCGGACCTCGTCTGCTCGCGGGCGGCCTCGACCTCCGCGCGCAGCCGCTCCAGCTCGGCCCTCGCCTCCTCGTCGGCGCGCTCGGCGTCGGCCCGCACGGCCTCCTCGCCGGCGGCCGCGACGAGCTTCACCCAGCCCGTGGGCCGCAGCACATAGGCCGCGGCGGCCACGTCGAGGGGGTCGGCGGCGGGCGGCGGCGCCCCGGCGTCCAGGGCGCCGGCGAGCTCCGGCTGAGCCTCCCTGAGGCGTTCACCGATGCGCTGGCGGAAGAGCGTGTCGCTCTCCACGGCGGCGGCCATGGCATTGCCGGCGAACTTGGCGCGCCGGGTCGGGGTGAAGCGCGCATACTGCCGCAACTGAGGCGGCAGTTCGGCGACCGTCAGCCCGCCGAAGCCGTCCGAGACGATCTGCACGACCCGGCGCCGCACACCTTCGGGCAACGGCCGGTCGAGCACCTCAGCGGCGCCGTCCCCGGCCTCCCCGCCTTCGCTCTCCACCATCCGTCACCCCAATGTCCGTAATTTCTGGGGGGTCCGCTCCCTCTCAGGAGTCGGCGCCCGGCCTGTCCACGAGTTCGACCTGATCCACCGCGTTGCACCAGCGGCAGCGGACCGACTCGATGGTCTCACTGACCACCTCGCGCTCCTCGACCTTCGGGTCACCCGCGAGGTCGAGGTGTACGTATTCGACGACCTTCGACGAGCGGGTCACGTCGAATCGCGTGAGGTTGCCGCAGAGAGTGCAGCGCCAACGGGTCTCGGCGGTCGGCAGGGGAACCGTCATCGGGGCTGTCGCCTTCTTTCGGGGTCGTACGTTTTCCGTGGTGCGTGGTGCCCGTAACCCTACGGCCTGACGGGGACCCCCCGCGCGGGCGTCCACAGTGGGGAATCCCGGCAGGCCGTCTGGGCAGGTGTGCACCGTTACGTCATGATCTGGAACATGATCGACAATTGGGGTGCGGCGGCGGGCAGAACGGTCAGGTCGACCGTCAGGAACCAGCCGGCACCGGTGACGTACGGGCTGATCGTGCTGTGCTGCGCGGCCTTCCTGCTGTCCCCGGCGTCCGGGTTCAACCCCGTCTACGGCACGGGCGACCGGTTGCTCGCCGCGCAGAGCGACTACTTCGCCCGCTGGGGCGTGATCCCCGCCCAGCTGCTCACCGGCTCCCCACGCGCCGCGCTCACCACCGTCACGGCCCTCTTCGTCCACGGCAGCTGGCTGCACCTGCTCGGCAACATGCTCTTCCTGTACGTCTTCGGCGCGATGGTCGAAGAACGTATGGGCCACTTCCAGTTCGCCCTCTTCTACCTGCTCTCCGGCTGCGTGGCGCTGCTCGGCTACGCGATCGCGTACGCGGGCTCCGAGCAGACCCTGGTGGGCGCCTCAGGGGCGATCTCCGCGGTGCTCGGGGCGTTCCTGTATCTCTTCCCCGGGGCGCGCGTGACGAGCCTGTTCCCGTTCCTGTTCTTCCTGCCGCTGCGCTTTCCCGCGTGGGTGGTGCTGCCGTTCTGGGTGGCGCTCCAGTGGGCCGCGGCGGGGCAGGTCAGCCGGGGGCCCGGGGTGGCGTACCTGGCGCACCTGGTCGGGTTCTCCGTCGGATTCCTCTACGCGTGGGCGCGCTACGGGGGAAAGGGCGGGGTGCGCGGAGCGCTTCTGCGCAAGGGCGGGGGGCGGGAGACGGGAGGGCTAGAGTGAAAGCAGCCCCAGCCACGGCCACCGAGGGAGACAGCCAGCCGTGATCACCGCGATCGTGCTCATCAAGACCAGCGTGGACCGGATCCCCGAGATCGCCGAGTCGATCGCCGCCCTCGACAGCGTCAGCGAGGTCTTCTCCGTGACCGGTACGTACGACCTGATCGCCATGGTGCGCGTCGCGCGCCACGACGACCTGGCGGACGTCATCCCCGGAAAGATCAGCAAGATCCCGGGCGTGGAGGCGACGGACACGCACGTCGCGTTCCGCACCTACTCGCAGCACGACCTGGAGGCGGCGTTCGCGATCGGGCTCGACTCCTGATCCTGTCCGCTTGACGACCGAAGGCCGCCCCGAGGGGCGGCCTTCGTCATGTCCGGTGCGGTCCGCGGATCACACCGCGGGGACGCAACGCCCGTCCTCCGTGCGGTAGTTCCAGCGCGCGCCGTCGCGGACCAGCTCGGTGACGGCGCGGACGAAGCGCTCGACGTGCTCGTCCGGGGTGCCGGCGCCGAAGCTGACGCGGATCGCGTTGAGGGACTTCTCGCCGGGCGCGGCCTCGGGCGCCCCGCACTCCCCCTGCGACTGCGGGTCGCTGCCCAGCAGGGTGCGCACGAGCGGGTGAGCACAGAAGAGGCCGTCGCGCACCCCGATGCCGTACTCGGCGGAGAGCGCGGCCGCGAAGTGCGAGCTGTTCCAGCCGTCGACGACGAAGGAGATGACACCGACGCGCGGGGCGTCGTCGCCGAACAGCGAGAGCACCTTCACCTCGGGTACGGCGGCGAGGCCGTCACGGACCTTGCCGATCAGGTACTGCTCACGGGCGACGAGCGAGTCGAAGCCCGCCTCGGTGAGGGCCTTGCAGGCGGAGGCGATGGAGTAGACGCCGATGACGTTCGGCGAACCGGCCTCGTGGCGGGCCGCGCTGTCGTGCCACTCGACGTCCACACCGCCGTCGGCGCGCCGCGCGACCTTGCGGGAGGCGCCGCCACCGGCGAGGTACGGCTCGGAGGCCTGGAGCCAGTCGGCGCGGCCGGCGAGGACGCCGGAGCCGAAAGGCGCGTACAGCTTGTGCCCGGAGAAGGCGACCCAGTCGACGTCGAGGTCCTGGATGTCGACGGGGTGGTGCGGGGCGAGCTGCGCCGCGTCGAGGACGATACGGGCGCCGTGGGCGTGGGCCGCGGCGGCGAGCTCACGGACGGGCCACAGCTCGCCGGTGACGTTCGAGGCACCCGTGACGCACACCAGGGCGGGCCCGTAGGGGTCGCGGTCGGCGAGGGCGCTCTCCAGGGTCCGGACGGCCTCACCGGGCGTGCGCGGCGCGTTCAGGTAGGTCACGCGGGCGTCGCGCCACGGCAGGAGGGAGGCGTGGTGCTCGGTCTCGAAGACGAAGACCTCGCAGTCGGCGGGGAGCACGGCGGCGAGCAGGTTGAGCGAGTCGGTGGTCGAGCGGGTGAAGATCACCTGGTCGTCGGCGCGGCAGCCGAGGAACTCGGCGACGGTCACGCGGGAGTTCTCGAAGAGGTCGGTCGACAGCTGCGACAGGTACCCGGCGCCGCGGTGCACGCTGCCGTAGTACGGCGCGTAGGCCGCCACGTCGTCCCAGACCCGCTGGAGCGCCGGGGCGCTGGCCGCGTAGTCGAGGGCCGCGTAGGTGACCTCGCCACCGGTGACGAGCGGAACGGTGACATCACGGCCGAGAACCGGCAGAGGGGTACAAAGCGACTGGTCGGCGGCAGCGGTGGAGACAGACATGGCGAACTCCCGTAAGAGGCAAGCGAATTGACCATGCCGGAGCCGATGGCTCGACGGCGCAGCCGAAAAGGAAAAGGGTGTGCGGAGGTGGGGCGGAGATGCCCTATCGCATTCGCTTGCTCACGAGACTGCTCCCTTGAGGACCAGGACCCCAGGGTGTGCAGGGGTCCGCGCTTGCAGAGCACCTTGCTGTGCCCTGCCTGGTCTTCACCCGGGGCACCCCGCCACGGACGGAGGGTTGCCGGACAGCGAGCCGGGGCCTAATCGCTGTCACTCATGACCTGCCGAGAAGTATGCCAGCCGATCGCTTCATCGCAACAGCGTGTCCGCATCCCGGACGGAGCGTGGTGGGGAGGCACCGGCCGGTACCTCCCCACCCTGCGTGCCTTACGCGCTCACGCGTTGCTGGCCGCCACCCAGCGCTCCAGCGTCCTCTTCGCGGCGCCCGAGTCGATCGACTCGGCGGCGCGGGCCATGCCGGCCCGGATCTGGTCGGTCAGCGGGCCGTCGCCGGGCGTGAGAGCGACGAGGGCCGCCGCCGAGTTGAGGAGGACCGCGTCCCGTACCGGGCCCCTCTCACCGTCCAGGAGGCGGCGGGCGACCTCCGCGTTGTACGAGGCGTCGGCGCCCCGCAGCGCGGACACCGGCACCAGCTCGAGGCCGACGTCCCGCGGGTCGAAGGCCTCCTCGCGCACGGCGCCGTCCCGGACCACCCAGATCCGCGAGGTCGCCGTCGTCGTCAGCTCGTCCAGACCGTCGTCGCCGCGGAAGACGAGCGACGAGTGGCCGCGCTCGGCGAAGACACCGGCCACGATGGGCGCCATCCGCGCGTCGGCGACCCCGACGGCCTGCGCCCGCACCTTGGCCGGGTTGGTCAGCGGACCGAGGAAGTTGAACGTGGTGCGGATGCCCAGCTGGCCGCGCGCCGCCGCCACGTGCCGCAGCGCCGGGTGGAACTTCACGGCGAAGCAGAACGTGATCCCGGCCTCCTCCGCGACCTCGGCCACCCGCTTCGGGGTCAGCTCCAGATTCACGCCGAGCTTCTCCAGGACGTCCGAGGCGCCGGACGCCGACGAGGCGGCGCGGTTGCCGTGCTTGACGACCTTGGCGCCCGTGCCCGCGATGACGATGGCCGACATCGTGGAGATGTTGACCGTCTTGGCGCCGTCGCCACCCGTGCCGACGATGTCGACCGTGTCGCCCGGGACCTCGATCACGTTCGCGTGCTCGTACATGGACCGTACGAGGCCGAGGATCTCCTCGACGGTCTCACCCTTGGCGCGCATGGCCACCGCGAACCCGGCGATCTGTACGTCCGTGGCCTCGCCCCGCATGATGCGGTCCATGGCCCAGGCGGTTTCGTCGGCGCTCTGGTCGCGCCCTTCGAGGAGGCCGTTCAGCAGCTGGGGCCAGGAACGGCCCGCCGCGGTATTGCCTCCTGCGGGGGTCACAGCATTCATCTGCCGCTCCTGGTTTCTCGTGTGTATGGGAACAAGGCCACCCTATCCAGCCCGGAGAGCGGCAAAGAGCCCCGTCCAGTGCCTGGACGGGGCTCTTACCGTGGCGACCATGGGGGTCCCCCCGCTCGAGCGGAGCCGAGAGTGGGGGAGGTCAGTTCAGGTGATCAGTGGTGGCCGTGGCCGCTGGTGATCTCCTTGTACTCCTCGACAGTCGGCTTGGGGATCTGGCTCTCCTCGCCGTACAGGCCCTCGGAGAGCTTGGCCCGCAGCTTCTGCGTACCGGACACCTTGCGCTCCACACCGTTCTCGTCGACCGTCGGGCCGATCTCGAGCGGCGCGTACTGCTCGTGCGCGGTGAGGGTGTGCAGGGCGTCGGACCCGAGCGGCTCGTGGACCTCGATGAACTCACCGTGCGGCAGGCGCTTGATGAGGCCGGACTCGCGTCCGTGCAGCACCTTGTCCTTGTCGCGGCGCTGGAGGCCGAGGCAGATCCGCTTGGTGGCGACGAAGACCAGCACGGGCACGACGAAGAACCCGATGCGCACGAACCAGGTGATCGCGTTGATCGACAGGTGGAAGTGCGTGGCCCAGAGGTCGTTACCGCCACCGACGAGCAGGACGAAGTACCAGCTGATCCAGGCGGCACCGAACGCGGTCCGGGTCGGGACGTTGCGCGGGCGGTCCAGGATGTGGTGCTCGCGCTTGTCGCCGGTGACCCAGGACTCGATGAACGGGTAGACCGCGATGGCCACCAGGACCAGCGGGAAGATGATCAGCGGGATGAACACACCCAGGACGAGCGTGTGACCCCAGAGGTTGATCTCCCAGCCCGGCATGAAGCGGATCAGGCCTTCGGAGAAGCCCATGTACCAGTCGGGCTGGGCGCCGGTGGAGACCTGGTCGATCCGGTACGGGCCGATGGCCCAGATCGGGTTGATCGACGCGATCGCGGCGACGGCCGCGATGACACCGAAGACCAGGAAGAAGAAGCCACCCGCCTTGGCCATGTAGACCGGCAGCAGCGGCATGCCGACGACGTTCTTGTTCGTCTTTCCGGGGCCCGCGAACTGCGTGTGCTTGTGGTAGAAGACCAGGATCAGGTGGCCGACCACCAGGCCGAGCATGATGCCCGGCAGCAGCAGGATGTGGACCGAGTAGAACCGCGCGACGAAGTCGCCGCCCGGGAACTCGCCGCCGAAGAGGAAGAACGACAGGTACGTGCCGACGATCGGCACGGACAGGACCGCGCCCTCCATGAAGCGGACACCGGTGCCGGAGAGCAGGTCGTCCGGGAGCGAGTAACCGGTGAAGCCGGTGAACATGCCGAGGACGAACAGCAGGAAGCCGAACAGCCAGTTGACCTCACGGGGCTTGCGGAACGCACCCGTGAAGAACACGCGCATCATGTGCACGAACATGCCGGCGAGGAAGATCAGCGCCGCCCAGTGGTGGATCTGCCGGATCAGCAGACCACCGCGCACATCGAAGGAGATGTGCATGGTCGAGTTGAACGCCTCGGACATCAGCTGTCCCTGCAGCGGGACGTAGCTGCCGTGGTACTCCACCTCGTTCATCGACGGGTGGAAGAACAGCGTCAGGTACACACCCGTGAGGATGATGATGATGAAGCTGTAGAGGCAGATCTCACCGAGCATGAAGGACCAGTGGTCCGGGAAGATCTTGCGCATGTTGGCCTTGGCCAGGGAGTAGATCCCGAGCCGGCCGTCCGCCCAGTCGGCCACCCGCTCACCGGCGGGCGCCTTCTCGCGCGAGGACGCGTCGTTGGTCGTCGAAGTGCTCATCCGCGCTCCCAGAAAGCAGGACCGACGGGCTCTGCGAAGTCGCCGAGCGCCTGCAGGTAACCCTCGCCGTTCACGCCGATACGCAGCTGCGGGAGCGCGTGGCCGGCGGGACCGAAGATGACGCGGGCGCCGTCGGAGAGGTCGAAGGTGGACTGGTGACAGGGGCAGAGCACGTGGTGCGTCTGCTGCTCGTACAGGGAGATCGGGCAGCCGACGTGGGTGCAGACCTTCGAGTACGCGACGACGCCCTCGTGAGCCCACTCGAGCTCTTGCTTGTCCTTGATGTTCTCCGGCTGGATCCGGACCAGCATCAGGGCGGCCTTGCCCATGACCTGCTGGAAGTCCTCGTCCGTCTCCTCCACGCCCTCGGGCTTGGCGAAGGTGAGCGAGCCGACCACGATGTCCGAAGGACGCAGCGGCTCGTTCGTGTTCATGTTGACGAGGAGCTTGCCCTTCTTCCACGCGGTGTGCCGGAGCTTGTCCTCCGGCAGCGGACCGAGGTCACGAAGGAGGACGATGCCGGAGAGCGGGACCATCGCGACCGCGCCGAAGAGCGTGTTGCGGATCAGCTTGCGCCGGCCGAACTGCGACTCCTTGGCGCCCTGCTTGAAGTCCGCCAGGACCTTCGCCTTGACCTCGGGCTCGGCCGAGATCGCGTGACGGTCGTCGGCGACCTCCACGTCGGACATCAGGGTGCGGGCCCAGTGGACCGCGCCCGCGCCGATGCAGAACAGGGCCACGCCGAGCGTCATACCGAGCGCGAAGTTCAGCGCGCTGATGTGGCCGATCGGCCAGATGTAGACGCTCTTGTCGGCCTTGATCGTCACGAACGAGGCGATGAAGGCGACCGTGGCGAGCATCGAGAGCGTGAACAGGAAGGCGATCACACGCTCGGAGCGCTTGGCGGCCCGCTCGTCGATGTCCTGGACCCGGTGCTCGTGGGGCGGCAGCCCCGGATTGGCGAAGGGGTCGTCCTTCACCGCGACCGAGCCGTGCGGCTCGTCGGCGTCCTGCGCGCTGGGCAGGTTCTCTTCTGGAATCTCTTGGCTACTCATGACTTCTTGGCCTTTGCGGTCCGAGCGGCGACCCAGACGGCGACGGCGATCAGTGCGCCGAGGCCGAAGATCCAGGCGAACAGGCCTTCACTGACCGGGCCGAGCCCGCCCAGGTTAAGACCGCCGGGGCTCTCGGTCTCGTCACCGTTGACCGCGTTGATGTACGCGATGATGTCCTTCTTGTCCTTCTCCGGCATCGTGGTGTCGGGGAAGGACGGCATGTTCTGCGGGCCCGTCTGCATGGCCTCGTAGATGTGCTTCGGGCTCACGCCCTCCAGGCTCGGCGCGAACTTGCCGTGCGTCAGCGCGCCGCCCTCACCGGTGAAGTTGTGGCACTGCGCGCAGTTGGTACGGAACAGCTCGCCACCGTTGGCGATGTCCGCACCCTCCGGGCTGACCTGGTTCTTCGTCGGGACGGTCGGACCGGCACCGAGCGAGGCGACGTACGCCGCGAGCTGGTCGATCTCGGCCTGCGAGTAGATGACCTTCTTCTTCGGGATCTGCGCGCCGGGCTGCTGCGCAGGCATGCGCCCGGTGCCGACCTGGAAGTCGACGGCCGCGGCGCCCACGCCCGTCAGCGGCGGACCGTCAGAGCTGCCCTGACCGCCGGTGCCGTGGCAGCTGGCGCAGCCGACGGCGTAGAGCTTCTTGCCCTCGTCGATGGCGAGGGACTGGGCGGTTTCGTCGGCCTGCGCCTTGCTCGCGGGTGCGAACGCGGCGTACAGCCCCCCGGTGGCCGCCAGCGCGAGGAGTAGGACGACGACCGCCGCCAGCGGATGGCGTCGTCGTGCGGAGAGCTTTTTCACGGATTACCCCGGTGTCAGGATCTTCTGCGTCGGTGCTTGCTGGACGAGTCGGTGCGTCGGGATCGACGTACCGGCTACTTGATCAAGTAGATCGTGGCGAAAAGGCCGATCCAGACGACATCGACGAAGTGCCAGTAATAGGACACGACGATGGCTGCGGTCGCCTGCTCATGGGTGAACTTCCTGGCCGCGTAGGTGCGGCCGAGGACGAACAGGAAGGCGATGAGGCCGCCTGTCACGTGCAGTCCATGGAAGCCAGTCGTCAGGTAGAACACCGAGCCGTACGGGTCGGAGGACAGCGAGAGACCGTCCTTCTTGACCAGCTCGGTGTACTCGAAGATCTGACCGCCGATGAAGATCGCACCCATGATGAAGGTGACGATGAACCATGTCCTGAGCTTCTTCACATCCCCGCGCTCGGCGGCGAACACGCCGAGCTGGCAGGTCAGTGAGGAGAGCACCAGGATCGTGGTGTTCGTCGCTGAGAACGGAACGTTCAGCGACTCGGCCATTTCCTTCCAGTGATCTGGCCCCGTCACCGATCGCAGGGTGAAGTACATCGCGAAGAGGGCCGCGAAGAACATCAGCTCGGAACTCAGCCAGATGATGGTTCCGACGCTGGTGAGGTTCGGCCGATTGACCGACGGGTGCGCGTGCCCGGTTTCTACTGTCGTTGCTGTCGCCACGACCGACATTATGTCGGTCGCTTATCTCGCGCTCACTCCGGGGGGTGCCGTTCGGAGTGTCTGTGGGGTGTGTCCAGCCCGTATGGCCCATCGGGGCGGTGTCCGAACCGGTGTTGACGGGGTGTCGGGAGGAGTAGGCTCCGCGCAACGCTTCCCCACCTTGATGAGTCAAAGACGCCGAAGTCTCGGAGGAACGATGCAGTCGACCGCGACGGTCCTGGTCTACAGCGACAACGCAAGCACCCGCGAACAGGTCCGCCTCGCGACCGGGCGCAGGCCCGCCGCCGACGCCCCCGAGGTCGAGTTCGTCGAGTGCGCCACGCTCCCGGCGGTCCTCAAGGAGCTGGAGCACGGCGGTATCGACGTCTGCGTCCTGGACGGCGAGGCCGTCCCCGCGGGCGGCATGGGCGTCTGCCGGCAGATCAAGGACGAGATCTTCCACTGCCCGCCGGTGCTGCTCCTGATGGGCCGCCCGCAGGACGCCTGGCTGGCCACCTGGAGCCGCGCCGAGGCCGCTGTGACGCTGCCGGTCGACCCGGTGGAGTTCGCGGGCGCACTGGCCGCTCTGCTGCGCTCGCGGCGCGCCGTGGAGGCGTAGGGCGCTTCGGTACGCCGACAGGGCGACCCGCAGCGCTGCCGCGGGTCGCCCCTTCCGTGTGTGCTCCGGAGTCAGAAGTCTCACACCTCGGGGCTCAGCCGGGCCGCCTGGACGCCGCTCCGGCCGCCGTCCGTCGCGGCCGCCTGTATGGCGCTGCCCTTCTCCCAGTTCTTCCAGCTGAGGTTCCAGTCGCCGAAGCCGTTGCCGAACGGGTCCATCTGGGCGCCGTTGCTGTTGACGACCTTCACGATGTCGCCGATGCGGACGGTGTTGAAGAACCACGCGGCGTTGCTGGTGCTCATGCCGGTGCATCCGTGGCTGACGTTGGCGTATCCCTGCGAGCCCGCGGACCAGGGGGCGGCGTGCACGTATTCGCCGCTCCACGTCACCCTGGTCGCGTAGTACACGTCCATGTCGTACGAGTCCGACGAGCCCTCGGCGATGCCGATGCTCGTGCTGCGCATCCGTACGAAGCGTTCCTTGCCGAGCACCACCTTGACGCCGTTGCGCGTCTCGAAGCCGGGCTTGCCGGTGGTGATGGGGAGCGTGTTGATCACACGGCCGTTGCGGTAGACCGTCATCTGGTGCGTGGCGGCGTCGGTTATGGCCTCTATTCGGTCACCGATGGTGAGGCGAAGGGGCTTGGAGGTGCCGCCCCAGAGGCGGTCGCCGACCTTGATGCCGTTGAGGGTGCTGTGCGCCTCCACGGTGGCGCCTGCGGGCCAGTACTCCTCGGGGCGGTAGTGCAGCGTCTTGTCGTCCACCCAGGTCCAGGAACCCGCCACGGCGGGCTCCGAGTCGACCTTCAGGGCCCTCTCGACGACGGCCCGCGCGGCCTTGTCCTTGACGGCGGCGCTGAGTACGGCGGTGACGGGCTGTCCGACGCCGTACTTTCCGGCCTCGGGACCGAACGTGACCTTCAGGGACTTGTTCTTGCCCGATTCGTGGCCCGTGTCGAAGGTGAGGACCTTGCGGCCCGGCTCGCCGTCGTCGTCCTCGGTGCTCACGTGCACCGTGTAGTGGGCGTCAGCGGCGAGCGGGGCGGTGCTGTGCCACCTGCTGCCGTCGGCGGAGAGTTCGCCCGCGACATAGCGGCCTATGGAATCGGTGGCGGTGACATCGGTGATGCGTGCTTCGTCGCCCTCCGAGGTGATTTCTATCGGCTTGTTCGGGTCGGTTTTCTTGCTTCCGGACTCCCCGACGAAGCTGATCTCGTTCGCCGCGTCGTACGGCTTGGCGGCGAGCGGGTGACTGGAGCCGCCGCAGCCCGTGACGCTCGCACCGAGTGCGGTCACCAGCAGAGTGCAGCCCATTACCGTGCGAATTCTCGGTGAGTGATTCATGAGCAACACGGTATGAACCCTGGCCGCTCGCGGCGCGTCGATTGGGCCGTACGAGGCACGGCCGGTGCGGGGCACGGGAAAGGGCCCGGACACTCCGTCAGGAGTGTCCGGGCCCTTCGGCGTCTGCCGGGCCCTACTGGGTCCGGTTCTCGCCGCGGTAGTACTCGAAGACCCAGCCCCACAGGCCGATCAGGATGATCGGGGCCGAGAAGTACATCAGCCACCAGCCGAAGACGACGCCCAGGAAACCGAGGGCACCACCGATGGCCAGGGCGAGCGGCTGCCAGCTGTGCGGGCTGAAGAAGCCCACCTCGCCGGCGTCGTCCGCGACATCGGCCTCTTTGTTGTCCTGCGCACCCGTGTCGAGCCGCCGGGCCGTGAAGGCCAGGTAGTAGCCGACCATGATGCACAGGCCGAAGGCCAGGAAGAGCGCCGTGGTTCCGGCAGGCTCCTTCGACCACACGCCGTAGACGATCGCCATGGCGAGCACGAAGACGCTCAGCCAGATGAACATCTTGCCTTGGACCTTCACTTGCCGGCCTCCTTGCCACCGGAGAGAGCGTTGCCCCCGTGGCCGCCGTTCTGGAGCTGGTCCATCGCGGCGATCTCCGGGTGGTGCAGGTCGAACGCCGGCGATTCACTGCGAATGCGCGGCAGGGTGAGGAAGTTGTGCCGCGGCGGCGGGCAGGACGTCGCCCATTCGAGCGAACGGCCGTAGCCCCACGGGTCGTCGACCTCGACCTTCTTGCCGTACTTGGCGGTCTTCCACACGTTGTAGAAGAACGGCAGGATCGACAGACCGAGCAGGAACGAGGAGATCGTCGAGATCGTGTTCAGCGCGGTGAAGCCGTCGGCCGCGAGGTAGTCCGCGTAACGACGCGGCATGCCCTCGACGCCCAGCCAGTGCTGCACCAGGAACGTGCCGTGGAAGCCGATGAACAGCGTCCAGAACGTGATCTTGCCGAGCCGCTCGTCGAGCATCTTGCCCGTGAACTTCGGCCACCAGAAGTGGAATCCGGCGAACATCGCGAAGACCACGGTGCCGAAGACGACGTAGTGGAAGTGCGCGACGACGAAGTACGAGTCCGAGACGTGGAAGTCCAGCGGCGGGGCCGCCAGGATGACGCCGGTCAGACCACCGAAGACGAAGGTGATCAGGAAGCCGATCGTCCAGAGCATCGGTGTCTCGAAGGACAGTGAGCCCTTCCACATCGTGCCGATCCAGTTGAAGAACTTCACGCCTGTCGGTACGGCGATGAGGAACGTCATGAAGGAGAAGAACGGCAACAGCACGCCGCCGGTGACGTACATGTGGTGCGCCCACACGGTCACGGAGAGACCCGCGATCGCGATGGTCGCGCCGATCAGGCCCGAGTAGCCGAACATCGGCTTTCTCGAGAACACCGGGATCACTTCGGAAATGATTCCGAAGAATGGCAACGCGATGATGTACACCTCTGGATGGCCGAAGAACCAGAAGAGGTGTTGCCATAGCAAGGCGCCGCCATTACTGGCGTCGAACACATGGGCACCGAACTTGCGGTCCGCCTCCAGGGCGAACAGCGCGGCGGCCAGGACCGGGAAGGCCAGCAGGACCAGCACACCGGTCAGCAGCACGTTCCACACGAAGATCGGCATACGGAACATCGTCATGCCGGGTGCGCGCATGCAGATGATCGTGGTGATGAAGTTGACCGAGCCGAGGATCGTGCCGAAGCCGGAGAAGGCCAGACCCATGATCCACATGTCGGCGCCGATGCCCGGCGAGCGGACGGCGTCCGAGAGCGGGCTGTAGGCGAACCAGCCGAAGTCGGCCGCACCCTGCGGGGTGAGGAAGCCGCCGACCGCGATGAGCGAGCCGAAGAGGTAGAGCCAGTACGCGAACATGTTCAGCCGCGGGAACGCCACGTCGGGCGCGCCGATCTGCAGCGGCATGATCCAGTTCGCGAATCCGGCGAACAGCGGCGTCGCGAACATCAGCAGCATGATCGTGCCGTGCATCGTGAACGCCTGGTTGAACTGCTCGTTCGACATGATCTGGTTGCCGGGACGAGCGAGTTCGGCGCGCATGAAGAGCGCCATGAGTCCGCCGATGCAGAAGAACGCGAACGACGTGACCAGGTAGAGCGTGCCGATCGTCTTGTGGTCAGTGGTGGTCAGCCACTTGACGACGACATTCCCCGGCTGCTTGCGCCTGACCGGCAGCTCGTTCTCGTACGAGTCGTCAGCTGCGGCGGCACCCTGGGGTTCGTTGAGGATGCTCACAGGTTGTTCGTCTCCCGGTTCTTCTCGTGGCTCGTCTGCGCGATGCCGGACGGGATGTAACCGGTCTGCCCCTTCTTCGCCAGGTCCTTGAGGTGCTGCTGGTAGCGCTCAGGGGAGACGACCTTCACGTTGAACAGCATGCGCGAGTGGTCGACGCCGCAGAGCTCGGCGCACTTGCCCAGGAAGGTGCCCTCCCGGTTGGGGGTCACCTCGAAGGCGTTGGTGTGGCCCGGAATGACGTCCTGCTTCATCAGGAACGGCACCACCCAGAAGTCGTGGATGACGTCGCGCGAGGTGAGGACGAACCGGACCTTCTCGCCCTTGGGGAGCCAGAGGGTGGGGCCGGGGTTCTTCGTCTGCGGGTTCTTCGATGCCGGCGTACCGGCCTCGTAGACGCCGCCGGCGTTCGCCGGGAAGTCCTCGATGAAGCGGTCCGGAATGCCGGCCAGCTCCTTCGAGGTCTTCGCGTCACCCGTGGAGCCGGGCACGTTCTCGATGTAGTTGAAGCCCCAGCTCCACTGATAGCCGACCACGTTGATGGTGTGGGCCGGCTTGTCGGCGAGGCTGAGGAGCTTCGACTCGTCTCGTGCCGTGAAGTAGAAGAGGACCGAGACGATGATGAGCGGTACAACCGTGTACAGCGCCTCTAGCGGCATGTTGTACCGCGTCTGCGTTGGTACCTCGATCTTGGTGCGGCTGCGCCGGTGGAAGATGATGCTCCACAGGATCAGGCCCCAGACAAGGACACCCGTGGCGAGCGCTGCCGCCCACGAGCCCTGCCAGAGGGAGAGGATCCTGGGACCTTCTTCCGTAACCGGGGTCGGCATACCAAGACGAGGGAAGTCCTTGTATGTGCAACCAGTAGCGGTGACCAGGATCAGGCCCGCAGTCAGCACCTGCGGCAGCTTCCGCCGCATCGGGCGCCGCGACGAGCGGTCGGAGCCGTTGGGACTCACGTAGCGCCTTCCCGAGAGTCTCGCCCGCGCTGGTTGGCTACGGCCGTCTCGCTGGTCGCTCGCCGCCCTGGCACACGGGCAGGGGTTTGGATGTTTATGCGGACCAAACCCTACTGGACGCTATTTGGGGTCGCGCGGGGAGGGTGCCTAACGCGCCGCGGGTCACTCAGAAGGGGTGGAACTTGCTGTTCCGGGGGGATCTGACGGGGAATCGGGGGCATGTCCGCCGGGCGCGGGCGGTCCGGCGGGCGCGCGCTCCGGGCAGCGGGCCGGACCGTACTCCGCGCCCCTGGCCCGACGCCTCGCCCACCCGGGGCCTTACCGTTGCGGTGTGTCCTACTTCGACGCTGCCTCCTCCGCTCCCCTGCACCCCGTGGCCCGGCAGGCGCTGCTCGCCTCGCTCGACGAGGGGTGGGCCGACCCCGCCCGGCTCTACCGCGAGGGGAGGCGGGCCCGGCTGCTGCTGGACGCGGCCCGTGAGGCCGCCGCGGACGCCGTGGGCTGCCGCCCGGATGAGCTTGTTTTCACCCCTTCGGGGACGCGCGCCGTGCATGCGGGAATCTCCGGCGCGCTCGCGGGGCGCCGGCGTGTCGGCCGGCACCTGGTGGTTTCCGCGGTCGAGCACTCCTCGGTACTCCATTCGGCTGCCGCGCTGGAGGCGGAGGGCGGTTCGGTGACCGAGGTGGGCGTGGACCGGGCCGGTTCCGTCTCCCCCGGCGCGTACGCCGACGCGCTCAGGGAGGACACGGCGCTCGCCTGTCTCCAGTCCGCCAACCACGAGGTGGGGACGGTGCAGCCGGTGGCCGAGGTCGCCGCGGCGTGCCGGGCCGCCGGGGTGCCCCTGCTCGTGGACGCGGCGCAGTCGCTCGCGTGGGGGCCGGTCGAGGGCGACTGGTCGCTGCTCGCGGGCAGCGCGCACAAGTGGGGCGGCCCGGCGGGCGTAGGGCTGCTCGTCGTGCGCAAGGGGGTGCGGTTCGCGGCCCAAGGCCCGGCCGACGAGCGGGAGTCGGGGCGGGCGGCCGGGTTCGAGAACATTCCGGCCGTCGTGGCGGCGGTGGCCTCACTGCGGGCGGTGCGGGCCGAGGCCGCCGAGGAGGACGCGCGGCTGCGGGAGTTGACGGAGCGGATCCGGGCCCGCGTGCCGGGGCTCGTGCCCGATGTCGAGGTGGTGGGCGACCCGGTGCGGCGGCTGCCGCACGTGGTGACCTTCTCCTGTCTCTATGTCGATGGAGAGACTCTGCTGCACGAGCTGGACCGGGCCGGTTTTTCTGTTTCGTCCGGATCGTCATGCACGAGCAGCACGCTGACGCCGAGCCATGTGCTCAAGGCGATGGGGGTGCTGAGCGAGGGGAACGTACGGGTGTCGCTGCCGCTCGGGACGGCCGGGGACGACGTCGAGCGGTTCCTCGGGGTGCTGCCGGGGACGGTGGCGTCGGTACGGGAGCGGCTGGGGGCGACGGCCGTGACCGCGCCCGCCCCCGCGCCGGCGAGTGCGCCCTCGCTCGTGGTCGACGCGCTCGGCAAGCGGTGCCCGATCCCCGTCATCGAGCTGGCGAAGGTGATCGGGGACGTGCCGGTGGGCGGGACCGTGACCGTGCTCGCCGACGACGAGGCGGCGCGGCTCGACATCCCGGCGTGGTGCGAGATGCGGAGCCAGGAGTACGTCGGGGAGGAGCCGGCGGAGCGCGGTGCCGCCTATGTGGTCCGCCGGCTCTCCTGACGGGACTACTTCAGGTACTGCTGGACCTCGGCCGCGGCCTCGTGGCCGTACGCCTTGGTGAAGCGGTCCATGAAGTGGCCGCGGCGCAGCTGGTACTCCTGCGTGCCGAGGGTCTCGATGACCAGCGTGGCGAGCATGCAGCCGACCTGGGCGGCGCGCTCGTGGCCGACGCCCCAGGCCAGGCCGGACAGGAAGCCCGCGCGGAAGGCGTCGCCGACGCCGGTCGGGTCGACCTTGGCCTCCTCCTCGGCGCAGCCGACCTCGATCGGGTCCTCGCCGGCGCTCTCGATGCGGACGCCGCGCGAGCCGAGGGTCGTGACGCGGTGGCCGACCTTGCCGAGGATCTCCTCGTCGGTCCAGCCGGTCTTGCTCTCGATGAGGCCCTTCTCGTACTCGTTCGAGAAGAGGTACGTCGCGCCGTCCAGGAGCGTGCGGATCTCGTCGCCGTTCATCCGGGCGATCTGCTGCGAGAAGTCCGCGGCGAACGGGATGGAGCGCGAGCGGCACTCCTCCGTGTGGCGGAGCATGCCCTCCGGGTCGTCCGCGCCGATCAGCACCAGATCGAGGCCGCCGACGCGCTCGGCGACGGACTGCAGCTCGATGAGGCGGGCCTCGCTCATGGCGCCCGTGTAGAAGGAGCCGATCTGGTTGTGGTCGGCGTCCGTGGTGCAGACGAAGCGGGCCGTGTGCAGGACCTCGGAGATGCGGACGGAGTCGGTGTCCACGCCGTGCCGGTCGAGCCAGGCGCGGTACTCGTCGAAGTCGGAGCCCGCGGCGCCGACCAGGATCGGGTCCGTGCCCAGCTGCCCCATGCCGAACGCGATGTTCGCGCCGACACCGCCCCGGCGGACGTCGAGGTTGTCGACGAGGAAGGAGAGGGAGACCGTGTGCAGCTGATCCGCGACCAGCTGGTCGGCGAAGCGGCCGGGGAAGGTCATGAGGTGGTCGGTGGCGATGGAGCCGGTGACTGCGATACGCACGGCGTGGTCACGTCTTCCTGAGCGGAGGGGGTTGACGCTTTACGCTACCGGGTCGCGTCCGTCCGACTGAAGAGGCAAAATTACCCGATAGTAGGTCTTTCTTCGCATGGTCGGACCCGCATAGCGTTTCTTTATGACGAACCTCAAGGTCCGCACCGCGTCCGCGCCGCTCGACCTGGAAGGCGGCCTCGCGTCCCTGCGCGGCGACTGCGCCCGAATGGCCCCGCACTGGACGGCCTCCGCCAAGGACAAGCAGACTCCCGTCGCCCCCTCCCTCCCTCACGGCGTCGTCGTGCCCTCCAAGTCCGCGCGGCTCATCGACTCGATGTCCGACTACGGGGACTAGAGAGGCCCCCGCGCGGGCCCTGGGGAGCGAGGAGGGAACCGCGCGCTCCCCCGCCGCGTCCCATCGCTGTCCCCCGTACAGGGGATACGGCGTACGACGCGGCAGAGAAGGAGCGATGCGGTGAGCACCGAGCAGACGCAGGATCGACACCGGGGGCGGTCCCCGCTGGCCGTCGCCTCGGTCGCGGCAGCGGTACTCCTCGTCGGTGGCGGTGGCGCGTATTTCGCGGCGACCTCGGCCGGCGGCGACGGCCGAGGCGGGAGTCCGGCGGCCGGCGACGACTCCACTCCCCCGCCACTGGCCCTGGACGGCTACCGCGAGGGCGGCACGGGCTCCACCTCGGGAATCGCGCCGGGCGAGCCCGACCCGAACGGCACCCGTTACCGGGCCGACGGCAAACTCCCCACGGGCCCCGGCGACGCCCCCGTCTACCGGAGCGAGGGCAAGGTGACCGCGGCCGATGTCGCCGCGCTCGCCAGGACGCTCGACGCGCAGGGCACCCCGCGCCTGGAGAACGGCGCCTGGAAGGTGGGTCCGGCGAAGGACGGCTCGGGCCCCTCGCTCCAGGTGACCGAGCGGGCTCCCGGCGCCTGGACGTACGCGCGCTACGCACCGTCCGCGGGCCACAAGTGCGCGAGCCCCGCCCGGTGCACCGAGGCGCCGGGGAACGGCAGCACCGGGGACGCCGTGAGTGAGGACGCCGCGAAGAAGGCGGCCGCTCCGGTGTTCAAGACGCTCGGCCAGGACGACGCGAAGATCGACGCGCGCCAACTGATGGGCGCGATACGGGTGGTGAACGCGGAGCCCCGCGTCGGCAACCTGCCCACGTACGGCTGGACCACGGGCGTACAGGTCGGCCCGGACGGTCAAGTGGTCGGCGGCAGCGGCCAGTTGAAGAAGCCGGTCAAGGGTGACACGTACCCCGTGATCAGTGCGCAGAAGACGCTCGATCTCCTCAACTCCGCGGCGGTCGGGGCCGGCCGCGTCGGTATCGGAGGCTGTGCGAGCCCGGTGCCGGTGAAGGAGCGGGACGAGGCGCCGTGCAAGGCGCCGACCAAGCTGCCCGCGGCGGAGCCCGTCCATGTCACCGGGGCCACGTTCGGCCTCGCGGCGCAGTTCACGCAGGGGCGGCAGATCCTCGTACCGTCGTGGCTGTTCCAGGTGAGGCCGCAGGGCGGGCAGGCGGCGTTCACGGTGACGCATCCCGCGGTGGACCCGAAGTTCCTGACGTCGCCGCACGCGCCGGGGCCGACCGACAAGCCGAGCCCGCGGCCCAGTGTCAGGCCCGGCGCCCCGGGGACCGACACCCGCGACGTGCGCCCCGACAGTTACACGGTGGACGGGCGGACGCTGACGGCGCACTTCACGGGCGGCGTGTGCAGCACCTACACGGCCACCGCGACGGAGCGGGACGGCAAGGTCGCCCTGAAGGTCACGGAGACGCGGAAGAAGGGCACGGTCTGCATCGCGATGGCGAAGTTCTACACGCTGCCGGTGACGCTGGACGAGCCGCTCGACGGCCGGAAGGTCGTGGACTCCGGGGACAGGGCGGTGCCGCACGCGGACGGCAAGCGGGGGCTCGAGCCGGCGCCGCAGAGCTGACCCGCGACGAAACACGAAGCGGCGGTTCCCCTTCGAGGGGGAACCGCCGCTTCGTTCAGGTACAGGCTCAGGCTCAGCTGAACGAGTCGCCGCAGGCGCAGGAGCCCGTGGCGTTCGGGTTGTCGATCGTGAAGCCCTGCTTCTCGATGGTGTCGACGAAGTCGACGGAGGCGCCGCCCAGGTACGGGGCGCTCATGCGGTCGGTGACGACCTTGACGCCACCGAAGTCCTTCACGACGTCCCCGTCGAGGGAGCGCTCGTCGAAGAAGAGCTGGTAACGCAGGCCGGAGCAGCCTCCGGGCTGTACGGCGACGCGCAGCGCCAGGTCGTCGCGCCCTTCCTGGTCAAGGAGGGCCTTGACCTTGGCCGCGGCGGCGTCGGACAGGAGGATGCCGTCGCTCACGGTGGTGGTCTCGTCCGATACGGACATCTGCTTCTCTCCAGGGTTGTACGGAGACTGCTTGCCGACGTTCCAACCGGCGGGGCCGCGGTTTCATTCCGGCCCTGGCGCTCGTGTTTCGCCTTTCGGCGAGTTCGGCTTCCTTGCCCTTTCATGCTCGCACACCCCGCGCGCGGGGGGCACGGGCCGGTCCGCGCGGATTGCGTCACATCGACACGATGGCCATCGTCATTCTGACGTGAAGCAGTTATGATAGATAGCGTCATTTCGACGAGAAGCCTCGCCGCACGAATGTCATAACAAGAAAGGGTGCGTGACGTGACCACGGCCCAGACCCCCGTTGACCTGGATGTTCAGCCGACTCCGCTGGCCCTCCTGCTGCTCGGCCGCGAGGCCGACCCGAGGAGCGAGCGCGGTGTGGAGTGCCCTGGAGACCTGCCCTCCCCGTCCGACCCGGACCTGGTGGAGCGCGCCCGCGCGGCCAAGGAGAAGCTCGGGGACAAGGTCTTCGTTCTCGGCCACCACTACCAGCGCGACGAGGTCATCCAGTTCGCGGACGTCACCGGCGACTCCTTCAAGCTCGCCCGCGACGCGGCCGCCCGGCCCGAGGCCGAGTACATCGTCTTCTGCGGTGTGCACTTCATGGCCGAGTCCGCCGACATCCTCACCGGCGACGACCAGAAGGTGGTCCTGCCCGACCTGGCCGCCGGGTGCTCCATGGCCGACATGGCCACCGCCGAGCAGGTCGCCGAGTGCTGGGACGTGCTGACCGAGGCCGGCATCGCCGAGCAGGTCGTGCCCGTCTCGTACATGAACTCCTCCGCGGACATCAAGGCGTTCACCGGCAAGCACGGCGGCACGATCTGCACCTCGTCGAACGCGAAGAGGGCCCTCGACTGGGCCTTCGAGCAGGGCGAGAAGGTGCTCTTCCTGCCGGACCAGCACCTCGGGCGCAACACCGCCGTGCGGGACATGGGGATGTCCCTGGAGGACTGCGTCCTGTACAACCCGCACAAGCCGAACGGCGGCCTGACCGCCGAGGAGCTGCGGAACGCGAAGATGATCCTGTGGCGCGGGCACTGCTCGGTGCACGGGCGCTTCTCGATCGACTCGGTCAACGACGTCCGCGAGCGGATCCCCGGCGTACGGGTCCTGGTACACCCCGAGTGCAAGCACGAGGTCGTCGCCGCGGCGGACGAGGTCGGCTCGACGGAGTACATCATCAAGGCCCTCGACGCGGCCCCTGCCGGGTCGAAGTGGGCGATCGGCACCGAGCTCAACCTGGTGCGGCGCCTAGCCAACGCGCACCCCGACAAGGAGATCGTCTTCCTCGACAAGACGGTCTGCTTCTGCTCGACGATGAACCGCATCGACCTGCCGCATCTGGTGTGGACCCTGGAGTCCCTGGCCGAGGGCAACCTGGTCAACCGGATCGAGGTCGACCGCGAGACCGAGCAGTTCGCGAAGCAGGCGCTGGAGCGGATGCTGGCGCTGCCGTAGGCGCGAAGGCCGCACCAAGCCCGGAGCCCGGGTCCCACCTTCATGTGGGACCCGGGCTCCGGGCTTGGTGCCGAAAGGGTCAGACGCCCGCCGGCTCCGGCTCGCCGGACTCGGATTCCGAGGCCTCCGGCTCGGCCGTCACCCCGGCCTTCCTCGCCCGCTTCGCCTCGCGCTTCTTGCGGCGCCGCTCCTTGCGGAGCTCCAGCATCGCGTAGAGCGTCGGGACGAGGAGGAGCGTCAGGAGCGTCGACGTGATCAGACCGCCGATCACCACCACCGCGAGCGGCTGGGCGATGAAGCCGCCCTCGCCGGTGACGCCGAGCGCCATCGGGAGCAGGGCGAAGATCGTCGCCAGGGCCGTCATGAGGATCGGGCGCAGACGGTGGCGGCCGCCCTCGATGACCGCCTCGATCGTGCCGTAGCCCTCCTTGCGGTACTGGTTGATCAGGTCGATCAGGACGATCGCGTTGGTGACCACGATGCCGATGAGCATCAGCATGCCGATCATCGCCGGGACACCCATCGGGGTGCCGGTGGCGATGAGCAGGCCGATCGCACCGGTCGCCGCGAACGGGATCGAGACCAGCAGGATCAGCGGCTGCGCCAGCGAGCGGAACGTGGCGACCAGGAGCATGAACACGATCGCGATCGCGGCCAGCATCGCGAGGCCGAGGTTCTTGAACGCGTCGTCCTGGTCGGACGTGACGCCGCCGATCGTGGCCTTCGCGCCCGCGGGCAGCTTCAGCGCGTTGATCTTCGTCTGGAGGTCGGCGCTGACCGCGCCGGTGTTGTCACCGGTCGGCCTGGCCGTGATCGTCGCGGCGCGGGCGCCGTCGATCCGGGTCATGGAGACCGGCCCGTCGACCAGCTTCACCGTGGCGATGTCGCCGAGCTTCAGACCGCGGGGGCCCATCGGGAGCTTCTTGAGCTCGTCCATGGTCGTGGCGGGCTTCGCCGACTTCACGACGACGTCGCGCTCGGTGTCGTCGAGGATCGCCTTGCCGCTGGTCGTACCGCGCACGGCCTGGCCGACGGCCGCGCCGAGCGTGGTGTCGTTGAACCCGGCGGCCGCGGCCTTGGAGTTGGCCCTGACCGAGATGCGCGGGACCGACTGCGACAGGTCGCTGGTGACGTCCGTGACGCCGTCGAGCTCGGCGACCTCGTCGCGGACCTCGTCGGCCGCCTTGCGCAGGACCTGGCCGTCGGCCGCCTTCACCACGACGCTCAGGTCCTGGCTGCCGAAGCCGTCACCGGCCGCGATGGTGGTCCGGCCGATCCCGGAGAGCTCACCGAGACCCTTCTCGATGCGGTCCTGGGTCTTCTCGTACGACGCCTTGTCCTTCAGCGTCACCTGGTACGAGGCCTGGTTGCTGTCGGTGCCGCCGCCGAAGGCCGCCATGAAGCCGGACGAGCCGATCGTGACCTGGTAGTCCTTGACCGTGTCGATGCCGGAGAGCAGCTTCTCGATCTTCTTCGCCGACGCGTCGGTCGCCGCCAGGCTGGTGCCCGGCTTGAGCTCCTGCTTGATGGACAGGACTTCCTGCTCGCCCTGGTCGAAGAAGTTCGTCTTCAGCATGGGGGCCATGCCGAACGTACCGACCAGGACCACGACCGCGATGAGGACGCTCGTGAGGCGGCGACGGGTCGCGAAGCGCAGGACGGGGACGTAGATCCGCTGGAGCCAGGACCGCGCCTCCTTCTCCTCCGCCTTGCGGCGCGCCTCCTCCGGGTCGACGCCCTTGATCGCCTTGGGCGGCCGCAGGAACCAGTACGACAGGACCGGGACGACGGTGAGCGAGACGATCAGCGAGGCCAGCAGCGCCGCCGTGACCGTCAGCGAGAACGAGCCGAACAGCTCGCCGACCATGCCGCCCACCAGGCCGATGGGCAGGAAGACGGCGACGGTGGTCAGGGTGGACGACGTGACGGCGCCCGCGACCTCGCGGACCGCCTTGAGGATCGCCTCCTGGCGCTCCTCGCCGTAGCCGAGGTGCCGCTTGATGTTCTCCAGGACGACGATGGAGTCGTCCACGACCCGCCCGATCGCGATGGTCAGCGCACCGAGCGTGAGCATGTTGAGCGAGAGGTCGCGGGTCCACAGGACGATCAGGGCCAGGACGACCGAGAGCGGGATCGAGACCGCGGTGACCAGGGTCGAGCGGATCGACGCCAGGAACACCAGGATGACGAGGACGGCGAAGAGGAGACCGAGCGCGCCCTCCGTAGTCAGGCCGTCGATGGACTTGGAGACCGCGGGGCCCTGGTCGCTGACGACCGTGAGCTTCGCGCCGGTGCCGAGGTCCTTGCGCAGGTCGGGGAGCTTGTCCTTGACCGCGTCGGAGATGGCGACCGCGCTGCCGTCGTGGTCCATGGTGACCATGACCGCGAGGCTGGGCCTGCCGTCGGTGCGGGTGATCGAGTCGGCCTTCGCGGGACGCTGCGCGACCTCGGCGACGTCACCGAGGCGTACGGGCTTCCTGACGCCCTCGCCGGTGACCATCAGGTCCTCGATCTGCTTCAGGGAGGTGAAGCCGCCGCCGACCTGGACGGTGCGGTTGCTGCCGCCCTCGTCGAAGGAGCCGGCGGGCAGGGTCGCGCCGCCCGCCTGGAGGGACTGGCCGAGCGCGGCCTGGCTGATGCCCGCCGCGGCGAGCTTCTTGTCGTCGGGGGTGACGGTGACCTGGAGGTCGCGCACACCGTCGACGGTGACCTGGCCGACGCCGTCGATGTCCTTGAGGGACGGGACGACGGTCCTGTCGAGCTGGTCGGCGAGCGCCTGCTGGTCCTTGTCGGACGTGACGGCGAGGACGACGGTCGGTATGTCGTCCGTGGAGCCCGCGATGACCTGCGGGTCGACGTCGTCGGGGAGCTGGGCGCGGGCCCGGTTCACGGCCTGCTGGACATCGGCGACGAGCTGCTTGGAGCCGTTGCCGTAGTCGAACTGGGCCATGATCACGGCGTTGCCCTCGCTCGCCGTGGAGGTGATGCCGGTGATGCCGTCGACCGCCTCGATGGTCGACTCGAGCGGCTCGATGACCTGCTTCTCGACCACGTCGGGAGACGCGCCCTGATACGGGGCCAGGACGGACACCATGGGCAGTTCGATGGAGGGCAGCAGCTGCTGCTTGAGCTGGGGGATCGCGATGGCGCCGAAGACGATCGCGATGATCGACATCAGCCCGATCAGGGCCCGTTGAGCGAGGCTGAATCTCGACAGCCAGGACATGGTGTGGGTCTCTCTCTGTGGCAAGCGCGGCAGGAGGAGGCCCCGGATGTCCGGGGGACACGGATGCGTCCGAAGACACGTGCGGGGCCCCCTACACCCTCAGTCATGCGCGAGGGTGGATCCGTCGCTCCCAGGTCCCGTTCTTATGCGCCGCATACTGCGCCCGTAGTACGCGGAGACCCCGGCTCACTCCACCCTTGGACGGACCAGGCCCGATTCGTACGCGATTACTACGAGTTGGGCACGGTCCCGCGCGCCGAGCTTGGCCATGGCGCGGTTCACGTGGGTCTTGACGGTGAGCGGGCTGACCTGGAGGCGCTCCGCGATCTCGTCGTTCGAGTGGCCTCCGGCGACCTGGACGAGCACCTCGCGCTCGCGGGTGGTCAGCGCGGCGAGACGTTCGCCGTGGGCGCCGCCGGGGCGCGCGCCGTCCTCCCAGTCGCCGTACCCCTCGCCCTGGGCGAGGAACTTGGCGATCAGGCCCTTGGTCGCGACCGGCGACAGGAGCGCCTCGCCCGCGGCGGCGATCCGCACGGCGCCGAGGAGCTCCTCGGGTTCGGCGCCCTTGCCGAGGAAGCCGGAGGCGCCCGCGCGCAGCGACTGGACGACGTACTCGTCGACCTCGAACGTCGTGAGCATCACGACGCGTACGTGTGCCAGTTCGGGGTCGGCGCTGATCAGGCGGGTCGCGGCGAGTCCGTCGGTGCCGGGCATCCGGATGTCCATCAGGACGACGTCGGCCTTCTCGGACTTGGCGAGGCTGACCGCCTCCGCGCCGTTCGAGGCCTCGCCGACGACGAGCATGTCGGGTTCGGAGTCCACGAGGACGCGGAAGGCGCTGCGCAGCAGTGCCTGGTCGTCGGCGAGCAGTACCCGGATGGTCATCCAGCGTCCCCTGTGTCCGTGGCGAGGCCGGCGGTGGCGCGGGCCTGGACGGGCAGGATCGCATGGACGCGGAACCCGCCCCCGTAGCGCGGTCCCGCCGAGCAGCTGCCGCCGATCGCGGCGACGCGCTCGCGCATGCCGAGGAGGCCGTGGCCGCCGCTGTCGGGCGAGGGCTGCTCGGTGCCGGGCCCGTTGTCGAGGATCGTGACCTCGATGTTCGGGCCTACGCGCACGACGCTGACCTCGGCCTTGGCCTGCGCGCCCGCGTGCTTCTGCACATTGGTCAGGGCCTCCTGGATGATGCGGTAGGCCGCCAGGTCGACGGCGGCCTGCAGGCCGGTGGCCCGGTCGGCGCAGGCGACCTCGACGGGCAGGCCGGCGTTGCGGAACGTGCCGACGAGGTCTTCGAGGCGGTCGAGTCCCGGCGCCGGTTCGGTGGGCGCCTCGGGGTCGCCGGACTGCCTCAGCAGGCCCACGGTGGCGCGGAGTTCGTTGAGCGCGGAGCGGCTCGCCTCGCGCACGTGCGACAGGGCCTCCTTGGCCTGGTCGGGGCGCTTGTCCATGACGTGCGAGGCGACGCCCGCCTGGACGTTGACCAGAGCGATGTGGTGCGCGACGACGTCGTGCAGGTCGCGGGCGATGCGCAGGCGCTCCTCGGCGACCCGGCGCCGGGCCTCCTCCTCCCGGGTGCGCTCGGCCCGCTCGGCCCGCTCGCGGATCGCGTCGACGAACGCGCGCCGGCTGCGCACGGCGTCCCCGGCCGCGGCGGCCATGCCGGTCCAGGCGAAGACGCCGAGGTTCTCCTGCGCGTACCAGGGCAGCGGGCCCGCCAGCATGGCGGCGCCGGTGAGGACGGCCATGGTGGCGAGGCCGACGCGCCACGTGGTGGGGCGGTCGGTGGTCGCGGCGACGGTGTAGAGCGCGACGACGGCGCTCATCGCGACGGGCGCGCGGGGGTCGCCGGTGACGAGTTCGGCCAGGGTGACGGCGGAGGTGGCCGCGAGGACCGCCATGGGGGCGCGGCGGCGCAGGACGAGGGCGGCCGCGCCGAGCACCATGAGGACGACGCTGAGGACCTGGGGGCTGCGGGTGCCCCACATGGGGGTGCCGTCGCGGCCGCCGTTCGGGTCGACGAAAGAGGCGGCGATCATGCAGAGCAGCACCGCTGCCGCGAGGGCCGCGTCCATGGCCCGGGGGTGGGTCCTGGCCCAGCGTACGAAGGGGGTCACCGGCGTCACGGTATCGCCCCCTCGTCCGTGCGCGGCAGGCCCGTCCATCAGCGGTGCGCGCGACGGGCCGCGTACCGCGGGCAGCGGCTCAGCCAGGGATCAGACCGTCGCCGCTGAGCAACTCCCGGACCTCTTCCAGGGTGGCGTCCGGGGACGGAAGAATAAGTTCCGAAGGTTCGAGTGACGCGTCGGGCAGCGGGGTGCCGAGGGAGCGGACCGTTTCGAGCAGAGCGTTGAGCGTGCGGCGGAAACCGGGGCCGTCCCCGTTCTCCATCTCGGCCAGGAGCTCGTTGTCGAGCTTGTTGAGCTCGGTGAAGTGGCTGTCGGCCAGCTCCACCTGCCCCTCCCCCATGATCCGTACGATCATGACGCCCTCCTCGGCGTGGGACTACTGCTTGTCGAAGCGCGGGGTGTCCTGCGGCGTCTGGGTCGGGGACTGCTGGCCCTGACCGCCCTCGATGGCCTGCTGCGAGGAGGAGGAGCCGCCCGACAGTTCGGCCTTCATCCGCTGGAGTTCCAGCTCTACATCCGTACCACCGGAGAGGCGGTCCAGCTCGCTCTGGATGTCGTCCTTGGCGAGGCCGGACTGGTCGTCGAGGGCGCCGGAGGCAAGCAGCTCGTCGATCGCGCCGGCCCGGGCCTGGAGCTGCGCCGTCTTGTCCTCGGCGCGCTGGATGGCCATGCCCACGTCGCCCATCTCCTCGGAGATGCCGGAGAAGGCCTCTCCGATCCGGGTCTGCGCCTGGGCCGCGGTGTACGTCGCCTTGATCGTCTCCTTCTTCGTACGGAAGGCGTCGACCTTGGCCTGGAGGCGCTGCGCCGCGAGGGTGAGCTTCTCCTCCTCGCCCTGGAGGGTCTGGTGCTGCGTCTCCAGGTCGGTGACCTGCTGCTGGAGGGCTGCCCGGCGCGAGAGCGCCTCACGGGCCAGGTCCTCGCGGCCGAGCGCGAGCGCCTTGCGGCCCTGGTCCTCCAGCTTGGACGACTGGTTCTGGAGCTGGTTCAGCTGCAGCTCCAGACGCTTGCGCGAGGTCGCCACGTCGGCGACGCCGCGGCGCACCTTCTGGAGCAGCTCCAGCTGCTTCTGGTACGAGTAATCGAGGGTCTCGCGCGGGTCCTCGGCCCGGTCAAGGGCCTTGTTCGCCTTCGCGCGGAAGATCATCCCCATACGCTTCATGACACCGCTCATGGGCTTCGCGCGCCCCCTTCTGACAGATCCAGCAGACGTCCAGCACCAGCACTGCGACAGAACCCACAGTACGGGTCCTGCCTCTATTACCGCACTGTTCAGGTGCGGATGCGCTCATCCCCAAGGACGACTGCGTCCGGTCCCGCTCCGGCGCAGGGAGTAGGTGTCCCCCTGGGGTGGCCGGTTCGACGAGCACGCGGTGCAGCTGCCGGGAACGCTCAGCAACACTGACGCAGGGTGTTGCCGGATCGTTCCCCACTCGCCTCTGGTCCATGCGCGCGCACCACGTACCCTTGGTCTTTGTGTTCCGTAGCCGATCCAAGGACGAGAAGGCCCCGGCCGCCAAGGCACCGGTGACCAACTCCACGCAGCCCCGTGACCCGCAGGCCCCCAAGGGCCGCCCCACGCCCAAGCGCAGCCAGGCCCAGACCCAGCGCCGCAGCGTGGCCAATACGCCGACGACCCGCAAGGAGGCGTCGAAGCGGCAGCGCGACGAGCGCCGCACCGCGATGGAGAGGCAGCGCCAGGCGCTCGCCAGCGGTGACGAGCGTTATCTTCCCGCCCGCGACAAGGGTCCGGTGCGAAAGTTCGCGCGCGACTTCGTCGACTCGCGTTTCTGCATCGCCGAGTTCTTCCTGCCCCTGGCGGTGGTCATCCTCGTGATGACCATGATCCGGATCCCGAGCCTGCAGAACATCGCGCTGCTGCTCTGGCTCATCGTGATCGTGCTGATCGTGCTCGACTCGGTCGTGACGGCGTTCCGCCTGAAGAAGCGCCTGGCCGAGAAGTTCCCGAACGAGCCGAAGAAGGGCGCCGTCGCGTACGCCCTGATGCGCACGCTCCAGATGCGCCGGCTCCGTCTGCCCAAGCCCCAGGTCAAGCGCGGAGAGCGGCCCTGAGCACGGAGGCCTTCTCCGGCGGCGCCGCGGCGTCCTGGCTCGGCAAGCTGAGCGGTCTGCGCAATTCCGTACGCCAGGAGCTCGTGGCCCGGCAGCTCGACGAGCAGCTGGCCGCGCGCTACCCCGTCGGTCAGCGGCTGCGGATCCTCGACGTCGGGATGGGCCGGGGCACGCAGGCCCTGCGCCTCGCGCGCGGCGGACATCAGGTGACCGGGGTCGAGCAGGATCCCGGGATGGTCGCCGCCGCGCGTGCCGCGCTCGCCGAGGAGCCCGAGGGCATCCGCGGCCGGGTGCGCCTCGTGGAGGGTGACGGCCGTGAGACCGGGGTGCACTTCCTGCCCGGCAGCTTCGACGTGGTCCTGTGCCACGGGGTCCTGATGTACGTCGAGGATCCCGACGCGCTGCTCGCGGGCCTGGCACGGATGCTGGCCCCCGGCGGCCTGCTCTCGCTCCTCGTGCGCAACGGTGACGCGCTCGCCATGCGGCCCGGCCTCGCCGGGGACTGGCAGGCGGCGCTCGGCTCCTTCGACACGCTCTCGTACCGCAACCGGCTCGGGCTCGACGTCCGGGCCGACCGGCTCGACACGCTGACCGCGACGCTGGCCGGGATCGGGGCTCCGCTGCACGCCTGGTACGGGGTGCGGGTCTTCACGGACACCGCGGGGGACGACGCGCCCGTGCCGCCGCCCGGCGAGTTCCACACGCTGCTCGCGGCGGAGGAGCGGGCGGGCCGCACGGAGCCGTACCGCCGGGTGGCGGCGCTGCTGCACCTGTGCGGCGTGCGGGGCTGAGGGCCCCGGAGCGCCCCCTGTTCGGCGGCCCACCACAGGCAGGAACAACAGGACGACAGCGACAATCCGGGCATGGATGCTTTCCGTGCCCGTTCCCGCCGTCTCACCGGATCCCGTACCCGTACCCAAGGCGGCCGCGTTCCGCGCATCGCGCTGCCGCTGACCGCCGTCGTCTGCTCGGCGGCCCTGGCCGGCGGCTGCTCCGGCTCCGGCTCCGGCCCGGCCGACTCGCCGTCGCAGACGTCCGGCACGACGCGGCAGGCCGCGCTCGCCTCCGGCGACCAGCTGCAGGCCGACTACCAGAAGGTGATCAAGGACGTCCTGCCGTCGGTCGTCCAGATCCAGGCCTCGTCCGATCTCGGCTCCGGGATCGTCTACGACGACAAAGGGCACATCGTCACGAACGCGCACGTGGTCGGCAACGAGAAGCAGTTCAAGGTCACCACGTCCAACAGCGAGACCGAGCTGACCGCGACGCTCGTCTACGCCTACCCTGCCCAGGACCTCGCCGTCATCAAGCTGGACAAGGTGCCCGAGCGGCTCAGGGCGGCCCGGTTCGCCGACTCGCCCAAGGTCGAGGTCGGGCAGATCACCCTGGCGATGGGCTCACCGCTCGGCCTGTCCTCCAGCGTCACGGAGGGCATCGTCTCGGCGACCGGCCGGACCGTGAGCGAGGTCCGTGAGGGCGGCGGGACCGGCGCCACCATCGGGAACATGGTGCAGACGTCCGCGGCGATCAACCCGGGCAACAGCGGCGGCGCCCTCGTCGGTCTCGACGGACAGGTCATCGGCATCCCGACACTCGCCGCGGTGGACCCCGGCATCAGCGGCGGCGCGGCGCCCGGCATCGGGTTCGCCATCCCCTCGTCCATGGTCACCACGGTCGCCGACCAGGTCATCAAGAACGGCAGGGTCACGGACTCGGGGCGGGCGGCGCTCGGCATCACGGGCCGTACGGTCCTCGGCAGCTCCTACAGACCGGACGGCGTCGCCGTGGTGGACGTCGACGACGGCGGGGCCGCGCAGAAGGCCGGGATCCGGTCCGGGGACGTCATCACCGAGTTCGGCGGCACCGGCATCACCTCGATGACGTCGCTCGCGGAGGAACTCGCCCCCCACAAGCCCGGCGACAAGGTCTCGGTGACGTACACGAGGAACGGGGCCGAGAAGACGGTCGAGGTCACCCTCGGCGAGATCTAGCAAGGACTCGCCGGGAGCGAGAGGGGCGGCGACCCGCGCGGGCAGCCGCCCCTCTCGGCGTTCCGGAAGGAGCCGCGGGACTACGCCGGCGCGTCCTCCGCGTGCAGGCCCATCGGGCCGTAGATCACCGCGTCGTCCTCGAAGAGGGTGACCTGGTCGGCGCCGCCTTCGGCGAGGGCCTTCCAGTACTCGCCGATCCACGACTCCGCGTCGCCCTGAGTCGTGAACTCCTCGGGCTGCACCGCCGGCTGGACCTCCGTCCCGTCCGACTTCTCGAACCTCCACGTCCATGCCGCCATGTCAGCCTCCAGAGAGTCAACGGACCAGCTCACGGTCTGAGCACTGCCCGGAAGCCTATCCGGGCGAGCGCCACTCGCGGTGGCGCGGGAGGATCTTCCCGTGGAACTCACTCTGCTCGGCACCGGCGCACCCACCGGACTGCCCCGCCCCGACTGCCCCTGCGCGGCCTGCGCCACCGCCCTCGGGCCGGGTGCTCGGGCCGCGACCGCGCTCCTGATCGACGGCACGCTGCTGCTCGACCTGACACCGGGGGCGGCGTTCGCCGCCGCCCGCTCGGGGCACAGTCTCAGCGGCGTACGGCAGGTGCTGCTCTCGCATCCGCACGACGGGCCGCCCGTGGAGGTGCCGGCGGGGCTCGTGACGCCGGGCCGGGTGCCGGACGGGAGCGAGCTGGCGCTGCTGACCGGGCACCGCGTGCGGGCCCTGCCCATGGACTCGCCGGGGACGGGTTACGAGGTGACCGGGCCGGACGGCGAGCGGCTGCTGTACCTGCCGCCGGGCTCGGCGCCCGCGGGCTTCGAGGAGGCCGAACGGCCGTACGAGATGGTGCTCGCCGACATCGTGGACCGCCCGGACGCAGCGGCCAGGCTGCGGGGCGTGGGGGCGATCGGCGCGACGACCGATGTGCTCGCGGTCCACATCGACCACGACGTGCCGCCGGGTCCGGAGCTGACGCGCCGTCTGGCGGCGGCGGGCGCACGGGCCGTGCCGGACGGGACGACGCTCGTGGTGGGGGCGTACGAGGACGTGCCGGACGTGCCGCGCAGGACGCTGGTCCTCGGTGGGGCGAGGTCCGGGAAGTCGGTCGAGGCCGAGCGGCGCCTCGAGGCGTTCCCGGGCGTGCTGTACGTGGCGACGGGCGGCACCCGGGGCGGGGACACCGAGTGGTCGCAGCGGGTGGCGCTGCACCGCGAGCGGCGCCCCGGCTCCTGGAGCACGACGGAGACCTGCGACCTCGTGCCGCTCCTGGCGCAGGACGGTCCCCCGCTGCTCATCGACTGCCTGTCCCTGTGGCTGACGTACGCCATGGACGAGGTGCGGGCGTGGGACGACGCGGAGTGGGCCGGCGGCGGGGAGCGGGCTCTGCGCGAGAAGGTCGCGGCGCTGACGGAGGCCGTGCGGAACACCCCGCGCACGGTCGTCGCCGTGTCGAACGAGGTGGGTTCCGGGATCGTCCCGGCCACCGCGTCGGGCCGCCGCTACCGGGACGAACTGGGGCGCCTGAACACGGCGTTCGCCGCCGAGTGCGAACAGGTACTGCTGGTGGTGGCCGGGCAGGCGCTCGTGCTGCGCGGCTGACGCGGGCGCGTCCGGTCAGGCTTCGGACAGCTGCGGGTCCTTGCCGGGCCCACCGGCGTTCTTGCGGGCCACGACCCGGTAGGCGTTGGAAAAGCGGGTGCGGCCCGCGAGCGGGGCGAGCAGCTGGTCCGCCGCGTAGGCCGCGGCGACGAGGGGCACGACGGCGTACGTGAGCGCCGTGCGCAGCCCGCGCTGGAGCGGGGTGGGGGCCTTGCTGCGCCAGGGGGCGTCGGCGCTCGGCAGCCAGTGGCCGAGGAACAGGGCGAGGCCGGCGGTGAGGTCGAGCGGGACGTGCGCCTCGCGGCGGTCGGTCGCGACGACGGTGTAGCCGAGGCGCTCCAGCTCGCGGCTGAGGTTGTCCATCGGGATGAGGTGCAGGTGCTGGGGCTGGAAGTACGACACCCACCACTTGCCGAGCAGCTTCGCGTAGCGGCTCTCGGGGTCGGGGACCTCGACGAGGAGGTGGCCTCCGGGGCGCAGGACGGTGCGGGCGGCCTTGAGTTCCTCGCGCGGGTCGGTGGCGTGCTCCAGGTAGTGGAACATGCTCAGCGCGTCGTAGCGTCCCGCGAGCGCGGGGGCGAGTTCGGTGAGGGTGCCGCGGTGGGCCTCCTCGACGCGGCCGGCCCTGCGGCCCTCCTCGACGGCGGCTCCGGCGTCGAGCCCGTCGAAGGCGGTGTACGGGTGGACCTCCTTGGCGGCCGCCGGGAAGTGGCCCTGCCCGGTGGCGACGTCCAGCCAGCTCTCCGGCTCGATGAGGGCCAGCAGGGTCCGGGCGGCGGCGCGGTGGCGCCGGGCGGAGCGCCGCGCGGAGTGCGGGGCGTTCAGGAGCCGGGCGGAGTGGCCGGCGTCGAGCCCGTCGTAGAAGTCCCGGTAGTAGAAGGCCAGGCCCTCGGGGGTCAGGCGCGGGTTCTGGAAGGAGTGCGAGCAGGCGCGGCACTGGTCGACGACGAAGGTGCCGGGCTTGTGCTGGAGGAGGTCGGTGGTCCGCAGCCGGGTGCGCAGGCGGCCGGAGCCGCACCAGGGGCAGTCGGTCCTGCGCGGCTCGTGGAACCGGTCGGTGCCCTGGGCGAGTTCGGTGAGATAGGCGGGCCGCCGCTCGGCGACGGCCTCGGTCGTGGGGGTCATCACGAACTCCTGCGGGACGGTCCGAAGGGCGCCGCACCACCCTGGGGCGGCACGACAATCCGGGGCATCCAGGAACGTAAAGGATCACGGAGAGACCCGCAACGACGCTGCGGATGCGATGCATCGCATGGCGTAACACCACGTCATGCGCCATGCCGGGGAACGGCCGGTACTGTTCGGCGAATGAGCTCGCTGAATCTCGACGACTTCACCGATCTGATCGAGCGCCCCGACGGCGGGACGCGCCGCGACGCCGAGGAACGCCGTGCCCGCTTCGCGGTGCCGCCCGGCGCGCTCGGCCGCCTCGACGAGCTGGGCGAGTGGCTGTCGGCCGCCCAGGCCGCCGTGCCGGTCAAGCCGCTGGAGCGGCCGCGCGTGGTGCTGTTCGCGGGTGACCACGGGGTCGCGGAGCTCGGGGTGTCGGCGCGGCCCGCGGGAAGTGCCGCGGCGCTGGTGCGCCAGGCCGTCGAGGGCGGGAGCGCGTCGGCGATCCTCGCGCGGCGCCTGGGAGTTCCGGTACGGGTCGTCGACATGTCACTGGACTGCGAGCCCGACGAACTGCCCGCCGAGGTCGTACGGCACCGGGTGCGCAGGTCGTCCGGGCGCATCGACATCGAGGACGCGCTGACGCCCGAGGAGGCGGAGGCGGCGTTCCGTGCGGGCATGGCCGTCGCCGACGAGGAGGCGGACTCCGGCACGGACCTGGTGGTCCTCGGGGATCTCAGCGTGGGCGGGACCACTGCGGCCGCGACGCTGATCGCGGCGCTGTGCGGGACGGACGCGTCCGTGGTGACCGGGCGCGGCGGCTCTCCGATCGACGACCTGGCGTGGATGCGCAAGTGCGCGGCCGTGCGGGACGCCCTGCGGCGGGCCAGGCCCGTGCTCGGCGACCAGCTGGCGCTGCTCGGCGCGGTGGGCGGCGCGGACCTCGCCGCCGCGACCGGGTTCCTGCTGCAGAGCGCGGTGCGGCGTACGCCGGTGATCCTGGACGGCGTGGTGTCGGCGGCGTGCGCGCTCGTCGGGCAGCGGATCGCTTTCCGGGCGCCGGACTGGTGGCTGGCGGGCCAGTCGAGCGGTGAGCCCGCGCAGGCGAAGGCGCTGGACCGGATGGCGATGGAGCCGCTGCTCGACCAGGGCGTGACGGTGGGCGAGGGAGCCGGGGCGCTGCTCGCGCTGCCGCTGGTACAGGCTGCCGCGGCGCTGGCGGCGGAGCTGCCGGAGGCCCCGCAGGCCGCCGAGCAGCCGTCGGCCGCCGAGGAGCCGGAGACCGCGGACGCGACCGAGTAGGGCACCGGGCACGCCTTTTTGACGGCGGGTCGCGGCGGGTTCGGTCCCGCCGCGACCCGCCGTTTCGCGCCCCGGCGATGCTCGCCCCACATCACCTTAAATGCCCCATATGCTCCGTGCCTATGGCAGATGAACACACGAGCGCTCCACCCGCGCGCCCCGCCCACGCCTCCACCCCCACCACGAAGCGGGCGGCCGCCTTCCTCGTCTGGTACCTGCGCGTCGTCACGTTCATCAACTTCCTGAGCGCGGTCTGGGTCTCCCTCGGCCAGGACCTGCAACGGCACAACACCGACAACTACTTCACCCCGTACCTGCTGACCGCCGGCTTCGCGTCCGGGGTCTTCACCTGGTTCCTGGCGATCACGATGCGCCGCCGCAAGCGCGCCGCGTGGATCCTCAACCTCGTGCTCAGCGGGCTCTTCCTGGTCCTGTTCGTCGTCGTCATGTTCTTCCCCGAGGTGCGCCGCTACGCGCAGAACTGGATCTCGCTCGTCCTGACCGCCGCGTTCGTCGTCGCGCTGCTGCTCGGGCGGCGGGAGTTCTACGCGAAGGGCGACCGCTCGAACGCGAAGCTCGCGGCCGCGGTCGGGATCGGCGGACTCCTCGTGACGTCCCTGTTCGCGACGTTCCTGGTGACCGTCACCAACCAGGCGCACAACGGACACCACTCGACGTTCCTCGAGCGCTGGCGCTACGGCACCCTGCGCCTCATCTCGGTCGCCACCGACGAGTCCCGCTACCCCGGCATCACGTCGCCGAACTGGGTCAACGTCGCCATCAACATCCTGAGCACCCTCCTCCTGCTCGCCGTCGCGTACGCCGCGTTCCGCTCCCGCAAGGCCGTCGACCCCATCACCCCCGACGACGAGGCCAGGCTGCGCGCGCTGCTCGACAAGGAGGGCGACCGGGACTCGCTCGGCTACTTCGCGCTGCGCCGCGAGAAGAGCGTCGTGTGGTCGCCGACGGGCAAGGCGGCCGTGGCGTACCGCGTCGTCGGCGGGGTCTCTCTCGCGTCGGGCGATCCGATCGGCGACCCCGAGGCCTGGCCCGGCGCGATCGCACCCTGGCTCATGGAGGCGCGCGAACACGGCTGGAGCCCGGCCGTGATGGGCGCGAGCGAGGAGGCGGGCACCATCTACGCCCGGCACGGCCTCGACGCCCTCGAACTCGGCGACGAAGCCATCGTCGAGATCCCTGAGTTCACCCTGGAGGGCCGCGCCATGCGCACCGTCCGGCAGGCCTACAACCGGGTCAAGCGCGCGGGTTACGAGGTGCGGATCCGGCGCCACGAGGACATCCCCGCCGAGGAGATGACGTACTTGCTCCAGCGCGCCGACGACTGGCGCGACGGGGCGACCGAGCGCGGCTTCTCGATGGCGCTCGGGCGGCTCGGCGACCCGGCGGACGGACGCTGCGTGATGCTCGAATGCTCCGACGGGAAAGGCGAGTTGAAGGCCGTGCTCTCGTTCGTCCCGTGGGGACCGGAGGGGCTCTCGCTCGACCTGATGCGGCGCGACAGGGACTCCGAGAACGGGCTGATGGAGTTCATGGTGATCGAACTGCTCCAGCGGGCCGCGGAGATCGGGATCACGCAGGTGTCGCTGAACTTCGCGATGTTCCGGTCCGTCTTCGAGCGTGGCTCGCGGCTCGGCGCGGGCCCGGTGCTGCGCCTGTGGCGCTCGCTGCTCAGCTTCTTCTCACGGTGGTGGCAGATCGAATCCCTGTACCGGGCCAACGCGAAGTACCGGCCCATCTGGGAACCCCGCTTCCTGCTCTTCGAGAAGAGCGCCGACCTGCCGCGGATCGGCCTCGCCTCCGCACGCGCCGAGGGCTTCCTGGAGGCGCCGGGCCTGCCGAACTGGATGCACCGCAGGCATCTGGAGCCGCGCCCGTGAGATCCCCGGCCGCCCTGGCGCGCGCCGAGTGGGGCCCGCTGTGGTCGACGGTGCACAGGGGGCTCGTCGCCAAGAGGTGGCGGGCGGCGCCGATGACGCTCGGCGCGATCTGCCTCACGGCCCTGTTCCAGTACGTGCAGAACCAGTCCTGGGGTTATCGGTTCGTGGAGGACGTCGGCTCCGTACGGGCCGAGGACGCGCTGTGGCTGTCCGCGCTGCGCACCCCGCTGTCCCTCTTCGTGCCGGCGCTCGACCTGCCGGTGTGGGGCGCGCTCGCACAGGTCCTGATCGTGTTCGGCATCGCGGAGATCTGCCTCGGCTGGAGGGGCACGCTCGCCGTCGGATACGTCGCCACCCTCGCCGGCACCCTCTACGCCCGCCTCGGCATCGCCCTCGGCCCCGACGGCCCGCTCGGCCTGCCCGCGTCGGACGCGCAGCTCGTCGACAACGGCCCCTCGGCGGCGGTCGTCGGTCTCGCCGTGTACGTGTGCTGGCGCCATCGCGCCTGGCGGACGGCGGGCGTGGTGGTCGCCGTCATGGCGATCGAGGCGGCCATGAAGCCGAACCTCGCGGGCAAGGAACACCTGGCGGCGATGGCCGCGGTCGCCCTGGTCGCCGTGGCGCGGTGGGCCTTCGGCACCGTGCGTCACCGGGACGCCGAGCGCTCCGAGTCGGGTGTGCCGCCGATCAGGTCCTGAAAGCCCCGGCTCAGCTTCGACCAGCGCCGGTCGTGCCGGTAGGCGCGCAGCCGCGATCTGGCCCTGGCCCTGGGGCGCCGCCGGTACCAGCGCTTGGCCCACGCCGATCCGGGCCGCGCGAGCCTGATGGCCCCGAACAGCGCGACGAACGGCACGAGTACGCCGACGATCGCGAGCCGGGGCTTCCCCTTGAACATGGCCAGCACGACGAACAGAAGGTTGACCAGGACCGTGAGGATCGCGGTACCGCGCCCCTGCTCCTCCTGTCCCGTCACGTCGTTGACGCCGAGCGGCGAGAAGCCGCTGAGGACGAGCAGCCCGAGCGCCGCCGCGAGGACCACCACCTCCACGCTCTGCCGGCCCTGTTCGGTCCAGTACACGTCGGCGAGGTGCAGGATCAGCGCGAACTCGTCGAGGACCAGGCCCGCCCCGGTCCCGAAGATCACCGCGCAGATCGAGGCGCCGACGCCGTGCCGCCCGCTGCCGACCGCGCCGAACCCGCCGATGACGGTGAGGATCACGCCCGGCACCACGTGATGGATGTGCATGCCGCCCGGCGTGACGTTGCGGAACGGCCCGCGCCCGGCTCGGATGAGGCGCGTGATCGTACGGGTGGCCGCGAAGGTCAGCAGGAACGCGGCGAGGGCGAGCAGCAACGGCAGCTTCCCCGGCTCGACGATGTTCCGGTACCACCAGTCACCCATGCGGCCATCCTGCCGCCGGGGCACAGGCGCCGCCCGCTGTGCTGGGCCCCCCGGGTAGCCTGCCGGGATGCCCGCAACCCCGGCCGACGGCCTCCGCTTCGCCTTCGGCACCCTCACCGTGCTCCCGGTCAAGGTCACCCGATGGGACCGCGAGGCGGCCCGCGCCGGAATGCTCTGTGCCCCCGTCGCCGGGCTCGTCGTGGGCCTGGCCGCCGCCGCGCTCGGCGGGATCCTGACGCTGCTCGGCGCCGGACCGCTGCTCGCGGCCGTGGCGAGCGTGAGCGTCCCGGCCGCGCTGACCCGGGGACTGCACCTGGACGGGCTCGCCGACACCGCCGACGGCCTCGGCAGCGGCAAGCCGGCCGAGGACGCGCTGCGCATCATGAAGCAGTCGGACATCGGCCCGTTCGGCGTCATCACCCTCGTGCTCGCGCTCCTCGCCCAGGTCGCCGCGCTCACCGAGCTGTACGCGCACTCGTGGGCCCGCGGCGCGCTCGCCGCCGTCGTCTCGGCACTCGCCGCCCGGCTCGCGCTCACCCTGGCCTCGCGCGCCGGTGTCCCGCCGGCCCGGCCCGAGGGCCTGGGCGCGGCCGTCGCCGGGACGGTGCCCGTGCGCGGGGCGCTGCTCGCCGCCGCCGTGACCGTGTGCGCCGCCGGTGCCGCGGGCGCCGTCACCGGCTCGGCGTACGGCGCCGTGCGCGGCGCGGCGGCCGCCGTACTGGCCTGCTGCGCGGCCGAACTCCTGCTGCGCCACTGCGTGCGCCGCTTCGGCGGAGTGACCGGTGACGTCTTCGGCGGCGTCGCCGAGACCGCCGCAACCACGGCCCTCGTCGTCCTCACCTTCGGCTGACAAGGCCGCGGTCGCCTACCGCGAAGCGCACCCTCGCGCACACGGGCGTAGGCTCCCCAAGGGGCCATACACCCCACGGCCCGTCAGAACTTGTTCAGACACCATGAAAGTAGGGACCTCACCACCGTGACTGCTCTGACTCTCAGCACCGCCGCCGCGTCCGGCCTGCGTGCCGACGCGATCGTCGTCGGTGTGGCGAAGGGTGCTGCATCGAAGTCCGCAGGGCTCGTCGTCGCCCCCGGCGCGGAGGCCGTGGACAAGGCCTACGACGGCAAGCTCGCCGCCGTCCTGGAGACCCTCGGCGCCTCCGGCGGTGAGGGCGAGGTGACGAAGCTCCCCGCCCCCTCCGGCTTCAAGGCCCCGGTCGTCCTCGCCGTCGGTCTCGGTCCGGTGCCGGAGAAGGACGAGACGTACGACGCCGAGGCCCTGCGCCGCGCCGCCGGTGCCGCCGCCCGCGCGCTGGCCGGTACGAAGAAGGCCGCGTTCGCCCTGCCCGTCGAGGACTCGGGTGACGCGGGCGCGATCGCGGAGGGCGCCCTGCTCGGCGCCTACTCCTTCGACGCCTACAAGGAGTCGGCCCAGGACGGCAAGAAGAACGGCAAGGCGCCGATCGCCGAGATCGCCCTGCTCGGCGCCAAGCCCCGCGACAAGGCGTTCAAGGCCGCCGTGGAGCGCGCCCTCGCCGTGACCGAGGAGCTCAACCGCGCCCGCGACCTGGTCAACACCCCGCCGAACGACCTGACCCCGGAGGCCTTCGCGGCCGTCGCCTCGGCCGCGGCCAAGGAGCACGGCATCAAGGTGCAGGTCCTCGACGAGAAGGCGCTCGTCAAGGGCGGCTTCGGCGGCATCCTCGGCGTCGGCGCCGGCTCGGAGGCCCCGCCGCGCCTGGTGAAGCTCTCCTACACGTCGTCCAAGGCGGACAAGCACCTCGCCTTCGTCGGCAAGGGCATCACCTACGACTCGGGCGGCATCTCCCTCAAGCCGGCCGGGCACAACGAGACGATGAAGTGCGACATGGCCGGCGCCGCCGCCGTGTTCGCCGCCGTCGTCGCCGCCGCGCGCCTGGGCCTCAAGGTGAACGTCACCGGCTGGCTGGCGCTCGCCGAGAACATGCCGTCGGGCTCGGCGACCCGCCCGGGTGACGTCCTTCGCATGTACTCCGGCAAGACCGTCGAGGTCCTGAACACGGACGCCGAGGGCCGCCTGGTCCTGGCCGACGCCATCGCCAAGGCCTCCGAGGAGACGCCCGACGCGATCGTCGACGTCGCCACGCTGACCGGCGCGATGATGCTGGCGCTCGGCAACCGCACGTTCGGCATCATGGCGAACGACGACGCTTTCCGTACGTCGATCCACGAGGTCGCAGAGGAGGTCGGCGAGCCGTCCTGGCCCATGCCGCTCCCCTCCGACCTGCGCAAGGGCATGGACTCCGCCACCGCCGACATCGCCAACATGGGCGAGCGCATGGGCGGCGGCCTGGTGGCCGGCCTCTTCCTCCAGGAGTTCGTCGGCGAGGGCATCACATGGGCCCACCTCGACATCGCGGGCCCGGCCTTCAACGAGGGCGGCGCGTCCGGCTACACGCCCAAGGGCGGCACCGGTTCCGCGGTCCGCACGCTGGTGCGCCTCGCGGAGCGCACGGCCGACGGTGACCTCGGCTGACGCGTAAGTCACGGCTCGACAGCCCCCGGGTGCGACGGCACCCGGGGGCTGTTCGCTTTCGACGAAATCCGCAGCCTCCCGGACCCCGTCAACCGGGTTTCAGGTGTAACCGCCGTCTCACCCCCGGGCCCGGCGTCCCGTCCGCCTCCGACAAGTGCGAAGATGGGTCCTCGGCAGGACAGGGCCCCCACCACAGGGCCGAAGCATAAAAAAGCGGCCGGACACCAGCCGCCGCCCGGTCACTGCAGACCGGCGTACGGCGCACATGCATGGAGGACGTGACGTGGCGAACGACGCCAGCACCGTTTTCGACCTAGTGATCCTCGGCGGTGGCAGTGGCGGTTACGCCGCGGCCCTGCGCGGAGCGCAGCTGGGCCTGGACGTCGCCCTGATCGAGAAGAACAAGCTCGGCGGCACCTGCCTGCACAACGGTTGTATCCCGACGAAGGCCCTGCTGCACGCCGGTGAGATCGCCGACCAGGCGCGCGAGGCGGAGCAGTTCGGGGTCAAGGCCTCCTTCGAGGGCATCGACATCGCGGGCGTCCACAAGTACAAGGACGACGTGATCTCCGGCCTGTACAAGGGCCTGCAGGGTCTCGTCGCCTCCCGCAAGGTGACGTACATCGAGGGCGAGGGCCGTCTGTCGTCCCCGACCTCCGTGGACGTGAACGGCCAGCGCGTCCAGGGCCGCCACGTGCTCCTCGCGACCGGCTCCGTGCCGAAGTCGCTGCCGGGCCTGGAGATCGACGGCAACCGCATCATCTCCTCGGACCACGCGCTGAAGCTGGACCGCGTCCCGCAGTCCGCGATCATCCTCGGCGGCGGCGTCATCGGCGTCGAGTTCGCCTCCGCGTGGAAGTCCTTCGGCACCGACGTCACCGTCGTCGAGGGCCTGAAGCACCTCGTGCCCGTCGAGGACGAGAACAGCTCCAAGCTCCTGGAGCGCGCCTTCCGCAAGCGCGGCATCAAGTTCAACCTCGGCACCTTCTTCGAGAAGGCCGAGTACACGCAGGACGGCGTCCGCGTGACCCTCGCCGACGGCAAGACCTTCGAGGCCGAGGTCCTCCTGGTCGCCATCGGCCGCGGCCCGGTCTCGGCCGGTCTCGGTTACGAGGAGCAGGGCGTCGCGATGGACCGCGGTTACGTCCTGGTCGACGAGTACATGCAGACCAACGTGCCGACCGTCTCCGCCGTCGGTGACCTCGTCCCGACGCTCCAGCTCGCGCACGTCGGCTTCGCCGAGGGCATCCTGGTGGCGGAGCGTCTGGCCGGTATCAAGACCGTCCCGATCGACTACGACGGCGTGCCGAAGGTGACGTACTGCCACCCCGAGGTCGCCTCCGTCGGTATCACCGAGGCCAAGGCCAAGGAGATCTACGGTGCGGACAAGGTCGTCGCTCTGAAGTACAACCTCGCGGGCAACGGCAAGTCCAAGATCCTCAAGACCGCGGGCGAGATCAAGCTCGTCCAGGTCAAGGACGGTGCCGTGGTCGGCGTCCACATGGTCGGTGACCGTATGGGCGAGCAGGTCGGCGAAGCCCAGCTGATCTACAACTGGGAAGCGCTGCCCGCCGAGGTCGCCCAGCTCATCCACGCCCACCCGACGCAGAACGAGGCACTCGGAGAGGCCCACCTGGCCCTCGCGGGCAAGCCGCTGCACTCGCACGACTAGGTCAGGCCGCAGGCTGGACCCAGTCGTCCCTGTCGTCCCCTGGGCGCGACGACCGACCACAGACTTCCGCACTCCCCCAAGCTCTCAACATCGCTCGAGCAGGGGAGACCCCACTAAGGAGCAACAGAAACCATGTCGGTTTCCGTATCCCTTCCGGCGCTCGGTGAGAGTGTCACCGAGGGCACCGTCACCCGCTGGCTGAAGGCCGAGGGCGAGCGCGTCGAGGTCGACGAGCCGCTGCTCGAGGTCTCGACCGACAAGGTCGACACCGAGATCCCCTCGCCCGCCGCCGGCATCCTGGCCTCCATCAAGGTCGCCGAGGACGAGACCGTCGAGGTCGGCGCCGAGCTCGCCGTCATCGACGACGGCACGGGCGCGCCCGCCGCCGCCCCGGCCCCCGCCGCTGCCGAGGCCCCGGCCCCGGCCGCCGCTCCGGCCCCCGTGGCCGAGGCCCCCGCGGCCCCGGCCGCCGCCCCGGCCGCTCCGGCCGCCCCCGCCGGTGCCGCTTCCGGCACCGACGTCGTGCTGCCCGCTCTCGGCGAGTCCGTCACCGAGGGCACCGTCACCCGCTGGCTGAAGGAGGTCGGCGAGGAGGTCGCGGAGGACGAGCCCCTGCTCGAGGTCTCCACGGACAAGGTCGACACCGAGATCCCCTCCCCCGTCGCCGGCGTTCTCCTGGAGATCTCCGTCGCCGAGGACGAGACCGCCGAGGTCGGCGCCAAGCTGGCCGTCATCGGTGCTCCCGGTGCCGCTCCGGCCGCCGCCGCGCCCGCCGCCCCGGCTGCTCCGGCCGCCGCTCCGGCCCCGGCTGCCCCCGCCGCTCCGGCTCCTGCCCCGGCTGCCCCCGCCGCTCCGGCTCCTGCCCCGGCTGCCCCCGCCGCTCCGGCTCCGGCTCCGGCTCCGGTCGCCCCCGCGGCTCCGGCTGCTCCGGCCCCCGCCCCGGTCGCCGCTCCCGCTCCGGTCGCCCCCGCGGCTCCGGCCCCCGCCGCGGTCTCCGGTGACGACGGCGCGTACGTGACCCCGCTGGTCCGCAAGCTCGCGTCGGAGAACGGCGTGGACCTGGGCACCGTCAAGGGCACCGGCGTCGGTGGCCGTATCCGCAAGCAGGACGTCATCGCGGCCGCCGAGGCCGCGAAGGCCGCCCCGGCCCCCGCCGCCGCTCCGGCCGCCGCGAAGGCCCCGGCCCTGGAGGTCTCTCCCCTCCGCGGCCAGACGGTCAAGATGACCCGCATGCGCAAGGTCATCGGCGACAACATGATGAAGGCGCTGCACTCGCAGGCCCAGCTGACCTCGGTCGTCGAGGTCGACATCACCAAGCTGATGAAGCTGCGCGCCAAGGCGAAGGACGCGTTCGCGGCCCGTGAGGGCGTCAAGCTCTCCCCGATGCCGTTCTTCGTCAAGGCCGCCGCCCAGGCGCTGAAGGCCCACCCGGTCGTCAACGCCCGGATCAACGACGACGAAGGCACCATCACGTACTTCGACTCGGAGAACATCGGCATCGCCGTTGACGCCGAGAAGGGTCTGATGACGCCGGTCATCAAGGGCGCGGGCGACCTGAACATCGCCGGGATCTCGAAGAAGACCGCCGAGCTGGCCGGCAAGGCCCGCGGTGGCGGCCTCACGCCGGACGACATGTCCGGCGCGACCTTCACGATCTCCAACACGGGCTCGCGCGGTGCGCTCTTCGACACCGTCATCGTGCCGCCGAACCAGGCCGCGATCCTGGGCATCGGCGCCACGGTGAAGCGTCCGGTCGTCATCAACCACCCGGACCTCGGCGAGACCATCGCCGTCCGGGACATGACGTTCCTGTCGCTCTCCTACGACCACCGTCTGGTGGACGGCGCGGACGCCGCCCGCTACCTGACCACGGTCAAGGCGATCCTGGAGGCCGGCGAGTTCGAGGTCGAGCTCGGCCTGTAACTCTCGTCTCATCAGCGCGTACGCCCCCGTCCGAAGGTCTTCCGGACGGGGGCGCCGCCGTATTGTCTAGAGGTCAATGCACCTTGGGGTCTGTGCCCCCTCTGGAGGAGCCATCATGACCGCGCCCGTCGTCCACTCGCTGCGCGAACAGATCCGCGAGCACATCGTCGAGGGGATCGTCAGCGGGCGCTGGAAGCCGGGCGAGCGCATCGTGGAGCGCCGCATCGCGACAGAGTTGGAGGTCAGCCAGACTCCCGTGCGGGAGGCCCTGCGGGAACTGGAGAGCCTGCGCCTGATCGAGTCCGCCCCCAACAAGGGTGTCCGGGTGCGGAATCTGACGGCCGCGGACCTGGAGGAGAGCTACCCGGTCAGGGCCGGCCTGGAGGCCATCGCGGCGGAGCTGGCGGCCGGAAAGCTGGCCGAGGACTGCTCGGCCCTCGAACCCCATGTGGCGGCCCTCTACCGCGCCGACCAGGAGGCCGACGGGACGGGCCAGGTGCGGCACACGGTCGCCTTCCACCGCGAGCTGGTGCGTGCCGCGGGGAACTCCGTGCTCCTGCACACCTGGGAGGGCCTCGGCATCGAGGTGTTCACGGCCCTGTCCATCCGTTGGCTGGGCACCGTCCAGCAGTCGTACGCGGAGGAGCACGAGGCGCTCGTGGCCGCGTTCCGGCGCCGGGATCCCGCGATCGCGGAGCTGGTGAAGGCACACGTGCTCGGCTGCGCCCCGCGCGCCTGAGCCACACCCCGCTCAGACGTCGTCGCGTCACCGCTCCGACCTGCGCATACTCAGCGTTCCGCCTTCGAAATCAAGGCACCCGGTGCCCCGTTCAATGGCACCGGATGCCCACTTTTTCCGTCTGAGGAAGTTTTCTCCTTCAACCCTTTGATCGATCATCGATCAGGGAGTTAGAGTCGCCGACGGGTCTCCACCAGAGACCCACGCCCTGTCCTGCCAAAGACCTAGGGCACCCCCACCCTTTCCGCTAAGGGAACCCCCCTCCGACTCAGGAAGGCGGCGCAATGACCGACCCCTCCGCAATCCAGCCGAGCGAGCTCGACCAGCTCCCGGACCGCGACCCCGAGGAGACTGCCGAATGGCAGGCCTCCCTGGACGCCGTTACCAAGGCGGCCGGGCCGCACCGTGCCGCGTACCTGATGCGCCGCACGCTGGAGCGCGCCGAGGGCTCAGGCCTGGCGCTGCCGAAGCTCCTCGAGACCGACTACGTCAACACCATCCCGACCGCGGCAGAGCCGGCGATCGAGGGTGACGAGGCGCTGGAACTGAAGATCGCCGCGTGGAACCGCTGGAACGCGGCCGCGATGGTGACCCGTGGCTCCAAGTACGGCGTCGGCGGCCACATCGCCACGTTCGCCTCGGCGGCCTGGCTCTACGAGACCGGCTTCAACCACTTCTTCAAGGGGAAGGAGGGCGACGGCTCCGGCGACCAGCTGTACATCCAGGGCCACGCCTCCCCCGGCATCTACGCCCGCGCCTTCCTCGACGGCCGCCTGAGCGAGCAGCAGCTCGACCGCTTCCGCCAGGAGTCCGGCGGCGACGGCCTGCCGTCGTATCCGCACCCGCGGCGCCTGCCCTGGCTGTGGGAGTTCCCGACCGTCTCCATGGGCCTCGGCCCGCTGTCGGCGATCTACCAGGCGCGGTTCAACCGCTACCTCACCAACCGCAAGATCAAGGACGTCTCCGCCTCGCACGTGTGGGCGTTCCTCGGTGACGGCGAGATGGACGAGCCCGAGGCCACCGCGGCCCTGGCGCTCGCCTCGCGTGAGGGCCTGGACAACCTGACCTTCGTCATCAACTGCAACCTGCAGCGCCTCGACGGCCCGGTCCGCGCCAACTTCCGCGTGGTCCAGGAGCTGGAGGCGCAGTTCCGCGGCGCCGGGTGGAACGTCATCAAGACGCTCTGGGGCTCCGCCTGGGACGAGCTGTTCCAGCTCGACACGACCGGCGCGCTCGTGCGCCGGCTGCGCGAGGTGCCGGACGCCCAGTTCCAGACGTACGCGACCCGCGACGCCGCGTACATCCGCGAGCACTTCTTCGGCTCCGAGCCCGCGCTCGTCGAGCTGGGCAGGCTGCTCACGGACGACAAGATCGCCGAGTGCTTCAAGGTCTCGCGCGGCGGCCACGAGCCCCGCAAGGTGTACGCGGCCTACCGTGCGGCCCTGTCGCACGAGGGCGCGCCGACCGTGATCCTGGTCCAGACGGTCAAGGGCTTCACGCTGGGCAAGGGCTTCGAGTCCAAGAACGCCAACCACCAGATGAAGAAGCTGACGGTGGACGAGTTCAAGGACATGCGTGACCTCCTTGAACTGCCCATCTCCGACAGCCAGTTCGTCGACGGCCAGGTCCCCTACGGCCACCCGGGCGCCGACTCCCCCGAGGTCCGTTACCTCCAGGAGCGCCGCGCGGCCCTCGGCGGCCCCGCCCCGGCCCGCCGCACGCACGCGATCGCCCCGCTGCCGGCCCCGGCCGACAAGGCGTTCGCCTCCTTCGACAAGGGCTCCGGCTCGCAGTCGGTCGCGACGACCATGGCGTTCGTACGCCTGGTCAAGGACCTCGTACGCGACAAGGAGACCGGCAAGCGCTGGGTGCCGATCGTCCCGGACGAGGCGCGCACCTTCGGCATGGAGTCGCTGTTCCCCTCGCTCGGCATCTACTCCCCCAAGGGACAGACGTACGAGCCGGTCGACCGCGACCAGCTGATGTACTACAAGGAAGCCACGGACGGCCAGATCCTCAACGAGGGCATCACCGAGGCCGGCTCCATGGCGGACTTCATCGCCGCGTCCTCCGCGTACGCCACGCACGGCGAGGCGATGATCCCCTTCTACATCTTCTACTCGATGTTCGGCTGGCAGCGCACGGCCGACCAGATGTGGCAGCTCGGCGACCAGCTGGGCCGCGGCTTCCTGGTCGGTGCCACCGCGGGCCGTACGACGCTGACGGGTGAGGGTCTGCAGCACGCGGACGGTCACTCGCCGGTCATCGCGGCGACCAACCCGGCCGCGCTGTCCTACGACCCGGCGTTCGCCTACGAGATCGGCGCGATCGTCAAGGACGGTCTGCGCCGCATGTACGGCGCGGCTGCCCCGGGCGAGGACCAGAACGTCTTCTACTACCTGACGGTCTACAACGAGCCGATGCCGCAGCCGGCCAAGCCCGCGGGCGTGGACGAGGGCATCCTCAAGGGCCTGTACCGCTTCAACACCGCCGAGTCGGCCGGGGTGAACGTGGCGGCCGCCAACGCCCCCCGCATCCAGCTGCTCGGCTCGGGCACGGCGATCCACTGGACCCTCGAGGCGCAGAAGCTGCTCGCCGAGGAGTGGGGTGTCGCCGCCGACGTGTGGTCCGCGACCTCCTGGACCGAGCTGCGCCGCGACGCCCTGGAGGCGGACGAGGCGATCCTGCGCGGCGAGGAGCGCACTCCGTACATCCGTAAGGCGCTCGACGGCGCCCAGGGCCCGGTCCTCGCGGTCTCCGACTACATGCGTCAGGTCCCCGACCAGATCGCGCAGTGGGTCGAGCAGGACTACACCTCGCTCGGTGCGGACGGCTTCGGTCTCTCCGACACCCGTGAGGCGGCCCGCCGCCACTTCGGCATCGACGCGCAGTCGATCGTCGTCGCGGCCCTGGCCCAGCTCGCCCGCCGCGGCGAGGTCAAGGCCTCGGCCGTGAAGGAGGCGCGCGAGCGCTACGGCCTGTAGTTCCTTGTCATGCGTGCCCCGTCCCGATTGCCGGGGCGGGGCACGCGTGCGTGAATGAGGAGGAGTCCAGGGGGGCGCCGTTCACGGGAGATGTACGTCCATGAAGATCTCCAAAACCCCGTCAGCGCCCTGCTGGGCGGACCTCTCCACGCCCGACACCGACGCGGCCCGGCTCTTCTACCAGGGGCTCCTCGGCTGGCGCAGCGAAGTGGTGTCCGGTCCGCGGTCGGAGGGCTACGGCCTCTTCAGGTCCGGTGACGAGCTCGTCGCGGGCATCGGCCCGACCAGGAACCCGAAGGAACCGTCGGCGTGGCTGCCGTACTACCAGTCGGCCGGAGTCGACGCGGTCATCGCGCGCGTGAAGGGCAACGGCGGCACGGTGGTCACGGGCCCGGAGACCATCGCGGAGGACGGCGTCTTCGCGGTCTGCCAGGACCCGTCGGGGGCCGCGTTCGGCCTGTGGCAGCCGATCACGAACACGGGCTTCGGCGTCGTCAACGCGCCCGGGAGTTTCTGCTGGTTCGAGCTCCTGACCCGCGACCCGGACGGGTCCAAGGACTTCTACCAGTCCGTGCTGGGCTGGGGCGCGAAGCGGCACCCCTACGGGGGCGGGGGCACCTACACCGAGTGGAGCGTCGACACCGAGCCCTTCGGGGGCATGCTCGACACGGCGTCGGGCTCGTTCCCCGAGGATCTGCCGGCGCACTGGATGGTGTACGTCGCCGTCGAGGACACCGACACGACGGCGGCCCGCTGCAAGGAGCTCGGCGGGCAGATCCTGGTGCACCCGACGACGATCGAGCCGGGCCGGTTCGCGGTGCTCGCCGATCCGCTGGGCGCCTCGTTCGCGGTCATCACGTACGCCCCGCGCTGAGGGCCAGCATCATGGGCCCATGCGTGCTGCCCGCCTGATCAAGATGGTGTTGTTGCTCCAGTCCCGGCCGTCGATGACGGCGGGTGAGCTGGCGCGCGAACTGGAGGTCTCGGAGCGGACGGTGACCCGGGACGCGCAGGCGCTGTCCGAGGCGGGCGTGCCGGTGTACGCGGACCGGGGCAGGGCGGGCGGGTACCGGCTGATCGGCGGCTACCGGACCCGGCTGACCGGTCTGGCGCGCGGCGAGGCGGAGGCCCTGTTCCTGTCCGGGGTGCCGGGCGCGCTGCGCGAGATGGGCCTCGAGGACGCGGCGTCGGCCGCGCGGCTGAAGGTGTCGGCGGCGCTGCTGCCGTCGCTGCGGGACGCCTCGCGCACGGCGACGCAGCGGTTCCATCTGGACGCGCCGGGCTGGTTCAAGGAGCCGCGGACGCCCGAGCTGCTGCCCGCGGTGGCGGACGCGGTGTGGGACGACAGGGTGGTGCGCGCCCGCTACCGCCGTGACGAGGCCGCGGCCGAGGTCGAGCGCGAACTGGAGCCGTACGGGCTCGTCCTGAAGGCGGGTGTCTGGTATCTGTGCGCCCGCGTCGCGGGCGGCGGGACCCATCGGGTGTACCGGATCGACCGGTTCACCGGCGTCGAGGCGGCCGGGGAACGCTTCGTACGGGACGAGGAGTTCGACCTGCCGGGGTTCTGGGAGGAGCGGGCCGAGCAGTTCGCGCGGTCCATCCTGCGCGCGGAGGTCGTCCTGCGACTGTCCCCCACGGGGCTGCGGCAGCTTCCGCACGTGACCGAACCGGTGTCCGTGCGTGCGGCACGGGAGTCGGCCGGCGAGCCCGACGAGGAGGGGTGGGTGACGGTGACTCTGCCGGTCGAGTCGGAGGACGTCGCGTACGGCCAGCTGTTCGCGCTCGGGCCGGAGGCGGAGGTCCTCGCCCCCTCCGGTCTGCGCGAGCGTTTCGCCGACGCGGCGCGGCGGACGGCGGACCGCTACCGGTGAGCCGCCGGGCGCCGTGCCCTCGGCATGTGCGCGCATAACGAACTGGCGCAGCTCCGGTACTCGGCGTGCGTCCCCGACCCCCAAGGCAGATGCTTGTCCCGTGATGGACGAGACGGAGTTCTGGGAGATCGTGGACAGCACCCGCGAGGCCGCCGAGGGCGACCCCGAGGACCATGCCGAGCTGCTCGTCGACCGGCTGCTCCAGGCCGACCCCGACGCGGTGCTCGACTTCGCCCGTCACTTCGAGTCCCGCTACCACCGCGCCTACCGCTGGGATCTGTGGGGCGCCGCGTGGGTGCTGCTCGGCGGGGCGAGCGACGACGCGTTCGACTACTTCCGCTGCTGGCTGATCGGCCAGGGCCGGGAGGTCTTCGAGGGCGCGCTGCACGAGCCGGACTCACTCGCCGATCTGCTGGGCGAGTTCGACGAGGAGATCGACGGTGACGGCGAGGAGCTCGGCTACGCGGCGGACGAGGCGTACGAGGAGCTGACCGGCGCGGTGGCGCCCGATCTCGGCATCCCGGCCGCGCCCGCGGAACCGGAGGGCACGCCGGTCGACTTCGAGAACGCGGCGGAGCTCGAGCGGCTGTACCCGAAGCTCTCCGAGCGTTTCGGGACGTAGGCCCGGGGGTTCACCGCCTGGCTGCCCGGATCGTCTCCTCGATGCCGGGGAACGCGAACGTGAAGCCTGATTCGAGGAGCCGGGTCGGCACGGCCCGCGTGCTGCCGAGGACGTCGCCCGCCATCTCGCCGAGGGCCAGGCGCAGGGCGGGGGCGGGGGCCGTGAAGAGGGTGGGGCGGTGCAGCACGCGCCCCATCGCGGCGGTCACCTCGCCGTTTGTGACGGGGTGCGGCGCGGTGAGGTTCACGGGGCCCGACAGCTCGTCCGTGGCGAGGATGTGGCGCAGGGCCGCGATCTCGTCGTGCAGCGCGATGTACGACCAGTACTGGCGGCCGTCGCCCATGCGTCCGCCGAGCCCGGCCAGGAACAGGGGGAAGAGCCGCGCCCAGGCCCCGCCGTCGCGGGACACGACGAGCCCGGACCGCGCGAACACGGTGCGGATCCCGGCCTCCTGGGCGGGCGCCGCGGCCTCCTCCCACTCCACGCACAGCTGTGGCAGGAACCCGTCCCCGGGCGGCGCGCTCTCGTCGACGGCGCGCGTGCCGGTGTCGCCGTAGTAGCCGACGGCGCTGCCGTTGACGAAGACGCGGGGAGGCTGTTCGAGCGTGGTGACGGCCTCGGCGAGCGTCGCGGTGCCGAGGACCCGGCTGTCGCGGAGTTTCTTCTTGTACTCGTCGGTCCAGCGTTGGTCGCCCACGCCCGCGGCGGCGAAGTTGAGAACCGCGTCGCACCCGGAGAGCCCGGCCGCGTCGACGGACCCCCGTTCCGGGTCCCAGCGGACCTCGTCCGGGGCCGCAGGTTTTCTGCGGACCAGGCGGACGACGTCGTGCCCGTCGGCGCGCAGGGACCGGGTGAGGGCGGAACCGATGAGGCCGGAGGCGCCGGCGACGGCGAACCGGGAGCGTTGTACGGGTGCGGAATCGCTCTGGGTCATGGGTCCATCCTGCCGCGTGAAACGCCCGGCGGCCGGTTGTGGGCCGGTCGTACAGTGGCCCCCATGTCACAGCCGTACATACGTCTCGCCCGCCCCGACGACGAGGAGGGGCTCGCCCGGCTCGACCGTGCCGCCTGGTCGACGCTGCACTCCGTCCAGCCGCAGCCGCAGCCGCCGTACGACCCGTTCTTCTCGGAGCGGTTCGGGCCGCGGGACCATCTGGTCGCGGAGCTCGACGGGCGGCTCGCCGGTTACGTACGCATCGCCTATCCCACGTCGCTCGCCGTCCACGCCCATGTCCGGCAGATCCAGGGACTCGCGGTCGCCGCCGAGGCGCGGGGCGCCGGGGTCGGCCGGGCGCTGGTCCGCGCGGCGGTGGAACACGCCCGCAAGGCCGGCGCGCGCCGTATGACACTGCGGGTGCTCGGGCACAACGGTCCCGCGCGGGCGCTGTACGAGTCCGAGGGGTTCGTGGTCGAGGGCGTCCTGCCGGAGGAGCTCCTGCTGGACGGGAAGTACGTGGACGACGTCCTCATGGGCCAGGCCCTGTGAGCGGGGCGCGGCGGTCCTGACGGACCCGCCCGAGGTGCGGGGACGGCCTTCCCGTAGGAGCGTGAAGGGGTCCATGGGAAGGAGCCCGCCGATGACCGGGGCGTTGTCGCGTCGCCGGGACGGCGAGGAGCGGGCCTGGCTGCGCGGGGCACCGCCGCCGCGCTGGGTGCGAGTGCTGCCGGTCGCTCTGCTCGTCGCCCTGTGCACGGCCCAGCTGGTCACCGAGGAGAAGCTGGACCTCGGTTTCCTGCTGGGGGCGATCCCGCCGCTGGCCGCCCTCACGTACGGGCCCGCCGCCACGGCGCTGCTCGGCGGCATCGTGATCGTCCTGCTGAACGTGCCCTTCATGGACCTCGGACGCCCAGGCAACAGCGATGTGCTCACGGTCTCCTTCGTGGCGCTGCTCAGCGTGCTGATCGGCTGGGTCCGCAGCCGGCGCGACGACCAGCTCGTCACCGTGCGCACGGTCGCGGAGGCGGCCCAGTTCGCCGTGCTTCCGCCGCTGCGCGACCGGGTCGGGTCGGTGCGCTGCGCGGGCCTGTACCGGGCGGCCGAGCGCGGGACGCTGGTCGGCGGCGACCTGTTCGACGTCCGCAGGGGACCGGCCGGGGTGCGGGCCGTGATCGGCGACGTGCAGGGCCACGGGCTGTCCGCGGTGGGCACGGTGGCGGGGCTGCTCGGCGCGTTCCGTGAGGCGGTGCTCGACCAGGCGGATCTGGAGGGGGTCGCGGCGCGCCTCGACCGCAGGCTCGTGGTCGACTCGGCCGAGGACGAGCACGCCGAGCTGTTCGCGACCGCGCTGCTGCTCGAGTTCCCCGACGACTCCCCGGTGGTACGGGCCCTTTCGTGCGGCCATCCGCGGCCGCTGCTCCTGCGCGGGCAGGAGGTCATCGAGCTGCCGGTGTCGTCCGGGGCGCCTCTCGGGCTCGGGATCGCGGGCCTCTCCCCGCCGGAGCAGCTCACGGTGCGGCTGCGGCCGGGTGACCGGCTGCTCGGTCTGACGGACGGGCTGATCGAGGCGCGGGACTCGTCCGGCGCCTTCTATCCGCTGGCGGAGCGTCTGATCCGGTTCAGCGCGGACGATCCGGCGGAGCTGACGGACGCGCTGTGGCGGGACGTGGTGCGGTTCGCGGGGACGGTACGGGACGATCTGACGATGCTCGTGTTCGCGCCGGAGATCGACCCGTCGGACGACTGACGGTCACCGGCGGCCGGCGCCCTGCCCGCCGCCCCCCAACAGGCTGATCCCGCCCGTCAGTTCGCGCAGGCAGCGGAGCGCGAGGACCGCCGGTGAGCCGGTCGCGCCCGTCGCGGGCACGTCGGTGGCGGCCCAGACCTCCAGGGCGATCCGGATGGCGTCGGTGGCCGCGGCGGCGGCGAGCCGGACGTCGAGGGGGTCCGCCTCCTCGCCCGCGAGCCGCGCGAGGACCGGCACGAGGCGCTCCTCCGACTCCTGGTTGACCCGGTACCAGACGGCCCGCAGCGCGGCGTCGCCCTGGGCCGCGCGCAGCAGCCCTCTGGTCGTCTCCAGCTGTTCGGGGCCGTGGTCGCCGGGGGCGGAGAGCGTGGAGGTGACGGCCGTCTCCAGGGTGAGCCGCAGGTCGGCGCCGGGCTCTGCGTCCGCGAGGAGGGCGCGCCAGGCGTCGCCGCCCGCGGCGAGGAGCGGCCCGACCGCGTCCTGCTTGCCCCGGAAGTAGCGGTAGAAGGTGCGCAGCGCGACGCCCGCACGGTGGGCGATGTCCTCGGCCGTCGTGCCGTCGGGGCCGTGCTCGGCGAAGAGTTCGGCGGCGGCGCGGGCGATGTCCAGCTGGGTGGCGGCCTTGCGCCGCTCGGTCAGGGAGGGCTGCGGACTGCGCTGATCGTTCGTGGGGCTCACCCGGGAAGCGTATGCGCCCGGGAACAAACCTGCACGTTCTGACGTTATGGCAAAACGTGCCACTCGGGCGTACGGTGGACAGCGAATCCGGCGATCCCGGTGACGCGGATCGTGAAGAGAATGAAGTGGAGCAGCACATGAGCCCGAACCTGAACCGCTACGAAGGCCGTCGCGTACTCGTCACCGGTGGTGGCTCCGGCATCGGCCAGGCCACCGTGCTGCGGGTCCTCGCCGAGGGCGCCCGCGCAGTCGCCGCCGACGTCAGCGAGGCGGGCCTGAAGGACACCGTCGAGAAGGCGACCGCCGCGGGTACCGTGGACCGGCTGACCACGGTCGTCGTGAACGTCGCGGACGAGGCCTCCGTGCGCGCGGGCGTCGCCGCCGCCGTCGAGACGCTCGGCGGCCTGGACGTGCTGGTCAACGCGGCCGGCATCCTGCGCTCCTCGCACACCCACGAGACGTCCCTCGCCGACTTCAACCAGGTGCTCCAGATCAACCTGGCCGGCACGTTCCTGATGATCCGCGAGTCGATCCCCGCGCTCCTCACCGGTGACGGCTCCGCCGTCATCAACTTCAGCTCGACGTCGGCGACGTTCGCCCACCCCTACATGGCGGCGTACGCGGCGAGCAAGGGCGGCATCCAGTCCATGACGCACGCCCTGGCGAGCGAGTACAGCAAGCAGGGCATCCGCTTCACGGCCGTGCAGCCCGGATCCATCTCCTCCGGCATGACCGACGGCTCCGGCGCCAGCCGGCAGAGCAGTGGCCCCGGCCTGCCCGAGGACGCCGACATGAGCCTGTTCATGAAGCTGGCGCCGGCCATCGGCCAGGGCTTCGCGGGGCCGGAGAGCGTGGCGTCCGTCGTCGCGCTGCTCGGCTCGGACGACGGCAGGTTCATCACCGGCACCGAGGTCAGGATCGACGGCGGTACGCACTTCTGACCTGCGGCGGAGGCGGGTCCCGGCCTGCGGCGGGGTCCGCCGCATCACTCATACGGCGCAGCGTGCGGGGCGGGCCCCGGGCGCGCGACGGAGAGTGACACATATGCGCGTCTTCCGTATGGCGTTGTGCAGCGCACCAGGGGCCGTGGCCTTCGGCCTCCTGCTGATGTGTGCAGCGACCGTGGGACCCGGCCACGGCGGTTCGGCGGCGAGGTCGGGCCAGGCGGCGGGCCTCGCCGACCGGGCCGCGCCGGTGCTGCCACCTGCCGCCGTACCGGCGCGCCGGCCGGTCAACGGTCCGCACACCGCCGCGCTGCCCCGGATCGTGCCGCGGGCCAAGTGGCTGGCCGACGCCGGGTACCGCAAGCCGCCCGCCCGGTACGCCGACCGCGTCACGGCGGTCTTCATCCACCACACGGACTCGCCGAACGGCTACGACTGCGCCGACACGCCCGGCATCATCCGCTACCTGTACGCGGGCCAGGCGGGCGACCGGAACTGGGACGACATCGGCTACAACTTCCTCGTCGACAAGTGCGGCACGATCTACGAGGGCCGGGCGGGCGGCGTCGACAAGGCGGTCGTGGGGGCGCACGCCCAGGGCTTCAACCGGGGCACGGCGGGCATCGCCGCCATCGGCACCTTCGGCGCGGACACCCCGGTGCCCCCGGCCATGGCGGAGTCCATCGCGGCGCTGGCCGCCTGGAAGCTGGGCCTCGCGAACGTCGACCCGCGCTCCCGCGTCCGCCTGACCTCGACGAACAGCCTCAGCCGCTTCCCCAAGGGCAGGACGGCGGAGTTCAACGCCATCGCCGCACACCGGGACGAGTACGAGACGTACTGCCCGGGCCAGGCCCTGATGGCCGCGCTCCCGGAGATCAGGCAGCGGGCGGCAGCGCTCCAGGGGCGCTAGGAACCCCCTCGTCCGGCGGCCCCGGGCGCCCCCCGTGCGACCGTGCCCGGGCTACGCGCGACTCCCTGTGCCGGGGCCCGGACCTACCCTCGACGGACTCGGGTACAGCCCGGGTGTTCCGGAGCCGTACGCGGGTTCGCCCGGGGGTAGGACGCCTTCGGAGCCCGCCTTCGTGCGCCGGCCTGAAGGCCCGGGGTACGAGCGGCGGCTCTCACCAGCCGCACAACCGCCAGGGAGGCGCACGTGCCTGAGCCCGCACAGCACGCGGACGTCGTCATCGTGGGAGCCGGAGTCGCCGGACTCCTGGCCGCCCACCGCCTGACCAGGGCGGGCGTACCCACCCTGGTCCTGGAGGCCGGCCCCTGTGTGGGCGGCCTCATGTCCACCGAGAAGGTCGACGGGTTCCGCCTGGACCGGATCGGCCGACTCCTGTGCACCTCGTACCCCGAACTGCGCCGCAATCCGGGCCTGGACGCCCTCGTCCTGCGCTCCTTCTCGCCCGGTGTGCTGGTGCACAGCGACGGCCGCCGCCATCGCGCCGGGGAACTCCCGGCCCCACGGCGCGCAAAGGGCGCACTCACGACGGCGCGCGCCCTCGCGAGCGCCCCCAGGGTGCCCCGCCCCCGCACCGCCAGGAGCCCGCGCCCCACCGCTCCGCTCGGCAGCCCCCTCGACCACGCCCGGCTCGCCAGGGCCTTGGCCCGCCTTGCCGCGACGCCCGTCCCCCGTCTCCTCGCGCGCCCCGAACTCCCCGCCTCCGAGGCGCTGATCGGCCGCGGGCTGCCCGCCCGTACCCTCGACGGCTTTGTGCGCCCCCTCCTGTCGGCGCTCCTGTGCGACCCGGACCTGACCTCGTCGAGCCGGTGCGCGGATCTCGCCCTGCACGCCTACGCGCGCGGCCGCCTCTGCGTCCCCGAGGGCGGCGCCGACGCGCTGCCCGAGCTGCTCGCCGCCGGGCTCCCGCCGGGCACGGTCCGCACCGGCGTCCGCGTCAGTGCCATCTCCGCGAACTCGGTGACGACCGAGGAACACGGTGAACTCCGGTGCCGTTCCACGCTGTTGGCGACCGGGGCGCGCGCCGCGGCCGGGCTGCTCCCGGGGCTGCGTGTGCCGGACTTCCACCCCGTCACGGTCGTCCACCACGCGGTCCCCGAGCCGCCGCTCGCCGACCCGGCGCTGCTCCTCGACGCCGACCGGCTCGGCCCTGTCGCGTACACCGCGGTGATCAGCCAGGTCGACCCGACCCGCGCCCCCGCCGGCCGCGCGCTCGTCTCCTCGACGGTCCTCGGACCGCCGCCGCCCGAGCGCGAGCTGCGGGCCCAACTGAGCGCCCTCTACGGCACGTCGACCTCCGACTGGGAGACCCTCGCGGTCCACCACGACCCGGAGGCGGTTCCCGCGATGCCGGCCCCGCACGACCTGCACCGCCCGGTGCGGCTCCTCGACGGGCTCTACGTGTGCGGCGACCACCGTGGCACGAGCACGGTGCAGGGCGCCCTCCTCTCGGGCCGCCGGGCGGCGCACGCGATCCTCACGGACCTGGGCGTCCGAGCGACCCCGGCGACAGGCAGGTTGCCGGCGGCCGCCTGACCGATATCCTCACCACACATCCGACCTCTACGGGTCCCCCTTACGCGCCCGTCTCCGTGGCACATTCCGGAGGCGGGCGCCCTCATTCCCTCACGCGCACTCTTGCCTCCACGGCAACTCCCCTCTACGGTCCCCAGGTCCGCACCCTTGTCCCTGGAGGCCGCAGTGCGAAGAACGGCGTCAGCCCTGCTGTTCGTCCTAGCCCTTGTCACCGGATTCATCGGAGCTGTAGTGCCGTCGTTCGCAGCCCAACCCGACGAGCGGACCCCCGAACTGCCCGCCGGGCAGCCCTCCGTCGTCCCCCGCCCCACCGACTGGACCTCCCTCGGCGGCACGGTCACCCTCACGCCCCGCACCCGCGTCCTGATCGACCCGCGCGCCCGCGCCGAGACCTCCGAGCCGTCCGGCCGCGCGGAGTTCCCCGGCCCGGCCCACCAGAACGTGCAGCAGCTCGCCGCCCAGCTCCGCACGGAGCTCGGGCAGATCTCCGGCGTCGAGCCGCGCGTCGCGAGCGACGTGGCCCATGCCGGGCCCGGCGACATCGTCCTCGGCCTCGCCGACGACCGTGAACTCGGCGCGGAGGGCTACCGGTTCGACAGTTCGGACGGCGCCGTCCGCATCCGGGCCGCCTCCACGCACGGCCTCTTCTACGGCACCCGCACGCTCCTCCAGCTCCTGCGCTCCACGGACGGCGAGCACCGCACGCTCCCCCGGGCCCGCGCCACGGACGTCCCCACGCAGGCGATCCGCATGGTCCACCTCGACGCGGGCCGCAAGTACTGGAAGATCCCGTACCTGGAGAACCTGATCCGCAGGATGGGCGACCAGAAGCTGAACACGCTCATGCTGCACCTCTCCGAGTCGGAGGGCTTCCGCCTGTACAGCCCGAAGTTCCCGGGCCTCGCGGACCCCGCCCACAGCTACAGCCGCGCCGACATCGAGCACCTCAAGTCCTTCGCGGCCCGCCATCACGTACAGCTGATGCCGGGTCTGGAGATCCCCGGTCACGCGACGGCGATCAGCGACGCGTTCGGCATCGGCTTCGGCTCCGGTACGAACCCCTGCACGGCCGCGCACACGCACTCGCACCTCACGCCCGACTGGATCATCGACATGACCAGCGAGAAGGCGGTGGCGAAGACGAAGCAGATCGTCGACGAGTTCGCCGGCTGGTTCGACGCGCCGCTGTTCTCGATCGGCGGCGAGGAGGTGCCGGGCCAGCTCGCCGACTGCCCTCGCGTACAGGACTACTTGGCCGCCTCACCTGATGTGTCGACGCTCGGCGACCTCCTCAACCGGTACATCAACACCCTGGACGACGTGATCGCCTCGCACGGCAAGCGCACCGCCGTCTACAACGGCTCGGAGCACCTGGCCGCGCCCCAGCAGAGCGTCCACGGCCCGGTCGTCTTCATCACCTGGGAGGGCACGGGCGCCGAGCCCGCCGTGCCGGGCCACGACGAGATCGCCATCGGCCCGTTCTACGACACCCCGAACAACTACCACCACCTGTACCCGAACGAGCCCTGGATGTACGACAGCTGGACCGTCAGCACGGCGCCCGACATGCTCGGCTCCGGCCTGACCAACTGGGCCGACTACAACTTCTGGGCCGATGACGCGTACTTCGAGCAGTCGATGGCCGGCGCCCGGGCGATCCTCGCGGACCGCGCGTGGAACGGCACGGCGACCCCGGACACCCTGGCCGACTTCCGGGCCCGCGCGGCCCGCATCGGCGACCCGCCCGGCATCACCGCGACGCCGGTGAAGCCCCGGGTGGACGACGGCCGGCCGAGCCACCACTGGACCTTCGACACGGCCGCATACCCGGAGGGCTGGACGTACGCGGGCAGTCCCGGCAACACGATCTTCGCCGAGGACACGGCGGGTGACCTGCCGGGCACGTCGTACATCATCAACAACCCGGCGCCGGTGGACGACGGCGTGCGCGGGCAGGCGTGGCGCTTCGACTCGGACCGGGACGGTGTCGGCTTCGGCGGCCTGGACGTGGCCGAGCCGTGGACGGTGTCGGTACAGGTCCGCCCCACGGCCCGCACCGCGGACCAGGTGCTGCTCAACTCGAAGGCGGGCGCGCTCAAGCTCATGCAGTACGGCACGGGCAAGGTCGGCTTCACCCGCTACGGCTCGGCCGACCTCAGCTTCGACTACACGCTGCCGCTCGACCGCTGGACCCGGCTGACGTGGGTGGCGACACCGGGCCACACCACGCTCTACGCCGACGGGAAGCGGGTCGGCACGGTCGACGCGTCGATCCCCCTGCCCCTGCGCTCGATCGGCACGGAGAAGGTGAGTCTGCGCGGCGACCTCGACGAACTCACCACCTGGGACGAGCCGTTGACGGCCGACCGGGTCGCCGGTCTGTCCGGGAAGGACACCCGGTAGTACGCGCCGGACCCCGCTCCCGTCCCGTCAGTGGCTGAGGGCGGCGATGCGGTCCCGGTATCCGCGTACCGGGGCCGCGTCGCGGTAGGGCTCCAGACGCCGCTCGAACTCCCGCACGTACTCGTGCGCCCGCACCGAGCGCATCTCGGAGGCGGCCTGCGCGGCCTCGGCGCCGAGAGTGCACGCCTGGTCCAGCTCTCCGAGCCCGAGCCGGGCGGAGGCGAGCACCACCCGGCAGAACAGCCGGCTGCGCGCGAAGCCGGGCGCCCGCAGCTGGAGCGAACGCTCCGCGTGCTGGGCGGCCGCGCGGTACTGCTGGAGATCCCGGTGGCAGTGACCGAACTCGTCGGCCAGCTGCGCCTCGTCGAAGAACCGCGCCCAGTGCGGCACGTCGTCCCCGGTCCGCACCACCTCCAGGGCCCGCTCGGCCCGCACCAGCGACGCCGTGCACGCGCGCACCTCGCCGAGCACGCCGTGCCCACGCGCCTCGGCCGCGTGCAGGAGCGCCTGGACTGCGGGCGGCGCGGAGGACCCCACGCCCTGCTGGGCGACCCGCGCCAGCTGGACGGCCTCGCGCCCGTGACCGAGGTAGACGGCCTGCCGGCTCATCGTGACCAGGACGTACGCCCCGTACGTCCGGTCCCCCGCCGCCTGCGCGAGCCGCAGCGCCTGCACGAAGTAGCGCTGCGCGAGCCCGTGCGCGGCGATGTCGTACGAGGTCCAGCCCGCGAGCCGGGTCAGATCGGCGGTGGCCGCGAAGAGCCGACGGCCGGTCTGCTCCCCGTAGGTGCCCCGCAGCATCGGTTCGGCCTCGTGCTCCAGGTAGCGCACGAGCGCCTGGCGGGCGTGGCCGCCGCCGTACGCCTGGTCGAGGGAGCGGAAGAGTTCGCCGACGGAGCGCAGGGCCGCGATGTCGCCCGCGGTGACCCGCTGGCCGGGCCCGCGCTCGGCTTGGGCGCGCTGCCGGAGCAAGGGAGGCGGCCCCTGTTCGGGCATGGAGGGGAGCTTGGCCGAAGAGCGTCCCTGGGCGGGGATCCGTACGCCGCCGGGACCGCCGTGGTCCCCGTGGGCGACCCGGTCGTCGGCCCGCCCGATCAGCCAGTCCCGGCTGGGCACGACGAGCCCCGCCGGGGTGAACGCGATCTTGCGGAGCTCGGCATGGCTGCCCGAGTCCTTGCGCCACAGGCCGCTGACGATGTCGACGGCCTCCTCGGGCGAGGCGGCGAACTCCAGACCCGCGTAGACCGGGGAGCAGGCGTCGAGCCCCAGGTCCTGGGCGGAGAGCCGGCGGCCCAGGCGCCGGGTGAACACCTCGGCGATCAGTGCGGGTGTGGTGCCGCGGGGCTGCTGGCCGCGCAGCCAGCGCGTCACGGATGTCTTGTCGTAGCGCAGGTCGAGACCGTGCTCAAGGCCGAGCTGGTCGACTCGGCGGGCCAGTCCGGCGTTGGAGAACCCCGCCTCCGCGATGAGCGCGGCTAGCTGGCGGTTGGGCGTGCGCTGCGGAGGTCGTTCCGTCATGCTGTGCGTTTGCCTTCCGGGCCCTAGGAAGCCGTAGAGGGGGGCCACATGCGCCCCCCTCTGCACTGCTCCCACATGGAACGGCGCGAATTTGGCGTCCTTCCCCGCAAGCGGAGAACTCCTGCCGCCCCGCTCGCACGGGACCTCGGTGGTTCCTGCTTCACAGGCCCTGCCGGACCGGAGTCCGGTCTTACACAGCCTCCACAAGCCTGACTTCCCGCCCGCCCGGCGGTAGGTCCGCCAGCGGATACCCGCTCACGGACGGCGCCGAAGCTATCACGCAGCGCGCACGGGGCCACCTGATCAGCCCAGCCGACACCCTCTTTCATCCGATCGTGTGAGGATTCCCCGAACGGCTGCCGCAGAGGCCCTGCCCGTACAGTGGCTGGGGGCGCGATATGTGCACGCTGAAGGTTCTAGGGAGGCACTGGCCGTGAATGAGTTGCGGTTCGTCCGCTTGGGTTTCGGAGCGGACTCGGTCGACTACCAGGAGGCCTGGGACGAGCAGCGCCGTGTGCACGCCGCCCGTTTCGCGGACGAGGTCCCCGACACCTGTCTGCTTCTCGAACACCCGCCCGTCTACACCGCGGGCCGCCGTACCGCGCCCGAGGAGCGTCCGCTGGACGGCACCCCCGTCGTGGACGTCGACCGTGGCGGCAAGATCACCTGGCACGGCCCGGGCCAGCTCGTCGGCTACCCGATCCAGAAGCTGCCGCGCCCCGTCGACGTGGTCGCGCACCTGCGCCGCCTGGAGGACGCGATGATCGCGGTCTGCGCCGAGTTCGGCGTGGAGACCTCCCGCGTCGAGGGCCGAGCGGGCGTGTGGGTACTCGGAGACGCCAAGGACGCGACCGAGGAGCGCCCGAAGCTCGGCGGCCTGTCCCTGGACTTCGACCCCCGGGTGAACGACTCCGAGTTCGACCCCCGTCTCAACGGCCCGGAGTACGCGCCCTCGAACGCCGGCCAGCGTCGCGAGGACCGCAAGATCTGCGCCATGGGCATCCGCGTCGCCAAGGGCGTCACGATGCACGGCTTCGCGCTGAACGTGAATCCGGACACCTCGAACTTCGACAAGATCATCCCCTGTGGCATCCGCGACGCGGGCGTCACCTCGCTCTCGTACGAGCTGGGCCGCGAGGTCACGATCGACGAGGTGCTGCCGGTCGTGGAGCGCCACCTGCGCGATGTCCTGGAGAACGCGGCCCTCGCCCCGCGCGTCGTCGAGAAGGCGTCCGAGAGGGAGCCCGACAAGGCGACCGCCTGAGCGGGAATGCACCCCGAAGGCCAGAGGTTGGCCACACGTAAGGCCCATCAAGACCACGGGCGTACCCTGATGTACGCCGAAGAATCAAAGCTGTAGGGAGCCGGTCGTGTCCGCAGTCGCACCCGACGGACGCAAGATGCTGCGCCTGGAGGTCCGCAACAGCCAGACCCCCATCGAGCGCAAGCCCGAGTGGATCAAGACCCGGGCGAAAATGGGTCCCGAGTACACGAAGATGCAGAGCCTCGTGAAGAGCGAGGGCCTGCACACGGTCTGCCAGGAGGCGGGCTGTCCGAACATCTACGAGTGCTGGGAAGACCGCGAGGCCACCTTCCTCATCGGCGGCGACCAGTGCACCCGGCGCTGTGACTTCTGTCAGATCGACACGGGCAAGCCCGAGGCGCTGGACCGTGACGAGCCCCGCCGCGTCGGTGAGTCCGTCGTCACGATGGACCTGAACTACGCCACGATCACCGGCGTCGCGCGCGACGACCTGGAGGACGGCGGCGCCTGGCTGTACGCGGAGACCGTGCGCCAGATCCACGCGATGACGGCGGAGCGCGCCGAGGGCTACACCAAGGTCGAGCTGCTCATCCCCGACTTCAACGCCGACCCGGACCAGCTGGCCGAGGTCTTCTCGTCCCGCCCCGAGGTTCTCGGGCACAACGTCGAGACGGTGCCGCGCATCTTCAAGCGGATCCGCCCCGGCTTCCGGTACGAGCGCTCCCTCGAGGTCATCACGAAGGCCCGCGAGGCCGGCCTGGTCACCAAGTCCAACCTGATCCTGGGCATGGGCGAGGAGCGCGCCGAGGTCAGCGAGGCACTGCGCCAGCTGCACGAGGCGGGCACCGAGCTCATCACCATCACCCAGTACCTGCGCCCGACGCCGCGCCACCACCCCGTCGAGCGCTGGGTGAAGCCGGCCGAGTTCGTGGAGCTGAAGGAGGAGGCCGAGCAGATCGGCTTCTCCGGCGTCATGTCGGGCCCCCTGGTCCGCTCCTCGTACCGCGCCGGACGCCTCTACCAGATGGCGGTCGAGAAGCGCGGCTCGTACGTGGCCTCGCAGGCGGTCTGATCCCGCCCCACCCGCACGGCCCGGCAGCCGTGTGAAATCACGCACAAGCAGCTACCGGCCAGTAATAGCCGAGAGAACGCGGCCCTGACAGTCCCCGCAGATGGGGGGCACCGTCAGGGCCGCGTCATCGTTCGGCCCTCCCCCGTCAAGGCTTCACGGGCGTTTGACCCTTCGGCCATGCGCTGGTAACACCAAACAGTGACGCTGTACTCACGCCACGTACCCACCGTCAGAGCCGCTCCCGAGGGGGACCTCCCAATGCAGGCCGCGCCCGTACGCGCCACCGCCATCCCGACCCTCACCGACGCCCTGCGCGCGGTCGAGTCGCTGCTCATGAGCAGCGGACAGCGCACCGCACGCCGCAACGCCTGGACCTCCGTGCTCGAGGACCGCCGCCGCGCCAAGGACCGGGTGGAGGCGCAGCGGGTGCTCGAGAAGGCTGTGGCCGCCCGCACGTCGTAGGCACTTGCCCGGACACGTAGACTTCAAGGCATGGCGAGGAAGGAAACCGCAGCGGACGCTGCGAACCCCGGGCGACTCAAGCAGATCGCTCTGACCTTTAAGATGACCCGCAAGGCCGATCCGATGATCGCCCTTGTACTCGCGGGTGTGGGAATCGTCACCTTTGGTGTGTTCCTCGCGATCGGTTTCTTGATCGGTCACCCGGTATATCTCGGAATTCTCGGCTTCCTGCTCGCCTTCCTCGCGATGGCGATCGTCTTCGGACGCCGTGCCGAGCGAGCAGCCTTCGGGCAGATGGAGGGCCAGCCCGGCGCGGCTGCCGCGGTACTCGACAACATCGGCCGTGGCTGGACCACGACCCCGGCCGTGGCGATGAACCGCAGCCAGGACGTCGTCCACCGGGCGGTCGGCAAGGCCGGCGTCGTCCTGGTCGCCGAGGGCAACCCGAACCGCGTGAAGACGCTGCTGGCGGCCGAGAAGCGGAAGATGGCCCGCATCGTCTCCGACGTGCCGGTCAACGACATCCTCGTCGGCAACGGCGAGGGCCAGGTGCCGCTCAAGAAGCTCCGCACGACCATGCTCAAGCTCCCCCGCGTTCTCACGGGCCCGCAGGTCACGACGACCAACGACCGCCTCCGGGCGATGGGCGACCTGATGAGCAACATGCCGCTCCCCAAGGGCCCGATGCCCAAGGGCATGCGGATGCCGCGCGGTGGCGGCCCCAAGGCCCGCTGACCCTTCTACTACGACGATGAGGCCCCGGAACCGATCGGTTCCGGGGCCTCATCGTCGTAGTAGGGGCGCGGCAGGGCGTCCTGGCGGGCCGGTGTCAGGTGCCGTCAGGCGCGGACCTGGACCGCGCGGGCCAGGCGGTCGTGCAGGCCGCGGCCGTCACGGTCCCAGATCAGCGCGGGGACCGCGACGCACAGGAGCACCGTGCGGACCAGGACGCGGCCGACGCCGAGGCGGCCGGAGCCGTCCTGCGCGACGACGCGCAGACCCATGATCCGCTTGCCCGGCGTGAAGCCGAGCGTGCCGACGGTGAGCAGGCCGAGGACGAAGAAGATCCCGAGGGCCCAGTTGCCCGTCGCCTGGTTGTAGCCGTGCGTGAGGAGCCCGTATGCGATCAGCATGCACAGGGCCCAGTCGATGACGAGGGCGGCGATACGCCTGCCGGGGCGGGCGATGGAGCCCGGCCCCTGCTCGGGGAGCCCCAGCTGCTCGCCGCGGTACCCGAACTCGACACCCGCGTCCTCTGCGGCCGCGCGCGGCCCGGAGAGCCACGATCCGATTGCTTGCCTGTTGTCCACCCGTCAAAGGTACTGCGCTCGGCCACCCGGCCCGCTCCGGCCCCCGGCCCGGTTAACTTCGGCGAAACAAATGGGTCATGCTTGAGAAATCCCCCGTCCCTATGGTCGGGTCCCAGCGTGTGCCACCGCACTGGCCGCACCACCGAGCTGCAACCCCGCCCCTCCCCGGGTGGGAGTAGGAGGAGTTGGATGTTCCAGAACGCCGATGACGCCAAGAAGTTCATCGCGGACGAGGACGTCAAGTTCGTCGACGTCCGGTTCTGCGACCTGCCGGGTGTGATGCAGCACTTCACGGTGCCGGCCGCGGCGTTCGACCCCACCGAGGAGCTGGCCTTCGACGGATCCTCGATCCGTGGCTTCCAGGCCATCCACGAGTCCGACATGGCGCTCCGCGCCGACCTGACCACCGCGCGCATCGACCCCTTCCGCCGCGACAAGACGGTCAACATCAACTTCTTCATCCACGACCCGATCACGGGCGAGCAGTACTCGCGTGACCCGCGCAACGTCGCGAAGAAGGCCGAGGCGTACCTGGCCTCGACCGGGATCGCCGACACCGCGTACTTCGGCCCCGAGGCCGAGTTCTACGTCTTCGACTCGGTTCGCTTCGAGACCTCCGCGAACCGCTCGATCTACGAGATCGACTCCGAGGCCGGCGCCTGGAACACCGGTTCGGAAGAGAACAACCGCGGCTACAAGGTCCGCTACAAGGGCGGCTACTTCCCGACCCCGCCGGTCGACCACTTCGCCGACCTGCGCGCGGAGATCTCCCTGGAGCTGGACAAGAACGGCCTCCAGGTCGAGCGCCAGCACCACGAGGTCGGCACCGCCGGCCAGGCGGAGATCAACTACAAGTTCAACACGCTGCTCGCCGCGGCCGACGACCTGATGCTCTTCAAGTACATCGTGAAGAACGTCGCCTGGCGCAACGGCAAGACCGCGACCTTCATGCCGAAGCCGATCTTCGGTGACAACGGCTCGGGCATGCACGTCCACCAGTCCCTGTGGGCCAACGGCGACCCGCTGTTCTACGACGAGCAGGGCTACGCCGGCCTCTCGGACATGGCGCGCTACTACATCGGCGGCATCCTCAAGCACGCCCCGTCGCTGCTCGCCTTCACGAACCCGACGGTGAACTCGTACCACCGCCTGGTCCCGGGCTTCGAGGCGCCGGTCAACATGGTCTACTCGCAGCGCAACCGCTCCGCCGCGATGCGCATCCCGATCACGGGCTCGAACCCGAAGGCCAAGCGCGTCGAGTTCCGCGCGCCGGACCCGTCCTCGAACCCGTACCTCGCCTTCTCGGCCCTCCTGATGGCCGGCCTCGACGGCGTGAAGAACAAGATCGAGCCCGCCGAGCCGATCGACAAGGACCTGTACGAGCTGGCTCCCGAGGAGCACGCGAACGTCCAGCAGGTCCCGACCTCGCTCCCCGCGGTCCTCGAAGCCCTCGAGGCGGACAACGAGTACCTCCAGGCCGGCGGCGTCTTCACGTCCGACCTGATCGAGACGTGGATCGACTACAAGCGCACGAACGAGATCGCCCCGATCCAGCTCCGCCCGCACCCGCACGAGTTCGAGCTGTACTTCGACATTTAAGAACGCCGCAGGTCAGAGCGGGTTTCCGCTCTCCTGGGCCGTCTGTGGGCCGTCGGCCGTGCTCTTCCGCAGCGGAAGAGCACGGCCGACGGCCTTTCTGCGCGTACCCCTCAGGCCGTGACGGGCGTCGATCGCCCTCCGCCGCACGGTCCTGGCTGTTCGGCATCAGGTGCGTGTACGTCCGCGGCGTGCAAGGGACCAGTACGTCACCTGTTCGGATCCCTGCGGTCTGCGCAATTACGCGAGAACGATCTTGGCCTGGGGCATTGGATGCCAGGCTCGCGCCGCCTGCGGCCGGCACCGGCCCGATGGTGCGATGCGGTCTCGATGCGCCGGCTCCCGGATTGTGGAGGCCGCCGACGGGAGGCAGGGTGATCTCGAGAACGTTCGGGCGAGGCAGAAGGCACACGGCCCGTCACGGAAGCGGGCTGTGGCTCGTCCTCATCGCGAAGCGAGTCGTGTGGAATGCGGTGGCCGACGCAAGATCGTCCACTCCGGGGCAGGCTCACGGAGGTGTAGCACATGTCAGCGAAGAACCCAGAGCACGGAACCGCCCACGAAGTGTCCTTGCCGCCCGAAGTCAAAATGCTGCAGGAAGTGACTCCGCCCTTCTTTCCCGAAGGCGGTTCGGGAATGACCATCCTCGTCGACTGGCCTCCCGGTCACCCCGGGCTCCCTCCGCATCGCCACTCGGGCCCGGCGTTCGGCTACGTGATGGAGGGCGCGGTCCGGTTCGAGCTCGAGGGTGAGCCAGAGCGTGTGGTCGAGGCCGGTGGGACGTTCTGGGAGCCGGGCGGTGACGTGATCCACTACCAGGACGGCAACGCTCTGTCGGACGCACCGACCAAGTTCGTGGTGACCATGGTGTGCGCGCCGGGTCAGCCGATGCTCAAGTTGGTCGACGAGGAGGAGCTGCGGGAACGGGCACACCTGCGCGCCCCGCGTCCCTCCGAAGGCTGACCCACGAGATCGACAAGGGTGCGGAGTCCCGGACACCGGCCCCGGTGCCGGGCTTGAGGCTGGAGAAGCACGGCCGGGTTCCCCGGTCTCGGTTCTGAGCAGCGTGGCCCCCGGCGCCTCCTCCAGGAGGGGCGAGGGCTTCGTTCTGCGTGCTGCCGCAAACGCTCATAAACTCGGGCGAAGTTGCACAGACTTCCGAGGAGTGCCGTATGAGCAATCTGTTCGTCGTCGCCTACAACGACCTCGCCACGGCCAATCAGGTGCGCGAGAAAATGCTCGAGCTGTCCAAGCAACACCTCGTCGAGCTCGAGGACATCGTGGTCGTCGAGCGGCGCGAGGACGGGAAGATCAAGCTGCACCAGGCCGTGAACCACACGGCGACGGGTGCGGCCGGCGGGGCGCTGTGGGGCGGTGTCATCGGGCTGCTCTTCCTGGTGCCGCTGCTCGGCGCGGCCGTCGGTGCCGCGGCCGGGGCCGCCGGTGGTGCCGCGACCGACACCGGCATCAACGACGGCTTCATGAAGGACCTGAGCCAGAACCTGCAGCCCGGTGCAGCCGCGCTGTTCGTCCTGGTGAAGCAGGCCTCCCCGGACAAGGTCATCCCCGAGATCGCGACGTTCGGCGGTCAGCTCGTCCAGACCTCGCTGAGCAACGAGGAGGAGGAGCACCTGCGGGCGGCCCTGGAAGCGGCCCGGGCCGGCGCGGCGGCGCAGGAGGCCCCGAAGGCCTGAGACATCCGTACGGAGCTGTGGGTACGGCCGTTCCCGTCCGGGGGCGGCCGTACCGGTGTTCTCAGACGCCCGGCGCCAGCGTGATCAGGCCCTCCGACGCCGCCCTGCGCAGGGCCGTGTGGTCGGTGGCGTTCTGTTCGATGTAGCGCAGCGCGAAGTCGGCCACGGCGCGGTCGAAGGTGTCGGCGCGGCCGAGGTAGCCGGAGATGGCGATGCGGTCGCCGGAGCGGGCGTGAGCGCGGGCCAGGGTGTTGCCGCACAGTTCGGCGTAGAAGCGCAGTTCGTCCGGGCCCATGCCGTCGACGTCGGCGGAGCCCTTCATGTCGCGCAGCTGACGCCAGTAGAAGGCGCGGCCCTGGGGGCCGGTCATCCAGCCGAGGAAGATGTCACCGGTGGCCTGGAGCAGGCGCTGGCCGGCGACGACGCGGTGGCCCGGGTGGACGTAGGGGCCGTGCGGCAGGTGTTCCTCGATGACGGACCGGGTGGCCTCCTTGATCTGGAGGAACAGGGGGTCGTCGGCGTCGCGCCCTTCGAGCAGCACGATGAAGCAGCGGGTGCCGACGCTGCCGACGCCGACGACCTTGCGGGCGGCATCGACGAAGTGGTAGCGGTCGAGGAGGCGGCGGCGTTCCTCGGCGAGGGTGGAGCGGTAGTCGCCGAACAGTTTGCGCACCGTGGCCGCGTCGGGAGTGCTCGCCCGTTCGAGGAGCGGCGGATCGTTGATGATGCGGCGGCGCCCGTCGACGACCTCGGTGAGTTTGCCGAGCGCGTGGAGGCTGGTGCGGCGGGTGGCCTGGGCGAGGGTCGCCCGGACGCGGCGGCGGTTGCGGCCGGAGCGGATGAGGGGCAGCAGCTCGTGCGCGTCGATGTGCTCGTACCAGACGGCGAGTTCGCCCATCCCGGCGAGGCGGCGCATCGTCGTGCGGTACGCGGCCACGGCGGCACGGGCCGACTTGAGGGCCTGGGTGTCGGTGTGCCCGTTGTCGCGGGCGGCGACGGCCACGCTCGCGGCCAGCCGTTTCACGTCCCATTCGAAGGGGCCCGGGCTGGTCTCGTCGAAGTCGTTGACGTCGAAGAGCAGGGACCGTTCCGGGGACGCGAACAGGCCGAAGTTCAACAGGTGTGCGTCGCCGCATAGTTGGACCGTGAGGCCGGTGGCGCGCTGGATGGCCAGGTCACCGGTCATGACGGCGGCGGCGCCGCGCAGGAACGCGAACGGGGAGGCCGCCATCCGTCCGTACCGGATGGGCAGCAGTTCGGCGACGCGGTCGGCCGCCTGCTGTTCCAGTACGACGATGGGGTCGGCGCGGTCGGCGGCGGGGATCCACGCACCGTGCGAGGAGCGTGAGGCGCGTTTGCGGGCCGCCCTGCCGGCGTCGGCCCTGGCCTGGGGAGTGGTCATGCCGCACCGTCCACGTGGCCTGCGAAGCCGGTCACGGCTAGTGCCGCAGCGCTCGGCCGACGTCCGCTCTCACGTCTCCGGTGAGGTTGCGGTTGCTGCGGGCCGTCGCTTTCTTGGACTTGCCCTTGTCCACGTCGTCGAGCGTGACCACGACCGTGTCGAGAAGATTGCCGCCGCTGTCGCGGAAGTTGACCTGTACCGCGTACGAGGCCTGGGATCCGGAGCTGTTGGTGGCGGTGACGGGGACCGTCAGCCGGTCGCCGTCCTTGGTCACGCCGCCGAGCGCGATGTCGCCCTTGGCGTTCACGCCGCCCTTGACGCGGTCCAGTTCTTCCTTGGCCTTCGCCGTGGCCGACGCGACGACGTCACCGCCCCGGGACGCCGCGGACGCGGCCTTGGACACCGCGTCGGAGGGGCTGGTGTCGCTGTCCGAGCACCCGGCCGCCACGAGCAGCACCGCCGCCATGAGCGGTCCGGCTGCCGCTCCCCGTATGCCACGTCCCGACATCATGCCTCCCGCTGCCAGTTCCGCTCACCCCTCACCTCAGTCAAGGCGGCCGGGGCCCGGGCGGCATGCCGGGTACGGCAAACAGGTGAATGCGCCCGGGCCCGGGCAGGATGGGGGCACGGTCGGCGAACAGTCCTGGGAGGACCTCGTGAGTGGTGGGCGGCGGCACATCGGGGCGCCGGAGCGGCGGGCCAGACTCGCGGCCGGGCAGCGGCTCGCGCCCGCCGCGCGGGCGGGGTCCGCCGAGGAGGTCGCCGGGTCGCTCGTGGCGCTGCACGGCACGGACCCGGCCACCGTGTACCTGGCGGTGGGCGCGCGCCTCAGGGACCCGTCGAAGACGGTCGCCGATGTCGAGCGCGCCCTGTATACGGACCGCTCCCTGGTGCGCATGCACGGCATGCGGCACACGGTGTTCGTGTTCCCCGCCGCGCTCACGGCCGTGGTGCACGCGTCGACGGGTGTGGCGGTCGCCGCGCGGGAGCGCGCCTCCTTCGTCAGGCATCTGGAGGCGGGCAGCGAGCACGACGCGGCGTGGCTCGCGGACGTCGAGGCGGGCACCCTGGCGGCGATCGGGGCGCGTGGCGAGGCGACCGCGGCCGAACTCGCCGAGGACGAGCCCCGGTTGCGTACGCAGCTGCTGTACGCGCCGGGGAAGAAGTACGAGGCGTGGCAGTCGATCTCGACGCGGCTGCTGCGTGTGCTCGGCATGGAGGGGCGCGTCGTGCGCGGGCGGCCCCGCGGATCGTGGACGTCCAGCCAGTTCAGGTGGGCGCTCGCGCCCGAGCGTCCCGAACTCCCCGTGGCCGAGGCCCAGTCGGAACTCCTGCGGCACTGGCTCGGCTCGTGCGGTCCGGCCACGGAAGCCGACCTCAAGTGGTGGACGGGGTGGAAGGTCACCGACGTACGCAGGGCGCTCGCGGCGGTCGGGGCGGTCGAGGTGGAGCTGGACGAGGGGGCCGGGTTCGTGCTCCCCGGCGCCGTCGAGCCGGTCACCACCGACGCCGAGCCGTGGGCGGCCCTGCTCCCGGGGCTCGACCCGAGCGCGATGGGCTGGCAGCAGCGCGACTGGTATCTGCCGCCGGAGCTGCGGGCGCCGCTCTTCGACGGGGCGGGCAACATCGGGCCCACCGTGTGGTGGGACGGGCGGATCGCCGGCGGATGGGCTCAGAGCAAGGACGGCGTCGTCCGGTGGCGGCTGCTCGCGGACGTGGGCCGGGAGGCCGCGGCCGCCGTCGAGGCGGAGGCCGCGCGCCTCCAGGAGTGGGTGGGCGGGGCGCGGGTCACGCCCCGCTTCCGTACGCCTCTGGAGAAGGAGCTGGCGGGACCGGCTCCGGCGAAGAAGTGAGGGAACTGCCGTGCGCCGCCCGCCCGTCGAAAGACCAACGGGTGGGCGGCGCACCTGGCGGTCAGCGGCTGTAGCGCATCAGCGCGCGCACCATGTGGCAGGTGATGTCCGACGGCGGATGGATCCCGACGCGCTCCGCCGTGCTCCGTATCGTGCGGTTCTGGGCCTGGTTCGGAAGGTAGACGCCCGAGTCGAGCAGGGCGATCGCGAGGCGCATGGCCTTGAGGCGACGGTTGTGCGTGATGTACCAGTCACGCGGCCGTCCCGCGGGCAGGGCCTTCTTTTCGAGTGGCTTGCCGGGCAGGTCGATCAGCATCGGTGCGGCAGCGGGCACAGACATCCTCCTGTCGCGGGAGGGAGACCTTCCGAGGCCCTCCGCGGCCCCGGACGCTCCCTCGAACACTGCTTCAATTCTACTGCCGGGCACTGACAATAGCCGCTGGCCACAGGGCCTTTCCCGTACCATTCGACCCCATGGAAATCTGGATCAACCCCGCCTGTTCGAAGTGCCGCAGCGCGCTCTCCCTGCTCGATGCGGAAGGCGCCGACTACACGGTGCGGCGCTACCTGGAGGACGTGCCGTCCGAGGACGACATCCGCGCCGTTCTGGAGCGGCTCGGGCTCGAGCCGTGGGACATCACGCGGACGCAGGAGGCCGACGCGAAGGAGCTCGGCCTGAAGGACTGGGCGCGGGACGCGGGTTCGCGCGACCGGTGGATCGCGGCGCTGTCCGCACACCCGAAGCTCATCCAGCGGCCCATCATCACGGCGGAGGACGGTACGGCCGTGGTGGCGCGCAGCGAGGACGCGGTCCGGGACGCGCTCGGACGTAACTGAGCCGCGACGGACCCGTCCTGCCTTCGGGCTCAACTCTCGTGTGACGTACGTTACTTGAGCTCCTCGTGGGGCAGTTGAGTTCCACCCTCCAGTCACCCGTACGTAACGGTGCGCGCACCGACGTTCGTAACGACGACAGGAGGCGGACATGTCCCGCAGGAGAAGGATGGGCCCCCGGAAGAAGGCCGCGCTCGCGGTGAGCGCGGCCCTCGTCGCCGGTGGCACGGCGTTCGCGCTCGCGAGCACGGGCAATGCGGCGCCGGTCGCGCAGAACGCCCAGGTCTGCCAGGGCCTGGAGACCGCGATCGCCAACAACCAGAAGTTCATCGACGGGCAGCGGGCCGCCCCGGACGCGCAGTCCGAGGCCCGCATCGCCAACCGGGAAGCGGTCATCGCCGAGATCCGGCGCAAGGAGGCGGCGTCCGGCTGCGAGGCCGGGGACGGAGCCGGTGCGCAGGCCGGATCCGGTGCTGATGGCGCGGCGGGAGCCGGAGCGCAGGCCGGGGACGGAGCCGATGACGCGGCCGGCGGCATGGAGACCGTGACGGCTGCGCCGCCGGACACGGTCACCGCCGAGCCCGACCCCACTGACGCCGCCGGTGGCGCCGGAGGGGACGCCGCCGGTGAGCAGGTCTGTGCCGGTTCGACCGTGACGCTGTCCGGTGAGGGCGGCGCGCCCGCCGCGTCCAGTGGGCAGTTCCCGGCGGGAACGAAGCTCAAGGTCACCAACCTGGACAACGGCAAGTCCACATCCGTCGAGGTCACCTCCGTCTCCGGAAGCTGCGTCCTGCTGAACGACGCGGCGTTCGAGCAGGTCCGCGAACCGGGCAAATTCCTCATCCGCAACGCACGCATAGAGAAGGTGGGCTGACCCCACAGGCCTTCGGCCCCGGCCCGCGCGCGTGCCCCCATGACGTGCGCGGGCCGGGGCGGTCCGGCGAAACGTGACTCCCGCCACAAAGGGGTCCGGGTAACACGGGGTTCACATACGGGCAACGGACGGGAAATCGCCTGTTGACAGTCTGCGGAGCAGCACACAGAGGCGCCGCACCCGCACATGACCGCGCCGTACAGACCCACCCGAAGGATGTGGCCCCGTGACGTTCAAGGCTGAGTACATCTGGATCGACGGCACCCAGCCGACGGCCAAGCTCCGTTCGAAGACGAAGATAATCGCGGGTTCCGCGCCGGCGCTCGAAGAGCTGCCGATCTGGGGCTTCGACGGTTCGAGCACCAGCCAGGCCAAGGGTCACGCCTCCGACCGCGTACTGCGCCCCGTCGCCTCCTACCCGGACCCGATCCGCGGCGGCGGCGACATCCTCGTCCTGTGCGAGGTCCTGAACATCGACATGACGCCGCACGAGTCCAACACGCGTGCCGCGCTCGCCGAGGTCGCGGAGCAGTTCGCCGCGCAGGAGTCGATCTTCGGCATCGAGCAGGAGTACACGTTCTTCGAGGGCGAGCGCCCGCTCGGCTTCCCCGTGGGCGGCTTCCCGGCCGCGCAGGGCGGCTACTACTGCGGCGTGGGCGCGGACGAGATCTTCGGCCGTGACGTCGTCGAGGCGCACCTGGACAACTGCCTCAAGGCGGGTCTCGGGATCTCCGGCATCAACGCCGAGGTCATGCCCGGCCAGTGGGAGTTCCAGGTCGGTCCGCTCGCCCCGCTCGAGGTCTCCGACCAGCTGTGGGTGGCCCGCTGGCTGCTGTACCGCACCGCCGAGGACTTCAACATCTCCGCGACCCTCGACCCGAAGCCGGTCAAGGGCGACTGGAACGGCGCGGGCGCGCACACCAACTTCTCCACGAAGGCGATGCGCGAGGGCTACGACGCGATCATCACCGCGTGCGAGTCGCTCGGCGAGGGCTCGAAGCCGATGGACCACGTCAAGAACTACGGCGCGGGCATCGACGACCGTCTGACGGGTCTGCACGAGACCGCCCCGTGGAACGAGTACAGCTACGGCGTCTCCGACCGCGGTGCCTCGGTCCGCATCCCATGGCAGGTCGAGAAGGACGGCAAGGGCTACATCGAGGACCGCCGTCCGAACGCGAACGTCGACCCGTATGTCGTGACGCGCCTGATCGTCGACACCTGCTGCAGCGCTCTGGAGAAGGCCGGCCAGGTCTGATCCCCGGCTCCTGATTCCCGAAGGGCGCCCACCGGTCCGGTGGGCGCCCTTCGCGCTGCCTGTGCGGAGAGCCGCGCGGAACGTCAAGTTCACGCCAAGGTGCCGTCCGACCCGTGAGAGGGGGGTCCTGCGCCGCGAACCTGTCTGCTTCAATGGGGCCATGGCCAGCTTCCAGAACACCGCGACGGGTCGTCACGACCTCGAGCCCTTCTGGCCTTCCCGTCAGCACCACGACTTCGACCGGGTGTGTTGCCGCGCGGAGAACGCGCAGGCCCTCTAAAACCGACTCACCCCGGCGTTCGGCCCGCGCGCACGACGTAGGTCCTTCTGCGACCTCGCAGTTCTCGACGATCTCGATGACTCCTCGCGCGAAAGAGTTGACCACTCATGGCGAACACCCGTTCCTTCTCCACCGCTTCCTCCGTGACCGCCGCCCCCTCCCCCGCCGTCACCGGCCGCCACCGCCTGCGCGCCGTCGACCGGGACGAGGACTGGGGCCTCCCCCGCTCGAACGCAGTTGAGAGCTTGGGGAACGACGTCGCGGACTTCCTGCCGCCGGGCGCGACCTGGCTGCCCGCTCCCCCGCACACCCTGCCCACGCTCCCCGGCCGGCCGCCGATGATCGGCTACCTGGTGCTCGTGCCCGCGGACCAGCAGCCGCTGCTCCCGGTGCCCGACGAGCCCGGCCCTCGGCCCGAAGCGGCGTCGCAGAACAGCGGTACCGGCGCCGGCAGCGACACCGACGCCCTCGTCGGCATCGACGGCGTGCAGCGCACCGCATGGGTCGACGGGCGCCAACTCGACCTGACGTACCTGGAGTTCGAGCTGCTCGCGCACCTCGTCGCGCATCCGCACCGGGTGCACACCCGCGACCAGCTCGTGACCACCGTGTGGGGCTACGGGCACGTGGGCGACGGACGGACGGTCGACGTCCATGTCGCGCGGCTGCGGCGCAAGCTCGGAGCCGAGCACCGTCAGGTGATCCAGACGGTGCGGCGGGTGGGGTACAAGTACGCCCCGCCGTCGACACGGTGACCGACGGGCGGTGACCGACGGGCGGCGCAGGTGGCGTCCGCCGGCCTCTCCCGCCCTTCCGGCCTCCCCCCGGCGGGATTCGTTCTCCCACGGGCAGAAACCGATTCCCTGACGCGCCGGGAGCGGGCAGAGTCACCGGCATGAGACTTCTGGTGCTCGGTGGTTCGGAATTCGTGGGGCGCGCCGTGGTGGAGGCCGCGGTCGCCCGGTCCTGGGACGTGACGGTGTTCCATCGCGGGCGGCACGCGGCGCCCGAAGGGGTGCGGTCCCTGCACGGGGACCGCACCGCGGACGGCGGGCTCGCCGCGCTCGCGCAGAGCGAGGACGAGTGGGACGTCGTCGTCGACACCTGGGCCGCGGCGCCCCGCGTGGTCCGCGACTCCGCCCGGCTGCTCGCGGGCCGTGCGGGCCGCTACATATACGTGTCGACCTCGTCCGTGTACGAGTGGGCGCCCCCGCCCGGCTACACCGAGGACGCGCCGCTCGTCGCCGGCGCCTCGCCCGACGCGGAGCGGACGGACTACGCGCGGGACAAGCGGGGCGGTGAGCTCGCGGCGGTCGACGCGTTCGGAGCGGACCGCTCCCTGCTGGTGCGGTGCGGTCTGATCCTCGGCCCGCACGAGAACATCGGCCGGCTCCCGTGGTGGTTGGCCCGGATGGCGCGGGGCGGCCCCGTGCTCGCCCCCGGCCCCCGCGAACTGCCGCTCCAGTACATCGACGTGCGCGACCTCGCCACCTGGGTCCTCGACGCGGCGCAGGCCGGGCTGAGCGGCCCGTACACCCTGATCAGCCCCTCCGGGCACACCAGCATGGGACGGCTGCTCGACGCCTGCGTCCAGGTCACCGGGGGTGACGCCGACCTGCGCTGGACCGCTCCCGAGGTGATCACCGCGGCCGGGATCGAGCCGTGGATGCAGCTGCCGGTGTGGGTGCCGCCGGGCGGTGACATGCATGCCGCGCTGCACAGCGCCGACGTGGCGAAGGCGGTCGCGGCCGGGCTGCGGTGCCGGCCCGTCGAGGAGACCGTCGCCGACACCTGGGCCTGGCTGCAGTCCATCGGCGGGACGGCACCCCAGCGCCCGGACCGCCCGGTGCTCGGCCTCGACCCGGCGACGGAGGCCAAGGTACTGGAGACCTGAGGGCTGGGGCCTGAGGCCCCTGAAGGCCTGAAGGCTGGGGCCTGAGGCCTGAAGGCTGGGGCCTGAGGGCTGAGGGCTGGGGTCCGAGGGCTGAGGGCTGGGGTTTGAGGGCTGAGGGCTGGGGTTTGAGGGCTGGGCCTGAGGCCCCAGCTCCGAGGTGCCTGAGGGTGGTGCCAGATACACCCCCGGTCGGGTGCCCGGCCCCATGTCCCGTACGGCCCCGGCCGGGGAGACTTGGGGGCGTACGGGTCGGGCGGTGGACGGAGAGCGGGATGGACGCGTCGGGTGCGGACGGCGGGCGGGCGCGCCGCGCCCTGGTGGCGGGGGCCCGAGGCCTCGTGCTGGCGGTGGTGGGGTTCGCCGGGTCGCTCACCCTCTTCGTCCTGTCCGTCCTCTCGACCGTGTTCATCGTCCTGGGTGTCGGTGTCCTCACCACGCCCGCGGTGCTCTCCCTTGTCAGGTCCTGGGCGAACCGGCGGCGCGTCCTCGCTTCCGAGTGGTACGGGATCCGCGTCCCGGCGCTGTACCGGCCCTTCCCCGCCGATGCGCGGACCGGGCTCGTCGGGCAGGCGGAGCGCTGCCGCCTGATGCTCGGCGACCCGGCGACCTGGCGGGACCTGCTGTGGCTCCTCGTCGACATGACGGCCGGGTTCGTGACGGCGCTCCTGCCGGCCGCGGTCATCGTCTATCCGCTGGAGGGGTACGCCCTCGCGGCCGGCCTGTGGCGGGTCTTCACGGACGGCACGTATGTCGGCTGGTGGTACGGGTTCGTGCCCATCAGTGGTCAGGGTTCCGCGCTGGTGGCGGCCGGTCTCGCCACCGCGATCCTGGTGGCCGGCTACTTCTCGGCCCCGCTCCTGCTGCGCGCCCACTTCCAGCTGACCCGCGCGATCCTCACCCCGGACGAGGGCGAACTGGCCGCCCGTGTCGAGGTGTTGACGCAGACGCGGCGCGACGCGGTCGACACCTCCGCCGCGGAGCTGCGCCGCATCGAGCGCGACCTGCACGACGGCGCGCAGGCCCGCCTCGTGGCCATGGGCATGGACCTCGGCACGATCGAGGCGCTGGTCGAGAAGAACCCGCAGAAGGCCAAGGAGCTGCTCGCACAGGCCCGGAAGTCCTCGGCCGACGCCCTCACCGAGCTGCGTGACCTGGTCCGCGGTATCCATCCGCCGGTCCTCGCCGAGCGCGGCCTCGGCGACGCGGTGAAGGCGCTCGCGCTGCGGCTGCCGGTCACCACCGACGTCGACGTGGACCTGGCGGGCCGCGCCGAGGCGCCCGTCGAGTCGGCGGCGTACTTCGCCGTCAGCGAGGTCCTCACGAACGCCGTCAAGCACTCGGGGGCCGACCGCGTCTGGGTCGACGTGCACCACACCGGGGCGACGGGCATGCTGCGCATCGCCGTCACCGACAACGGGAAGGGTGGCGCGAGCGTCGGGGCGGGGTCGGGCCTGAGCGGGATCGAGCGCCGGCTCGGTACATTCGACGGCGTCCTCGCCGTCAGCTCCCCCGCGGGCGGTCCGACCATGGTGACGATGGAGATTCCTTGCGCGTTGTCCTAGCCGAAGATCTCTTCCTGCTCCGCGACGGCCTGGTGCGGATGCTGGAGGCGTACGACTTCGAGGTCGTCGCGGCCGTCGAGAGCGGCCCCGAACTGACGAAGGCGTTCGCCGAGTCGGAGCCCGACGTCGCCGTCGTCGACGTACGGCTGCCGCCCTCGCACACGGACGAGGGGCTGCAGTGCGCGCTCGCCGCGCGGCGGGCGCGGCCCGGGCTGCCGGTCCTGGTCCTGTCGCAGCACGTGGAGCAGTTGTACGCGCGCGAGTTGCTCGCCGACGGGAACGGCGGGATCGGTTATCTGCTGAAGGACCGGGTGTTCGACGCGGACCAGTTCATCGACGCGGTGCGCCGGGTCGCCGCGGGCGGCACCGCGATGGACCCCCAGGTGATCCAGCAGCTCCTTTCGCGGCGGGCCGCGGAGGCACCGCTCGGCGGCCTGACACCGCGCGAAACGGAGGTTCTGGAACTCATGGCGCAGGGCCGGTCGAATGCGGCCATCGCGGGTCAACTCGTCGTCACGGAAAGGGCGATCGCGAAACACACCTCCAATATCTTTCTGAAGCTGGGACTTCCGGTGTCGGACGACGACAACCGGCGCGTTCTCGCCGTCATCGCCTATCTGGATCAGGGCCGTTGAGAATCCTTCGGGAAATCACCGGTGCTCTCCTTGAACAAGGGGCCCTCGTGTTGCGTACGTAGCCCCATGGGACGCACATCACGAAAACGGCGCTCGTCACTCGCGACGCGCATGACGGTCGCGTCGGCCGCACTGCTCCTGGGTGGAGGAGGGCTGGTCGCGGTGAACGTCTACGCGTCCGCCCACGAGGAGAACCCGGCGCAGCGCGGCGACGGAGCGCAGCAGCAACAGCAGCAGGTCGCCACGATCGACTGCCCCGACGTGGGCAACGGGCTGTCCGACGTACCGGACGCCGCGCGGTCGGAGGTCGACGGCGAACTGGCCACGATGGACAGCCAGATCACCGAGTCGTACCAGCGCCTCGCGGCCTCGCGGGACGCTGCGGCGCGGGACCCCGCCTTCGTGCAGAACAGCATTCTGCAGCCGTTGAAGGAACGGCGTTCGACCCTGATCGACAGGATCGGCCTGGAGATCAGCCGGGCGGGCGGTACGGCGCCGCAGGGCATGAAGGACCTCGCGGCCTGCACGGCCAGGTCGGCCGGCACCGACGGCAGCCCACCGGCGGGCTCGGCCGCGCCGTCCGCCCCCGCGGACGGAGGCCAGCAGGGCGACGGCGGCCAGCAGGGCGACGGCGGTCAGCAGGGCGACGGCGGCCAGCAAGGGGGCGGCGGTCAGCAGAACGGCAACGGCCCCGACGCCTCCGACTTCGTCGACATCAACTCCGTCCAGCCCAACGTCAGGACGCCACGCAACCAGCGCGCCGCCTCCCGCGGCACGTTCACCACGAAATGCGGGCGCAACGAGAACGGCAAGTTCAATCCCGACAACGTCATCGTGGCGCCCGGTGTGAGCAATGGCGCGCACCATATGCACGACTACGTGGGAAATCAGGCGAACGACGCTTTCGCCAGTGACGACGACCTTGCGAATGGCGACACGAGCTGCCGCAATCAGGGCGACAAGTCGACCTATTACTGGCCTGTTCTGCGCCTCCAGAACGGAAAGGACGAGAACGACGCGCAGGCCGACGGCGGCGGCAAGGACCAGAATGTCGGCGAGATCCAGACCCCTGCCTCGGTCACGCTGAAGTTCGTCGGAAACCCGGCCGGCAAGGTCGTCGCCATGCCGCGGTTCCTGCGCATCATCACAGGTGACGCCAAGGCCTTCACCAACGGCGACGCGAACGCGAACGCGTCCTGGAGCTGCACCGGCTTCGAGGACCGCCAGCTGAAGGACAAGTACCCGATCTGCCCCGAAGGCAGCAAGGTCGTACGGTCGTTCAAGTTCCAGAGCTGCTGGGACGGACGCAACACCGACAGCGCCAACCACCGTACGCACGTCTCCTTCGCCGACCCCGCCACCGGGGCCTGCCCGCAGGGCTTCCAGGCGATCCCGCAGCTGCAGCAGCGCATCGTGTACGACGTCCCGCCCGGCCCCGGCTTCGCCGTCGACTCGTTCCCCGAGCAGCTGCACAAGCCCCTGACCGACCACGGCGACTTCATCAACGTCTTCGACGACGGCCTGATGAAGCGCGTCGCGAGCTGCATCAACCGGGGTCAGCGCTGTACCTGACGGCCTGACCCCCCGTCGACTGCTGCGCGGTCAGCTCGCGCGGTGACCGTTGTGCCCGGAGTGCCCGTCCTCCTCGTGACCCCCGCCACCGCTACTCCCCGAGTGGTGCGAGGAGGACTTCTCCACGGTCCCGCCGAGCCGACCGCGCAGCGCTGTGACCGCCTTGTCGTCGCCGACCGCGATCCAGCGGCGGCCGATCAGATAGGTGCCGCCGTAGTCGTCGGCCTGGTCGAGCCACTCGGCCTGGCCGCGGTCGGTGGCGAAGGTCGCGAGGATGTAGCGGTCGGCGCCGTCGCCGCAGGTGGCCTGGCGCAGCTCGTCGGCGTCCGTCTGGATGTCGGGCCTGCATTTCGCCCTGGCCGCGAGCTGTTCCAGGCTGCCGGTCGCGGTCTTCGGCACGGTGTCGCCGTGCGATCCGCAGCCGGTCAGGACCGCCAGCGAGACCGTCGCTCCCGTCACCCATATGCGCCGCATGCGTCGCGTCATTCCCATCGTTTCCTTCCGTCCCGTGCGGCGACACGAACTCGCCGGCTCCGTACACACCGTTGAGCGAGGGGGGTCACAGGGTTAGCGTGCGCCGCATCATCCGACGCAGGGGGCACACCTATGACCGCACCGTCGCGACGTTCCGTCCTCGGCACCGCCGGCGCCATCGGCCTGGGAGCCGCCGCGGGGTTCCCCGTCACGGCTCACGCCGCCGAGGGCCCTGCCTTCGATACGGCTCCCGTACGCTCCGCACTCAACAGGCTGCTCCCCGGACACGCGGACCAGTTCAGCCTCAAACTCCTCTCCCCGCAGGGCGGCGACCGGTTCCGGGTGACCGGCACCCGGGGAAGGATCGCGGTGTCCGGTACGACACCGGCCGTGCTGCTCACCGGAGTTCACTGGTATCTCAAGTACGTCTGCGGAGCGCACATCGCGTGGAACGGCAGCCAGCTCGACCTGCCGAAGACGCTGCCTGCGCCCCCGCGCCCACTGGAGAGATCCACCACGCTCCCCCACCGGTTCGCGCTCAACGACACGAACGACGGCTACACCGCGCCGTACGCCGACTGGCCGTACTGGGAGCGGATGATCGACGTCCTCGCGCTGCACGGCTGCAACGAGGTCCTCGTCATCGCGGGCACGGAGGCCGTGTACGAACGCGTCCTGAAGGACTTCGGGTACAGCGACGCGGAGTCGCGCGCCTGGCTGCCGGCGCCCACGCACCAGCCGTGGTGGCTCCTGCAGAACCTGTCGGGGTACGGCGGACCGCTCTCGCCCGAACTCGTCGCGAAGCGCGTGGAGCTGGGCCGGAAGATCACCGGCAGGCTGCGCGAGCTCGGTATGTCGCCCGTGTTCCCCGGCTACTACGGGCATGTCCCCCACGGCTTCGTGGAACGCAACGGCGGCGACGCGCACGTGGTGCCGCAGGGCACCTGGCACGGCTTCGACCGGCCCGACTGGCTCGACCCGCGCACCCGGTCCTTCGCCGACGTGGCCGCCTCGTTCTACCGGCATCAGCGGGACCTGTTCGGCGCGGCCGGGCACTTCAAGATGGACCTGCTGCACGAGGGCGGCACCGCCGGTGACGTGCCCGTGCCGGACGCGGCCCGCGGCGTGGAGAAAGCCCTCCAGAAGGCGCATCCCGGAGCCACGTGGGTGATTCTCGGCTGGGAGGCCAACCCGCTGCCCGCGCTCATCGACGCGATCGACAAGAAGCGCATGCTGATCGTCGACGGCGTCTCCGACCGCTTCGCGGCCGTCACCGACCGCGAGAAGGACTGGGGCGGCACACCGTACGCCTTCGGCACGATCCCGAACTTCGGTGGCCGGACCACCCTCGGCGCCCGCGCCCACATCTGGAACGAGAAGTTCTTCGCGTGGCGCGACAAGGCGGGCAGCGCGCTCACCGGCACCGCCTTCATGCCGGAGGGCACCGACCGCGACCCGGCGGCCTTCGAGCTGTTCTCCGAACTCGCCTGGACCGGGAGCGAGGTGGACCGGGCGGCCTGGTTCTCCGGGTACGCCGACTTCCGTTACGGGGGCCAGGACGCGCACGCGCGGGCCGCCTGGAGCGCCCTGCACGACACCGCGTACCAGCACCATGCGGTGGAGCGCAGCGACGCGCACGACTCGCTGTTCTGCGCCCGGCCCGACCTGGCCGCGAACCGGGCCGCCGAGTACGCGCCCCACGCCCTCGCCTACGATCCCGGGCGCTTCGACGCGGCCCTGAGCGGGCTGCTCGGCGTGGCCGGCGGGCTGCGGGGCTCCGCCGCGTACAAGTACGACCTGGTGGACGTGGCGCGGCAGGCGCTCGCTCACCGCTCGCGGCAGCTCCTGCCGCAGCTGCGGGCCGCCTACGCGCGAAAGGACCGGGACGCGTTCCGGGCCCTGGCGACGCTGTGGCTGAAGCTGATGCGGCTGTCCGACGACGTGACCGGGACGCATCCGGCGTTCCTGCTCGGGCCGTGGATCGGCGAGGCGCGGCGGCTCGCGACGAGCGACGGCGAGCGCGCCGAGTTCGAGCGCACGGCGAAGGTGCTCATCACGGTGTGGGGCGACCGCGCCACCTCCGACCCGGGGAACCTCCACGAGTACGCCAACCGCGAGTGGCACGGCCTGATGTCCGACTTCTACGTGCCGCGCTGGCAGAAGTGGCTGGACGCCCTGGAGGACGCGCTGGCCACCGGGTCGGCGCCCGCGGCCGTCGACTGGTTCGCGTTCGAGGAGCGGTGGACCCTGGAGCGCAAGGACTATCCGCTGCGGCCCGTCGGGGACGCGTACAAGACGGCCGCGCGCGTACGTGACGTGCTCGCGCGGGCGCCCTACCAGGGCTCGTTGACCGTCACCGCCCAGCCGGCCGCGTTCCCTCCCGGCGGACACGCGCGCGTGGAGGCCGTGTTCCGCAACGTCAACGGGCTGCGGGCGACCGGCCGCGTGGACTTCACCCTGTCGGGCATCGACGCCGCGCCCGAGGGCCCCACGTCCCTGCCGAGCGTCGCGCCCGCGGGCACGGGCAGGGTCCGCTGGCAGGCGAGCGCCCCCGGCACACCCCTGGACCGGCCGCTGCGTCCCCTGCCGTACGAGCTCTCCGTGCGGTACGGGCCGCAGGGCGAGGACCGGGTGACGTCGGTCCACACGGGCACGCTCTTCGAGGCCGGACCGCTCGACGGCGCCTGGCGGACCGTCACCAACAATGCCGCCGTCTTCGGGCAGTCGGGCGACCGGTACGCGATCGACGGGGCCGGTGCCGACCTGTGGAAGGGGACCGCGGAGTTCGGGTCGGCGTACCGCGAGAGCGCCTTCACCGACGGGTCGTCGGCACAGGTGAAGGTGACCTCGCAGGCCGTCACGGGCGCGTGGGCGCGGGCGGGCCTCGTCGTCCGCAACTCACTGGCGACGCCGGGCTCCCCGGGGTTCCTGAACCTGTCCGTGACACCGTCCAACGGGGTCGTGCTGTCGTACGACAGCAACGGGGACGGCACGCTCGACACGTACCGGCGCGTCACCGGGATCAAGGCGCCGGTGACGCTGAGGCTGACGCGGTCCGGCGGCGCGTACACGGGTGAGTGCTCGACGGACGACGGGGCGAACTGGCGGACCGTGGCGACCGTGGTGGTGCCGGGGGCGGCGCCGACACAGGACGTGGGGCTCTTCATGACGGCGACGAACGGGGGCGGCGGGGCTCGCGGCACCGTGGAGTTCGACGGCTGGCAGCTCGGGTAGGGCGGGGCGCTGGGCCAGAATGGGCGGGACAAAAGCCGTGTATCCGGTCACGGCTGCGACCTCTGGAGTCCCGCCCATGCCCGCGATCCCCTCCACCACCGTCGCCAACCTCCGTGACCTCGGCGGGATCCCGCTGTCCGGCGGCCGCGCCGTACGCCCGGGGCTCGCCCTGCGGTCCGGGCAGCTGGACCGGCTCGACCCCGCCACCGATCCGGAGTTCTCCGCGCTCGGCATCCGCACGATCGTGGACTTCCGCACGAACGCCGAGCGCGCCTCGTACCCGGACCACGTCCCCGACGGCGTCCATGTCCTGGTCGCGGACGCGCTCGCCGACAAGATCGCCCAGACGGGGGCCGCACCCGTCGCCGCGCAGCTCAAGCACGTCCTGTCCGACCCGGCACTCGCCGACGAGAAGCTCGGCGGCGGCCGCGCCGAGGCGCTCTTCGCCGACACCTATCGCGCCCTCGTCTCGACGAACTCCGCGCGGGCCGCCTACCGCACGCTCCTGACCGAGCTGGCCGACCCCGACACGGGCCCGCTGCTCTTCCACTGCACCGCGGGCAAGGACCGCACCGGCTGGGCCACGACGGTCGTCCTGACGCTCCTCGGCGCGGACGAGGCGGCCCTGGAGGCGGAGTACCTGTCGGTCAACTCGGCGGTGCGGGAGGCCTTCGCGCCGCTCGTCGAGGGTTTCACCGCGCAGGGCGGCGACCCGGAGATCGCACTCGCGCTGATCGGCGTACGGGCGTCGTACCTGCATGCCGCGCAGGACGAGGTGGTGGTGCGGTACGGGGACTTCGAGCGGTACGTGCGCGAGGGGCTCGGGATGCCGGACGAGGCGGTGGAGCGGATCCGGCGGCGGCTGACGGCCGGGTGACGCGGGGCGCGGGTGACGCGGGGGCTCGGAGAAACCGCTGTGCCGGGTGGGCGCATCCGTGCCATGGTGACCCGATGAGCAGCGAAGACTGGGAAGCGCGCCTGGCCGCGGCGTGGGCAGGCATCGACGGCTACGACGAGTCCACCGCGGGCGACTTCCGCGCCGTCGTCGACGACCTCGTCGCCGAACTGCCGGACGGCAGCCCGATCGGCCCGTTCGAGCGCGGATGCGCCTTCGACTCGACCGGCCACTCGGACCGGGCCGTGCCGCTGTACCAGGAGGCACTGAAGCTCGGCCTTTCCGGCTACCGGGGCCGCCGAGCGAAGATCCAGCTCTCCAGCTCCCTGCGCAACATCGGCCGGCCGGAGGAGGGTGTGGCACTCCTCACGCCCGAACTCGACGCGCCCTCGGACGAGTTGGACGACGCCGTGCGCGCCACGCTGGCGTTGTGCCTGTCCAGCCTGGGCCGGGACCGCGAGGGCCTGTCGCTCGCGCTCGGCGCGCTGGCGCCCCATCTGCCCCGGTACCAGAGGTCGATGGCGAATTACGCCCGCCTGCTGGTCGAACCGGAGCCGGAGCCGGGGTGACACCGTGAAGTGACCATCTGACGATTCGCTCGTTCAGCTGAACGTGCAGTCGAAGGTGCAGTCACAGGATGTCGTCCCCCGTCCCGGTCCGGTCGTCGACGTGGAGCAGGCCGAGGCCGCTCTCGTCGAGCACTACCCGCGGCTCGTCCGGCTCGCCTATCTGGTGCTCCCGCCCAGCCTCGGCCGCAACCGCCGGGTACTCACGGCGCACTCCCTGACCCAGCGCGCCCTGCCGCGCGCGCGTACCTCGGCCGATGCCGTGGCCGTCCCCGCGCCCCGCACCGCCGAGGGGCGCAACGGCGATCCGGGCTACGGCTTCGTCCGGCTGAGGGTCCTGCGCACCGCGCTCGACGCGGGCCGCCCGCTGCGGCGCAGGGCCTGGCCGCGGCGCTCCCAGCTGCCGCCGCTGCTCCCCCAGGTGTGGGGCCTGCGGCTCTTCCCTCGCTCGGGCGGCGCCGACGAACTGGCCCTGGACCAGGGGCTGTCCGCGCTCAGCGGCCCCGGCCGCGCCGCCTTCGTCCTGCGCGGTCTGGAACGGCTCGACGACACAGCCGTACGGAGCATGCTGGGCGCGGCCGGCGCCGAAGACCCGGACGCGGCGCTCGCCGAGGCGGACGGGGTGGCCTTGCCCGCGGGCAAGGACGCCCTCGCCCTGCTGGAGTCGACCGAGTTCGACCCGTGTTCGCTGCAGGCCAGACCGCCGGACCTGATGCGGCGCAGGCAGCATGTGAAGGCCGTGATCGCGGCCGCCGCGGCGACGCTGGTGTGCGGGGCGCTGCTCGGCCTGCCGGGCGGCGGCTGGGCACCGGACGGGGCCGCGGCGCCCTCATACGCGCAGAACCCGGCGGGCCTGGCCGCCCTGGATCCGGGCAGGTTGACGAGGATCCCAGCCACGGCGTGGCAGACGTCGGCCCGCACGGACTTCTCCGTCTGGCCCGCGCGCGGCTCCCTGACCGGCGACCGGCCGCTGCTGCGACGCGCCCTCGCTGTCTGGGCCCGGCCCGGGGGCTCCGTCCAGGTCTCCGCGACACCGGGCACCCAGGCCGGCGCCCCGCCCGGACCCCCTCAGCTGCTGTACGCGGGCGAGGTCGACCAGGCGCGGATCGTGCTCTTCTACGACGGGCTGCGCATCGTGCGGTACGCGGAGCCGCAGGACGGCACGAGCGGCGCCGCGCTCGACTTCGCGCGGGTGGACGGCGCCACGGGCCCGGAGGCGGGCGCCCTGGTCGTGGACCGGGCCGATGGCAACGTGCGCTATCTGACGGCGCCCTGGGTGCGCGGCGCCGCCGTGCGGAATCTGCTGAAACCGTCGGCGGCGCCGATGCCGCTCGGCCGCGCCCCCGACGGCGTGACGGCACCGTTCGCCAGTCCGGCGCTCGCCCGCGACTGCACGTCCTGGAACGCGCTCGCGCTGCGGGACGACGCCGGCACGCGGCTCTCGACCGACCTCGGTGAGCTCGTGCCCGCGCATCTCACCGCGGGACGCCCCGGCGCGCCGCGCGAGGCGGTCGCTGCCGACTGGCAGCACTCGGCGTGCTCCCTCGTCTCCGTGCGCTCGCACGGCGTGCGCACCGTCAACTCCTGGGCGTACGCGCGCCAGCAGCTCCCCGAGGGCAGCGGCGCGGCGGACTGGGCGTGCGCGCGGGCCGACACCTGGCGGGGCGGCGGGGCGCGGACGCTGGCCCTGTTCACGGCGCCCGGCGGGAGGACGGCGGCGGTCGCCGCGAAGTCGGAGGGGACCCCGGCCTGCGGCAGCCGGGACCCGCTGGTCCTCGCGGGCGTGCTGTGGAAGTCGCGGGGCGGCACCTGGTACGTGGTGGCCGCCGCGAGCAGGCAGGTCACGTCGATCACGTCGTCGGGCGGCGCCCGCGCCACGGACAACGTCCTGGCCGCGCCCACCCGGCAGGGAGCCAGGACGAAGCTGACCGGCCGCACGGCGACGGGCCGCGAGGTGGGCGCCCTGCGCTGAACGTGCGGCGCCCCGGACCACCCTTGCTGACACGTCCGTAAAGAAAACGGCGCACGAGGGGTGTACCCAATCCTTACCCGTCAGTACATTGACGCCATGTCTAATACGCAGAGCCGGGCACCGCGGCCCGTCGCTGACGAGCGCGTCGCGCTCAAGGCACGCAGAGTCTCCTTCTCCTGGGACAGGACACCGCTGCACTGGATACCGGACGACCCGTTCACCACGCACACGATCAACGTGCTGCATCTCCTGCTGCCCGCCGGAGAGCGGTGGTTCGTGCACGTCTACAAGCAGGTCCTGCCGTACATCCGCGACGACCGGCTCCGCGAGGACGTGATCGGGTTCATCGGCCAGGAGGCCATGCACTCGCAGGCCCACGACGAGGTGCTGCCGCACCTCAAGGAGCAGGGGCTCGACCCGACCCCGTACACCGCCCAGGTCGACTGGTTCTTCGAGAAGCTGCTCGGCGACCGGACGCTGCCGCCGGGGCGGGCGCGCGAGTGGTGGCTGATGGAGCGGGTCGCGCTCATCGCCGCGATCGAGCACTACACGGCGTTCCTCGGCGACTGGGTGCTCAACGCGGACGAGCTGGACCGCGAGGGCGCGGACCCCACGATGCTGGACCTGCTGCGCTGGCACGGCGCGGAGGAGGTCGAGCACCGCTCGGTCGCCTTCGAGCTGTTCGAGCACGTCGACGGCGGCTACCGGCGCCGGGTGCGGACCTGGGCGCTCGCGTTCTCGGCGCTGATGTTCCTGTGGCAGCGCGGGGCGCGCTTCTTCATGGAGAACGACCCGACGGTGCTCGACGGCAAGGCGTCGTTCAAGGAGTTCTACCGGGGCGGGAAGCGGGGCGTCCTGCCCTCCACGGGCGCCATGGTGAAGTCCATCCCGCGCTACCTCAGCCGCTCCTACCACCCCTCCCAGGAGGGCAGCACCGCGCAGGCGGTCGCCTATCTGGCCTCCTCCCCCGCCGCGACGGCGGCACAGGCCCGGACGAACGGAGCCGTCTGACCATGCCCCGCCTCCGCACCCCCCGGCTGCGTACCGTCCTGCTCGTCACCGGCTCCGCGCTGCTCGCGCGCCGCGCCCTGCGCCGCCGCATCCAGGCGTCCCCGCTGTGGCCGATGCCCGCCCTTGAGGAGCCCGTCTCGGGGCGTCCGCGCGCGCGTGCCCTGCGGCTCCTCGTCACCCGGCACGAGTCCGTCGCCGACGGTGTCGTCCAGTTGCGCCTGGAGGGGCAGGACCTGCCCGCCTGGGAGCCGGGCGCGCATCTCGACCTCGTCCTGCCGTCGGGCCTGATCCGGCAGTACTCGCTGTGCGGCGACCCCGAGGACACCTCGTCGTACACCGTCGCGACGCGGCTCATCGAGGACGGCAGGGGCGGTTCGCGCGAGGTGCACGAGCAGCTCCAGGAGGGGTCGGAGGTCGAGGTGCGCGGGCCGCGCAACCGCTTCCCCCTCACCGCCGGCGCCCCGTCGTACGTGTTCGTCGCGGGCGGCATCGGCATCACGCCGATCCTGCCGATGCTGCGGGCCCTCGAAGCCCGGGGCGCCGACTGGCGGCTGCTGTACGCGGGCCGAACGCGGGCGTCGATGCCGTTCCTGGAGGAGGGGGAGAAGCTCGGCGGCGAGCGGGGCAGGGTGAGCGTCGTCGCCGAGGACGAGGACGGGCGGCCCGATCTGGCCGGCCTGCTCGCGGATGCGGCGCCGGACACCGCGGTCTACTGCTGCGGGCCCGAGGGCCTGATGGAGGCGGTGGCGGGGGCGCTTCCGAGCCACTGCGAGCTGCATCTGGAACGGTTCGCGCCGCACACGTCGGCCGACGGGAACGGGCCGTTCGAGGTCGAACTGCGCCGCAGCGGCCGCACCGTCCCCGTACCGGCGGGCACTTCGGTGCTCGCGGCGGTGCGCGCCGAGGTGCCGAACGTGTCGTACTCCTGCGAGCAGGGGTTCTGCGGAACGTGCCAACAGCGGGTCCTGGAGGGCGAGATCGACCACAGGGACGAGCTGCTCACGGATTCGGAGCGTGACGACTCGATGCTGATCTGTGTCTCCCGGGCGCGCGGGGAGCGCCTCGTGCTCGACCTGTGACCGGCTCGTGCGGACGTGTTCCGCACGCGCCGGAATCGCTCGGTAGGGTGTTCGTATGACAACCGGGGTGCGCCGCAGGATGGGAGTCGAGGAGCGGCGGCAGCAGTTGATCGGGGTCGCACTCGAACTGTTCAGCCACCGCTCCCCCGACGACGTCTCCATCGACGAGATAGCCGCGGCCGCCGGCATTTCCCGGCCGCTGGTCTACCACTACTTCCCGGGCAAACTCAGCCTGTACGAGGCGGCGTTGAGGCGTGCGGCGGACGATCTGTCGCAGCGCTTCGAGGAGCCGCAGGACGGTCCGCTCGGAGCCCGGCTCATCCGGGTCATGGGGCGGTTCTTCGACTTCGTGGACGAGCACGGGCCCGGCTTCTCGGCGCTGATGCGGGGCGGCCCCGCCGTCGGCTCGTCGACGACGAACGCGCTCATCGACTCGGTCCGGCAGGCCGCGTACGTGCAGATCCTCACGCACCTCGGCGTCACCGACCCGCCGCCCCGCCTGGAACTGGTGGTGCGCTCGTGGATCTCGCTCGCCGAGTCCACCGCGCTGATCTGGCTGGACGGGCGGCGCATCCCGCGCCGCGAGCTGGAGGCGCAGCTCGTGCACGACTTCGCGGCGCTCGCCGCGGTGAGCGCCGCGTACGACGAGGAGATGGCGGGTCTGCTGCGCCACATCCTGGCCGACGAGCCGGCCGACGGGACGTTCGGCGACCTCATCGGGCGCCTGGTCGCGCTCGCGCCCGCTCCCGCACCCTCGGGATCATGACTCCATGACGCAACGACTCACGTTCCGCAGGGCATCCGACGGACCCGACGACCTCGCCGCGCTCGTCGCCCTGTACGACGGGGCGGCGCGCTGGATGGTGGAGCAGGGCATCGACCAGTGGCAGCCCGGCGAGAAGACCGAGGACCACTTCCGCCTCCGGATCAAGGAGGGCGAGGTGTGGTTCGCCGACGACGCGCGGGGCGTCGGGGCCGGCGCGTACGAGCTGTGGTGGGACGACGAGCCCGCGTGGGGTGTCCGGCCGCCCGACGCCGGCTATGTGCACCGCCTCATGGTGCGGCGCGGCGCCCCGGCCGGTACGGGCCGCGCCCTGCTCGCGCACGCCGAGGAACGGGTCACCGCCGCGGGCCGCGCCCTGTGCCGCCTGGACTGTGTGTCGACGAACCCCCGGCTGCGGGCCTACTACGAGCGCGCGGGCTACACGGTCGTGGGCGAGCAGCCGTTCAAGTCGGGCGCGGGCGGCAGCAAGTACGCGGTGACGCTCATGGAGAAGCGGGTCGGCTGACGCGGACGCCCGGCACGGCAGGGGCGGTCCCCCTGCCGTGCCGGGCGTCCGGCTTTCCCTGCCGTCAGCGCGTGAACACCGCCACCGTGCGCGCCGGGACCTTGAACGTTCCCGAACCGGCGTCGTACGAGGCGGACTTCACCACGGGATCGGCGCCCGCCGCCTGCACCGGGTGCAGCCGGTACGACGTGCCCGCAACCGCGCCGACGCGCTGTTCCTGTGCCTTCGGCGTGGCGTTGAAGACGACGACGAGGTCACCGAGGCGCATGGTGATCACCCCGGGCGTCTCCTCCTTGCCGGAGAGCGGGAAGGACAGCTTCTCCTGCACCTGCCCGGCCGTCGCGAGGCCGAACGTCGGCTCCGTGGTGCGGATCTTCAGCAGGTCCCGGTACGCGGCGGACGTCCCTTCGATGTCCGCGCACTTCGCGGCGGGCACCGAGGTCAGCAGGGGGGTGGCGTAGGGCCACTTGTCCTTGTTGTCGGCGGCCGGCGGGAGTCCGCGCCCGAAGCCGTTGCCGTCACGGCAGTCCCAGTGGATGGCGTTGAACCAGTCGCCGCTGTCGAAGGAGTTGCGGTCGAGGGACTTGGAGCGCAGCAGGTCGGTGCCGGCCTGGGAGAGCGCGGGGCCCTGCGAGAGGGCGGCCGTCGCGAGGGCGAGGACCTGCATGCGCGAGCGGTCCGCGGGGGCGGTGGAGGCGGGCAGTTTGTAGGTGAGCGCGTCGTAGAGCGACTCGTTGTCGTGGGCGTCGGCGTAGGCGAGGGCGTCGCCCGGTGCCTCGGCGTATCCGGCGGGTGCGCCGTTGTAGTCGACGTCCGCGCCCTTGACCGTGCGGCCGTCACTGCCGGTGAAGGTGTAGGCGGCGAGGTTCCCCGTCAGGCCGACCTTGATCAGGTCCTGGTAGTGCAGGAGGCGGGCCTTCTGCTCGGCCTCGGTGCCGTTCGCCTTCGAGGCGTTGGGGTCGGTGTAGAGGCCGGAGGCGAAGCCCTGCACGCCGGGGTCGGCGTCGAAGGGGCTGCCACCGCGCACGGCGTCGCGGGCGCGGTCGGAGAAGGTGGCGATGCCGGTGCCCGCCATGTTCTTCTGCGTGGCCTGCACGAAGCGGGCGTCGTCGGCGACCTCGCCGAAGTTCCAGCCCTCCCCGTAAAGGATGATCTTCTTCCCGTCGACGCCGTCCTTCTCCACGGTGAGCGCGTCGAGGGCCTTCCTGACGGCGAGGATGTTGGCCTTGGGGTGGTGCCCCATCAGGTCGAAGCGGAAGCCGTCGACCTTGTACTCCTTGGCCCAGGTGACGATCGAGTCGACGACGAGCTTGCCCATCATCGCGTTCTCGGGGGCGGTGTTCGCGCAGCACGTGGAGGTGGCGACGGAGCCGTCGGCCAGGAGGCGCTGGTAGTAGCCGGGCACGATGCGGTCGAGCACGGACGTCTTGGCCTGGCCGCTCGCGGCGGTGTGGTTGTAGACGACGTCCATGACGACGCGCAGCCCGTCCGCGTTCAGGGACCCGACCATCTTGCGGAACTCGACGGTGCGTGCGGTGCCGTCCGGGTCGCTCGCGTAGGAGCCTTCGGGGACGGTGTAGTGGTACGGGTCGTAACCCCAGTTGTAGGCGTCCTTGGCCGCGCTCTTGGCGACGCACTCCTGCTGCCGCTCCGAGGCCGCCCCGTACGTGGTCAGGTCACAGTCAGGAGTGGCCTGTTCGGACTTCTTCTCGGGGATCGTGGCGATGTCGAACGCGGGCAGGAGGTGCACGTACGACGTGCCGGCCTTCGCGAGTTCGCGCAGGTGCTCGCTGCCCTTGCTGTCCTTGTCGGTGAAGGCGAGGTAGGTGCCGGGGTGCTTGGCGGTGCGGTCCCCGACGGAGAAGTCGCGGATGTGGAGTTCCTGGATCTGCGCGTCGCGCAGCGGCACGGCCTTCGGCTTCTTCAGCGCCGACCAGCCGGACGGGGCGAGGTTCTTCGCGTCGAGGTCGACGACGAGGCTGCGCTCCGAGTCGGCGGTGAGGGCGGTGGAGTACGGGTCGGTGACCTTGTTCGTGACGACCTTCTGGACGCTGGGCGCCCACACCTTCACGGCGTAGCGGTACTGCTTGCCCTGCCAGGAGCGCGGGCCCTTCACGGACCAGACTCCGGTCGCTCCGTCGCGGCGCATGGCGACGGCACGCCCGTCGAGGTCGAGGGCGACGGACTGAGCGGTGGGCGCCCACACCGACAGGGTGACCGCGTCCTTGGTGAAGACGGGTCCGAGTGACGCCTTGGCGGCCTTCTGCGCGTACAGGTCGTCGAGAACTCCCGCTGTCTGCACACCCGTTGCGGTGACGAGCGCGCCGTTGGCGATGCGGCGGGTGAGGATCAGCTGGCTCTTCAGGGCGTCGCCGACCCGGTCGCGGTCACGGGGGTCGACGGTGTAGGCGTCGTACTTCTTCAGCTGCGGGAAGCGGGCGAGCTGGGCGTCGGTGAGGCCGCCGGCGGCCTTGTTCAGACGCAGCCACCGTCCCTCGCTGCTCAGTGCTCCGTCCTTGACGGTGATGCCGCCGTCCTGGGCGTAGACGAGCTGGGCGGACAGGGCCGCCGTGCCGTCCGACGGCAGGGCGACCGTGCCGCGGTCGATCCACTGCGCCTCGGACTTCGCGAGGTCGAGGTCGGGCGCTCCGCCGGTCTGCGGCAGGACGGGGCGGGGCTGTCCGGCGAGGAGCCAGACCTCGTTGCCGTTGGCGGTGAGGTCGAGGGACTGGTCGGTGGGCAGGTCCTTCTCGTCGCCCTTGTGGAGGATGTAGCTCAGTGACGTCGCGCCGTCGGCGAGCGGCACCTCGAAGGTGACGCCGTACGCGTCCTTCTTCACGGGTTCGAGCGGCTTGGACCAGTCGGTGGGGTTCTTGGCGCCGGTCCAGGTGTGCAGCCCCCAGCCGTCGTAGTCGCCGTCGGCGCGCTGGTAGTGCAGGACGGCCTTGGTCTTGTCCTGCGGCGGGTAGGTGCCGTCGGGGGCGGTCGTGGCCTGGCCGTCCTTGCCCTGTTCGACCCAGACCTCGCCGGTCGCACCGAGGTCGACGGTGCGCTGGGGCCCGTCGGCGGTGCCGTTCTTCTCGACGGTGTACGTGAGGCTGCCGGAGCCGGCATCGCCGGCGAGCTTCACCCAGGCGAAGGCGCCGTACGCGTCACGGCCGGTGAAGTCCCCCGTTCCGGAGGGCGACTTGAGCTGCCAGCCGTCGTAGTCGCCGTCGGTCCGCTTGTAGTGCACGACGGCGTAGGCCCGGTCGACGGCGCTGGGCTCGGCGGGCGCGGGCGCCTGCCCCGCCGTCGTCGCGGCGAGGTCACCGGCGGTGCGTCCGGCGCGGTCGACCACAACTGCCTTGTACCGCAGGGCTGTTCCGGCGGCCACCGTGCCGGGGATGTGCTGGGTGATCCGGTACGGCGCGTGGTCGACGGAGCCGAGGGTGTGCCAGGCGCCCTTGCCGGTCTGGGCGGCGAAGACGACGCGGTCGAGCTGTCCGCCGTCGGTGTCGGCCTGGAGGGTCACGGTGCCGGTGGCCCCGGCGGCGGGGGCGTGGAGGGTGACCGAGGGCTTGGCGGCGGGGGCGGGCAGCGGCTTGGCGGCCTTGTAGACGACGGCGGAACCGGCCGGCACGGTGACGGTGACGTTCTTGTCGGAGCCGCTGGTCACGGACTTGTCGGTGCCGTAGAGGCCGTCGAAGCGGGTGCCGGACGAGCCGGTCGCGAAGGTGGCGTCCTCGGCCTCGGCGGCATTGTTGAGCGCCACGACGTACTCGGTGCCGGTCTTCGCGTCCGTGCGCGAGAACGCGTACACGGAGCCCTTCGCGTAGCGCTCGGTCTGGACGCCGTCGGCCAGGGCCGGGTTGTCCTTGCGGAGCTTTCCGAGAGCGGCGATCTCCTTGTAGAGCGGTGCGCTCGTGTCGTAGGAGTCCTCGGCGTGGGTGCGGTCGGTGCCCAGTTCGTCGTCGTCGAGGTAGTCGTCGACCTTGGAGGCGAACATGGTCTGCCGGGCGTCCTTGTCGCCGCCGGAGCCGGTGAAGCCCTGCTCGTCGCCGTAGTAGACGACGGGGTTGCCGCGCGACAGGAACATCACGGCGTTGGCGAGCTTGTCGCGCCGCACGAGGTCGGCGTCGGACGCCTTCGCGTCGTCGGCCTTGAGGAAGGAGCCGATGCGGCCCATGTCGTGGTTGCCGAGGAAGGTGACCTGCTCGTACGCGTTCGCCTTGCCGGAGGCGTACTTGTAGTCGTCGGCGAAGACCTTGGCGAGCCGGTCGGCGGAGGCGCCCTGGGAGGCGTAGGCGCGGGCCGCGTCCTGGAAGGGGAAGTCGAGGGTCGCGTCGAGGCGGCCGCGGGTGACGTACGGGGACGTGACGTCGGTGTCGGCGGAGTACACCTCGCCGAACATGAAGAAGTCGGGCCTGCCGTGCTTCTTCGCGTACGCGTCGAGGGCGGTGGCCCACTGGGTCCAGAAGTCCAGGTCGACGTGTTTGACGGTGTCGATGCGGAACCCGTCGATGTCGAAGTCCCGCACCCACCGCTCGTAGATCTTCTCCATGCCGGAGACGACCTCGGGCCGCTCGGTCCACAGGTCGTCGAGCCCGCCGAAGTCGCCGTACTCGGCGCTCTCCCCGGCGAAGGTGGAGTCGCCCCGGTTGTGGTACATCGCCGGGTCGTTGAGCCAGGCGGGCACCTTCTGCCCGGTGTTCTTCGGGGTGTACGGGAACGAGTCGGCGTCGACCTTGCGCATGCCGTCCCGGTCGTCGAAGGGGCGGCCCTGGGTGTCGAGGTAGGGGTAGGCGCCCTTGGGGCGGTAGCCGTACTCCTTCTCGGCGTAGTCGACGGTGTCGGCGGTGTGGTTGGTGATGACGTCGAAGAAGACCTTCATGCCCTTGGCGTGCGCGCGGGCGATCAGCTTCGTGAGGTCCGCGTTGGTGCCGAAGTGCGGGTCGACCTGTGTGAAGTCGGTGATCCAGTAGCCGTGGTAGCCGGCGGAGGCGTCCTTGCCCTCGCCCTGGACGGGCCGGTTCTTGAAGATCGGGGCGAGCCAGATGGAGGTGGTGCCGAGGCCCTTGATGTAGTCGAGCCGCTCGGTCAGGCCCTTGAGGTCGCCGCCCTGGTAGAAGCCCTTGTCCGTGGGGTCGTAGCCGGTGGCCGAGCGGGAACCGGTCAGCCCGCCGCGGTCGTTGGAGGTGTCGCCGTTCGCGAAGCGGTCCGGCATGACGAAGTAGAACTGCTCGCGCGTGAGGTCGTGCCGCGCGGGAGCGGCGGCGAGCCGGGCGTCGGACGGGGGCGCGGGCGGCTTCTCGGCGGCCGCCGCCAGGGGCAGGGCCGGGGCCAGGGCCGCGCACAGGGCGACGGCGAGGACGGCCGCTGTTCTTCGCGGCAGGGCGGGGCGTATCACGGGAACTCCTCGACGGGAGGGCGGCGGGGGAGGCGGGAGGGACGAAGGGGTGCGCGGACAGGGCCGCCCGGCGCGAGCGGGGAGGACGCGCCGGGCAGCCGGAACGGGGGTCAGGAAGGGAGGGGAGGGGAGGGATCCGGGTCAGCAGCCGGACTTGCCGGCGTACAGGGCGAGGGCCGTGTTCGACCCGAGCGTCGCCGTGAACTGGCCCGAACCGTTCACGCTCACCGTCTTGTTGCTCTGCACATCGCAGTACGTGCCCGCGGCGAGCGACGTCTGGTAGGTGCGGGTGAGCGCGGAGGACTCGTGGTTGATCGCGACGTAGCCCTTGCCGCCGCGGCCGAAGGCGATCGCGTCGGCGCCGTCGTCCCACCAGTCGGTGACGGACTGGCCGCGGGTGGCGTTGCGGAAGGCGACCATGGACTGGATCTCGGGCCAGGCGTGCTGGCACTTCCAGCCGTCCTGCCAGCAGGCGTTCACCGTGCCGCCGTTGGGCGGTCCGGCGTCCTTGTCGGTCCATTCGTAGCCGGAGTTGATGTCCGGCGATCCGTAGGGCCAGGCCAGCATGAAGACGTTCGCCAGGGTGTAGTCGGCGCCGTCCTTGTAGTTGAGGGTGTCGCCGCCGCGCTCGGTGTCGTGGTTGTCGACGAAGACGGCGGACTGCCCGGAGGCCATGTAGCCCCAGCCCTCGCCGTAGTTCTTGAGGTAGGCGAGGTTCTCGTTCTGGAAGACGCGCTTGAGGTCGCGGGCGTAGCGGAACTCCTGGACGTCGCCGGTGCCGAGGTACTCGCTGGGCGAGACCGCCTCACCGGCGCCGTAGATCGCCTCCTGCTTCCAGTAGGCGTTCGGGTTGCTGAGCCGCGACTTGATGTTGGCGAGGTCGGCGGCCGCGATGTGCTTGGCGGCGTCGATCCGGAACCCGTCGACGCCGAGCGAGAGGAGGTCGTTCATGTACGTGGCGATGCGGCCGCGCACGTACTCCTCGCCGGTGTCGAGGTCGGCGAGGCCGACGAGCTCGCACTCCTGGACGTTGAAGCGGTCCTGGTAGTTGCTGATCTGCGCGGTGCAGTTGTCCATGTCGGCGGCCGAGTAGGTGCCGGGGTAGTCGTACTTGGAGTACGCGGAGCCGCCGGTGCCGGTGCCGGAGCCGGCCGCCATGTGGTTGATCACGGTGTCGGCGACGACCTTGACGCCGGCCGCGTGGCAGGTGTCGACCATGTTCTTGAAGGCCGTACGGTCCCCGAGCCGCCCCGCGATCTTGTAGCTGACGGGCTGGTACGAGGTCCACCACTGGGAGCCCTGGATGTGCTCCTGGGGCGGTGAGACCTGGACGTATCCGTAGCCGGCGGGACCGAGCCGGGCGGAGCACTCCTTCGCCACCGAGTCGAACCGCCACTCGAAGAGGACGGCGGTGACGTCCTTGGTGCCGGGCGGGGCCGCCTGGGCCGTCCCGGCGGATCCGGCGGCCCCTATGAGGGTGCCGGCCGCGAGGGCGAGCGCGGCCGCCCGCGATCTGATAGCCATGTTTCCTCCTGCACGTCGGTGTGCTGATGAGGTGTCCCTGCCAATCGCAGGGGGCTGTGGGGGGATGCTCTCCCCGGCCGCGCGGGGGCCGGGGAGAGCGGTTCAGAACGTCAGACGGTCCACCACACGGTCGTGTCGGCGGGTACGACAGCGTGACCGTCACCGTGCTCGATGTCGTCGGCGGCCGAGCTGGCCAGCAGGACCCGGCCCGACACGCTCACGCGCACCGCGGCGGCCGTCGTGTTCGCGACGCAGACGAACGCCTCGCCGTCGCCGCGCGGCTCCCGCCGGAACGCGAGCACGCCCTCGGGCGCCGCCAGCCACTCGACGGAGTCGCCCGCCCCGAGCGCCGGGTGCGCGCGTCGCACGGCCAGCGCCGAGCGGTACATCTCCAGGGTCGAGCCGGGCACCCCGGTCTGCGCCTCCACGCTCAGCGCGCCCCAGCCCGCGGGCTGCGGCAGCCACGAGCCGCCCGCCCCGAACCCGTACGAGGGCCCGTCGACGGTCCACGGGATCGGCACCCGGCATCCGTCACGGAAGCCGTCCTGCCCGGCCGCGCGGAAGAACGACGGGTCCTGGCGCACCTCGTCGGGCAGGTCGACGACGTCGGGCAGGCCGAGCTCCTCGCCCTGGTAGACGTAAGCGGAGCCGGGCAGCGCCAGCATGAGCAGGGTCGCGGCGCGGGCGCGGCGCAGGCCGAGCGCCGGCTCCGCGGCGACGCGCTGCTGGGTGCCGAGGCCGGGCGGGTTGGCGTAGCGCGTGGTGTGCCGGGTGACGTCGTGGTTGGACAGGACCCAGGTGGCGGGGGCGCCGACGGGACGCATCGAGTCGAGCGAGCGGTCGATGATGTCGCGCAGCTCGGCCGCGTCCCAATAGGAGGACAGATACTGGAAGTTGAAGGCCTGGTGCAGCTCGTCGGGGCGTACGTAGCGCGCGGTGCGCTCGACGGTCGGCGTCCACGCCTCGGCGACGAAGATCCGCTCACCGGCGTACTCGTCGAGGATCAGGCGCCAGGCGCGGTAGATGTCGTGCACGCCGTCCTGGTCGAAGAACGGCATGACGTCGTTGCCGAGCAGCCTCAGCTGGTCGTGGGCGCCGAGGTCGGGCAGGCCCTCGGCCTTGACGAGGCCGTGCGCGACGTCGATGCGGAAGCCGTCGACGCCCATGTCGAGCCAGAACCGCAGGATGGAGCGGAACTCGTCGCCGACGGCGGGGTGTTCCCAGTTGAGGTCGGGCTGCTCGGGCGCGAAGAGGTGGAGGTACCACTCGCCGTCGGCGACGCGCGTCCAGGCGGGGCCACCGAAGATGGACTCCCAGTCGTTGGGCGGCAGTTCACCGCTGACGCCCTTGCCGGCCCGGAAGTGGTAGCGCTCGCGCAGCGGCGATCCGGGGCCTTCGGCGAGGGCCCGCTTGAACCACTCGTGCTGGTCGGACGAGTGGTTGGGCACGAGGTCGACGATGACGCGCAGGTCCAGGCCATGCGCGTCGCGGATCACGGCGTCCGCGTCGAGGAGGGAGCCGAACATCGGGTCCACGGCACGGTAGTCGGCGACGTCGTAGCCGGCGTCCGCCTGCGGGGACGCGTAGAACGGGCTGAGCCACACCGCGTCCACGCCGAGGTCCTTGAGGTGCGGGAGCCGGGCGCGGATGCCTTCGAGGTCGCCCATGCCGTCGGCGTTGCTGTCGGCGAAGCTGCGCGGATAGACCTGGTAGATCACCGCGTCGCGCCACCAGCCGGTGGACGCCTGCGCGGGAACGGAGGTCGAGGCGGAGGTCGTGGGGGCCTGCGCCGTGTCGGCAGTGTGCTGACTCATGGTGTCCTTGCTGCGTCAGGGGTTTGCGTGCGTGCGGGAGGCGGGCGGAGCGGCCGGGCTCAGCCCTTCGTGCCGCCCGCCGTGAGGCCGGTGACCAGGTTCCTCTGGACAAGGTAGAAGAACGCGGACACCGGAATGGCGATCAACACCGCAGTCGCCGCCATGTAGTTCCACTGCGCGTCGTGCTCGCTGACGAAGCTGCGCAGGCCCACGGCGAAGGTGTACTTCTCGTCGTCGAGCATGAACGTGGAGGCGAAGGCGACCTCGCCGAACGCGGTGATGAAGCTGTAGAACGCCGCGACCGCGAGGCCCGGTTTGGCCAGCGGGACGATGAGGCGGGCGAAGGTGCCGAAGGGCGAGAGCCCGTCGATGCGGCCGGCCTCGTCGATCTCGTACGGGATGGTGTCGAAGTAGCCCTTGAGGAGCCACGCGCAGTACGGCACCGCGGTCGAGCAGTACACGAGGATGAGCCCGCCGTACGTGTCGATCAGGCCGAGGTCGCCGAGGATCTCGTACATCGGCACGATCAGGACGGCGATCGGGAACGCCTGCGTGAGCAGCAGGATCCACATCAGCTTGCGGTGGCCGGGGAAGCGCATGCGCGAGACCGCGTAGCCGGTGGTGGCGGCGAACAGGACGCCGACGACCGTCGTGCCCAGGGACACGATCAGCGTGGACTCGAGCCACTTGAAGAAGTTGGTGTGTTCCAGGACGAACGAGTAGTTCGAGAACGTCGCCTTGTCGAGGATGCGCCCGGGGTGGAGGTAGTCGTCCTTGTCCGGGCCGAGCGACAGATAGACCAGCCAGGCGATCGGGAACAGGGCTATCAGGCTCGCGACGCTCAGCACGCCGTGCGAGAGGAACGTCGCGAGGCGGCTGCGTTCGCCGCGCCGGCGTGCCCGGCGGGGGCGGACGGCTTCGGTGACCGGCTGCGCGCCGGCCGCCGGGGTGTCGACGGTCGTGGTGCTCATGGAGGCGGCTCCTGCGGCGTCAGGCGAGCTGCTCATTGCGGTTCAGCCAGCGGTAGTAGAAGGAGGTGAAGACGGCGAGGAGCGACAGGAGCAGCACGCCGTACGCGGCGGACTGGGCGTAGTCGCGCGGCTGCTGGCCGAAGCCCAGGTAGTAGGCCCAGGTGACGAGGATCTGGGCGTCGGGCGCGGTGTTGCCGAACAGCAGGAAGATGACGTTGAACTGGTTGAACGTCCAGATGACGCCGAGCAGTACGACCGTGGAGCTGACCGACCTGAGGCCCGGCAGTGTGACGTTCCAGAAGCGCTGCCAGGGGCTCGCGCCGTCCATCTCCGCGGCCTCGTAGAGCACCGGGTCGATCGACTGGAGGCCGCCGAGCAGCGACACCATCATGAACGGCACTCCGCACCAGGTGTTGACCAGGACGGCGGCCGAGCGCTGGAAGAAGGTGTCCTCCAGCCACTGCGGCTGCGGCAGATGCAGCGAGCCGAGCACAGAGTTGATGATCCCGGAGTCCGAGAGCATGATCCGCCACGAGAACACGGTGACGAACGTCGGTACGGCCCACGGCAGGATGAGCAGCAGCCGGTAGAAGGTGCGTCCGCGCATCTTCTGGTTGAGGAGCATCGCGAGGCCGAGCCCGATGACGTAGTGCAGGGCGACGCAGAGCGCCGTCCACACGATCGTCCAGATGAAGTGCGACCAGAAGCGGTCGTAGGAGGTCGGGCCCCACAGGATGTCGGCGTAGTTGTCGAACCCGATGAACCGGTACGTGGCGTCGATGTGGTTGACGCCGATCGTGCGCGCCGAGTTGAGGCTGTCGGCGTCGGTGAGCGTCAGGTAGAAGCCCCGTACCAGGGGATAGATCACGAGGACCCCGAGCACGACGACGACCGGCGCGATCATCGCGTACGCGTACCAGTGCTTCTGGTACGAGCGCCGCAGGCGCCCGAACGGGCCGGGGCGCGGCGCGCGGCCGCCGCGCGTCTTGGCGGCCGTGCTGTCGACGGCGACTGTCATGGTTCGGCACCTTCTGGGGATCGGCTGCTCACTGCGTGCGGCGCGGCGCCGCCGGTTCCGCCCGCCCCCTCGCGGGCGGAACCGGCGGCAGCCGTCAAAGAGGGGTCACTTGCTGAAGTCGGGGACCAGCTTCACGTACGCGTTCTGCGCGTTGCCGATGCCCTTGTCCAGGGACTCCTTGCCGGTGGCGACCTTGGGCCACTCGGTGTCGAGCGGGGCCCACAGCGAGCTGTACTCGGGCAGTTCGGGGCGCGGCTGGGCGGCGGTGAGGACCTTCTGGTAGCCGGCGATGCCCGGGTCGGTGACGACCTTCGTGGTGTACGCGTCCTCACGCGTGGGCAGCGTCGAGTTCTTCAGGGCGATCTGCTCCTGCGTGGCCGCGGAGGTCATCCACTTCACGAACTTGAGCGAGGCCTCCTGGTGGGCCTTGTCCGAGCCGGCGTAGACCGCGAGGTTGTGGCCGCCGGTCGGGGCGCCCGCCTTGCCGGTGGAGCCGGCCGGGACGGTCGCGATGCCCAGGTTCTCCTTGTCCTTGAACGCGGAGCCCTTGTAGAAGTTGGTGATCTCCCACGGGCCCTGGATGATCGCGGCGACCTTGCCGTTCACGAACGCGTCCTGGATGTGGGCGTACGCGTCGGCGGTGGCGTCGGCCTTGTGCAGGCCCTTGCCGTCGAAGAGGCCCTGCCAGGCGGTGAGGCCCTTCTTGGCCTCCGGCGAACCGATGGTGATCTTCTTCGCGGAGGCGTCGACGGTGTCGCTGCCCTCGCCGTACAGGAACGGCATGGAGTAGTAGCCCTGCGTGGAGCCCCAGTAGCCATCGACGCCCGTCTTCGACTTGATCTTGGCGGCGTCGGCCTTCAGGTCGTCCCAGTTGGCGGGCGGCAGGTCGATGCCGGCCTTCTTGAAGAGGTCCTTGTTGTAGACGAGGGCCAGGGTGTCGGTGACCAGCGGCGCGCCGTAGGTCTTGCCCTCGAACTGGGCCTGCTTGATCAGGCTCGGCTGGAACTTGTCCTTGTCGGCGAGCGCCTCGGTGCCGTCGAGCGGCAGGAGGTAGCTCTTCTTCGCGAAGGCCGGCGTCCAGCCGACCTCGGCACGCAGCACGTCGGGGGCGCCCTTGGAGCCCGCGGCGGTGTCGAACTTGTTCTGCGCCTGGTCGAAGGGGACGTTGACGTATTTGACCTTGATGCCGGAGTTCGCCTTCTCGAACTTCTTGACCAGGGCCTTGTACGTCGGTGCCTCGTTGGTGGCGTTCGACGTGTCCCACCACGTGATGGTGACGGGCCCCGACGCCTTGTCGCTGCCGCTGTCGCTTCCGCCGCAGGCCGTCGCCGCGAGGGCGAGGGACGCCACCAGCGCGGTGGCCGCTATGCCACGCCGCATGAGATCTCCTAGAGGGTGAAAGCCCGAAGTGGTGGGAGACGGTCCCGTCCGTACCCCTTGCCGACTCGCCGACGCACCGTTGCCGCCGCCGGGCGACGTGAACGTAACAGCGTTGCAAGCGCGGCGAAAGACCTTGCAGAAAAATATTGCAAGGAGATCCAGTCGGTTATCGGTCCGTGACCTGCGCTCCGAGGCGTGCGGGCGCATTGACGGGCCTGACAGGCCACGGATGCCTTGTGCAAGAATCTGCAAGCTCTTGCTACACCGGGCCGACGCGGGGATCATCGGAACCCCATGGGCCCCACGCGAGCCACATGCCAGTCACACGAGGGAGCGCCATGACGCAGCAGTCCGCAGCGGGCCGTTCAACTGCCCGCACGCGGCGACCGGTTGACGGTGGGCAGTCCGACGCGCGACCGGTACAGTCCCATCCCGTGACCGCGCGACTGGCCGACATCGCAGCGCAGGCGGGGGTCAGCGAGGCGACGGTCAGCCGGGTGCTCAACGGCAAGCCGGGGGTGGCCGCTGCCACCCGCCAGTCCGTGCTTGCCGCGCTCGACGTCCTCGGCTACGAGCGGCCCGTGCGGCTGCGCCAGCGCTCCGCCGGACTGGTCGGCCTGATCACGCCGGAGCTGGAGAACCCCATATTCCCGGCGCTCGCCCAGGTCATCGGCCAGGCCCTGACCCGCCAGGGCTACACCCCGGTCCTCGCCACGCAGACCCCCGGCGGCTCCACCGAGGACGAGCTCACGGAGATGCTCGTCGACCGGGGGGTCTCCGGCATCATCTTCGTCTCCGGGCTGCACGCCGACACCTCGGCGGACATGCAGCGCTACGAGCAGCTGCGCGCGCAGGGCGTGCCGTTCGTGCTGGTCGACGGCTTCTCGCCGCAGGTGCAGGCACCTTTCATCTCGCCGGACGACCGGGCCGCGATGCAGCTCGCCGTCACCCACCTCGTCTCGCTGGGCCACACGCGGATCGGGCTCGCCCTGGGCCCGAAGCGGTTCGTGCCGGTCCAGCGGAAGATCGAGGGGTTCGTACGCACGATGCAGGACCTCCTGCCCCTGTCCCCGGAGGAGATCGAGCGCGATCTGGTGCAGCATTCGCTGTACACGCTGGAGGGTGGCCAGGCCGCTGCCACGGCGCTCATCGAGCGGGACTGCACGGCGATCGTGTGCGCCAGCGACATGATGGCCCTCGGCGCCATAAGGGCGGCACGGCAGCGGGGCCTCGACGTCCCGTCCGACGTCTCGGTGGTCGGCTTCGACGACTCCCCACTGATCGCCTTCACGGACCCGCCCCTGACCACGGTGCGCAAGCCGGTCCCGGCGATGGGCCAGGCGGCCGTCCGCACGCTCCTCGAGGAGATCGGCGGGACGCCCGCACCGCACAGCGAATTCGTCTTCATGCCCGAACTGGTGGTCCGCGGTTCAACTGCTTCGGCCCCAGGGGACCGTCTGGCGCGCCCCTAGGTAACCAGTCCTCCGCAGGACGTAGAGCGTGCGTACATGACCCACCCGGGGGATGATCGAGCGGGGGGTCGGTATCTGGCAGACTCTGTCTCTATGGGTGAATCGACCGTGACGACACTGGAAGGCCAGCAGGGGCCCACCACATCACCCATGGCGGATGACCGCCGCGATGGGCGGGGACCCCTCGGCCGTATACGCACACCGCGTCGCCCCAGGCTCTGGTTCGAGATCCTGCTGATCGCGGTGAGCTACTGGACGTACTCCCTGATCCGCAACGCCGTTCCGGAGCAGCGGTCGCAGGCTCTGAGGAACGCCGACTGGATCTGGCGCATGGAGCACCATCTCTCCATCGCTGTCGAGCAGAGCGTCAACCACGCCGTGAATTCGGTGACATGGCTCGTCGTCGGCATGAACTACTACTACGCGACACTGCACTTCATCGTCACGCTCGGTGTGCTCGTCTGGCTGTTCCGCTGCCATCCGGGCCGCTACGCGGGGGCCAGGACGGCGCTCTTCGCCACGACGGCGGTCGCCCTGGTCGGCTACTACCTGTACCCGCTCGCCCCGCCCCGCCTGATGAACGGCGGCCACTTCGTCGACACGGTCGCGGTCCACCACACCTGGGGCTCGATGGCGTCCGGCGACCTGAAACACATGTCGAACCAGTACGCGGCGATGCCGTCCATGCACATCGGCTGGTCCCTGTGGTGCGGCCTGACGATCTTCGCCCTGGCCTCGGCGCCGTGGGTGCGGGTCCTCGGACTCCTGTACCCGGCACTGACCCTGGTCGTCATCGTCTCGACCGCGAACCACTTCTGGCTGGACGCGGTGGGCGGCATGCTGTGCCTCGCGTTCGGCTTCACGGTGGCGCGGCTCTGGTACGGGGCGCTGCCCTACACCATGCCGCGCCTCGTGCCGGCGACAGCCACCTCCGCGGTCACGCCCCCCGGTACGTGACGTGACCGCCGACCGCCGTCAGGCGGACCGGCGCCTCGGCCACCTCGTCGGCCGGGGCCTCGACCGGGTCGATGCCGAACGCCGTGAGGTCGGCCCGCAGACCGGGGGCGATGCGCCCGGCGTCCTCACCCGCGGCCAGCGCCGCGTGTGACGTGCAGCCCTCCAGCGCCATGAGCCCCGTGAGCCCCTGAGCGGGCCCGGCGGCGCCCTCGGGGACCCGGGCCATGAACAGGACGCGGCGCACGTCGTAGTGCGCGATCGGCCAGTCCGAGCCCAGCGCGAGCACGGCGCCCGCGTCCCGCAGGTCCCTGATGCGCCAGGCGCGCGAGGCCCGGTCGGTGCCGAGGCGCTTCGACCACTCGTCGCCGTGGTCGCCGCGGGTGTACGCGGTGTGCGGCGGCTGCATCGACGCGGCGACGCCCAGCGCGGCGAACCGCGGGATCGTGTCGTCGGGGACCGTCTCGATGTGCTCGATCCGGTGCACGCCCCGGCCGCTCTCGCCCAGGGACTCGACGGTGTCCAGGACGTGCCGGACGGCGGCGTCCCCGATCGCGTGGGTCGCGGTGCCGACGCCCGCCGCGTGCAGGTACCGCACCGCGTCCGCGTACGCCTTCGGGTCCGGCCAGAACGCGTCGGTGCCCTGGCCGTGGCAGTCCGCGTGCTCCAGCCACGCGGTGCCGCCCTCGACGGTGCCGTCCATGAAGAACTTGACCCCGCCGACCCGCCAGTGCCGCCCGGCCTCGCGCTGGACGGCGATCAGCTCGTCCAGGCCGGCCCGGTCGACGCCCGGCATGCACCAGGGCGCGAGCCGCAGCCGCAGCGGCAGCACGGCCTCCGCCTCGACCGAGGCGAGCAGCTGCGGGACGTCACCGTGGCCGAGGTCCATGACGTGCGCACCGGTCAGGCCCGTGGCGGCCATGTCGGACAGCAGCGCGAGCAGCCCGGCACGGCGCTCGGCGAACGAGGGCCTCGGCATGACGGCGAGCATCAGGTCCATCGCGGCGTGCTCGACGAGGTGCCCGGTCGGGCGGCCGTCCGCGTCGCACACGATCTCGGCGCGCTGGACGAACTCGCGCGGTCCGGTGATCCCGGCCGCCGCGAGCGCCGCCCCGCTGGCCAGCGCGGAGTGCCCGTCGTAGAGGCGGACGAAGGCGGGCGCCCCGTCGAGGACGTCCTCGATCAGGCCTCGGTCGACGGCGCGGCCGCCGAACGCGTTGTGGTCGAGGCCCCACGCGACGACCCAGCCGTCGACGCGGGGTGCCGCGCGCAGGGCCGCCCGCAGCTCGTCCAGGCTCTGTACGCCGGACAGATCCGCTCCGGTCGCCATCTCCAGGCCCCACACCGGGTGGCTGTGCGCGTCCACCAGGCCGGGCACGAGGGTCGCGCCCGTGAGGTCGACACGTTCCGTGCCCGGTCCGCTCCAGTCGCGTACGACGTCCTCGGTGGCTCCCACGGCGGCGATCAGACCGTCGCGGACGGCCACGGCGGTCGCCTCGGGGAGCGCGGGGTCGAGGGTGCGGACGCGGGCGCCGGTGAGCAGGAGGTCGGCTGCGGGCATAGGGGTGAACTCCGTTCGGGGTGGGGCTGTGTTCCGGAGGGGCGGGCGCTGCGCTCTATGCGTCGGCGGGCGGTTCCGCCGCGAAGCGCTCGTACACGTCGGGCTTGGTGCGGCGCAGGCGCCGGGCGAGGCCGATGCCGAGGACGAAGACGGCGGGGGCCACGGCCATGAGGGCCATGTTGACCAGGGAGGACGCACCCGTGAAGAGGTCGAGGTGGGTGCAGACCAGCACGATGGCGATGCTGAGGAGCACCGTCGCCGCGATCGGCGCGACGACCGTGCGCAGCACGCCCTCCTCGTGGGTGATGCGGCGGAAGTAGAACGGCACGGCGATCGCGGCGAGCAGCTGGAGCGCCATCAGGCCGATCATGCCGGGGGTGTTCACCCACAGGAGCAGTTGCGCGTACGGGTCGGCGCCCGCGGCCCAGAAGGCGAGGACGACGGCCGCGCCGAGCACGGTCTGCGCGACGCCCGCGAGGTACGGGGAGCGGTGCTTGGCGTGGACCGCGCCGAACACCTTGGGCAGGACGCCCTCCTCGGCGAGCGCGAGCCCGTAGCGGTTGATCGCGTTGTGGAAGGCGAGGAGCGAGGCGAGGACGCTGGTCACGATCAGGATGTGCATCAGGTCTGCCGCCCAGCCGCCCACGAAGGTGGTGATGGCGGAGAAGAACAGGCCGGCCGGGTCGCTGCCCGCCGCCTGGACGACGTGGGCGTCACCGAATGCCTGGATGACGGTCCAGACGATGAACGCGTAGAACAGGCCGAGGAACGCGACCGCGATGTAGGTCGCGCGGCGCACCGTGCGGCCGGGGTCGCGGGCCTCGCGGCGGTAGATGACGGTCGACTCGAAGCCGGTGAACGCCGCGAAGGCGAAGGCCAGTACGGCGGCGGTGCCGGGGACGAGCACGTTGCCCGGCGCGAAGGACGCGGCGGACAGGCCGTGCGCGCCGCCCTTGAGGAGCACGCCGCCCGCGAGCAGGACGAGGATGCCGGTCTCGGCGCAGAGCAGGACGCCGAGGAGTTTGGCCCCGAAGTCGATGGACCGGAAGCCGCCGTACCAGATGAGCACGAGCCCCGCGAGGGACACGGGCAGCCAGGGGATGTCGACGCCGAAGAGGGCGTGCAGGGTGTCCTGCGTGGCGGTGCCGAGCAGGCCGTAGACGCCGATCTCCATGCCGTTGTAGCCGACCATGGCGAGCAGGGCGGCGCCGATGCCGACGGAGCGGCCGAGGCCGCGTGTGATGTACGCGTAGAAGGCGCCGGCGCTGCGCACGTGGCGGCTCATCGTGGTGAAGCCGACGGCGAAGACGGCGAGCGTCAGACCGGCGAGGAGGTAGCCGACGGGGGCGCCGATGCCTCCGAGCGCGATGGCGAACGGGGCGACGCCCGCCATGACGGTGAGCGGGGCGGCGGCGGAGACGACGAAGAAGGCGATGTCGGCGGTGCCGAGGGTACCGGCGCGCAGGGTGGGCTCCGCGGCGGCCGCGGTCGCGCTGTTCTGCGTCTGTGGTGAGGTTACGGGCATGGGGAGGGAAGCCCTTCTGGCGGCGGGGGACGGGGGTCCCGGAGGCGTCGTCCCGGTGGCCGGGAAGCGAAACCTAAAGGCTTTCGGTTTCGGCAATGTAGCCTCCCTTCGGGCATACGGGAAGACCTCAGATTCGGAGAGCGCACGATGGGACGGCCGAGCAAGCCACTGCTGGACAGGGAGCGGATCACCACGATCGCGCTCGAACTCGTCGACGAGAAAGGCGACTTCAGCGTTCCGCGGATCGCCGCGAGGCTCGGGGTCCAGACGGGATCCGTGTATCACCATGTGGACGGCCGGGACGGGATCGTGGAACTGCTGCGCGAGCGGGTCGCCGCCGCGATCGACCCCGCGACGCTCGCCCGCGACGAGCGGCCGTGGGCCGAGGCGCTCGCGGACTGGGCCCGCTCCTACCGGGCCGCCTTCGCCGCCCACCCCAAGGCGATCCCGCTGCTCACGACGTCACCCGTGCGGGCCCAGCGCGTCCTCGACCAGTACGAGCTCGCGGCCGGACTCCTGCTGGACGCCGGGTTCGCCCTGCCGGACGTGATGCCGGTGATCATCGGCCTGGAGAACGTCGTACTCGGCTCCGCCCTGGACATGGCGGCGCCGGAGGCGATGTGGGAACTGGCCGACGAGACGGCGACGCCGCGGCTGGCGGCGGCCCTGGCCGCGATGGGCGCGGGCCGCGCCGACGCGGCGTTCGAACTGGCACTGACCGGGTTCCTCGCCCACGTGTCCACGCTGCGGAGGTGACCCACGGGGGCTACGCCCCGTAGAAGCGCTCCTCCATCACCGCGCGCGCCCTCCGCGTCATGCGGCGGTAGTCCTCCAGCATGTCGCCGACGTGGCCGGGGTCGTAGCCCAAGTACCGCCCCACCGCCGCGAGCTCACGCCCGTCGGACGGGAACGTGTCGCCCGGACGGCCGCGCACCAGCATGACCGCGCCGCGCACCCGGGACGCGAGGACCCACGCCTCGTCGAGAATCGCCGCCTCCTCACCCGGGATCAGCTCCGCCGCGCACGCCGCGGCGAGCGCCTCACGGGTGCGGGTCGTGCGCAGCCCCGGCTCCGCCCACCCCTGCTGGAGCTGGAGGAGCTGGACCGTCCACTCGACGTCGGAGAGCCCGCCGCGGCCCAGCTTCGTGTGCAGCGTCGGGTCCGCGCCGCGCGGCAGCCGCTCGGACTCCATCCGCGCCTTGAGCCGCCGGATCTCGCGCACGGCGTCCTCGCCGAGCCCCTCGGCCGGGAACCGCAGCGGGTCGATGAGGTCGATGAAGCGCCGCCCCAGGTCCAGGTCGCCCGCGACCGGTTCGGCCCGCAGGAGCGCCTGCGACTCCCACACCAGGGACCATCGCCGGTAGTACGCCTCATAGGACTTGAGGGTGCGCACGACCGGACCCGACTTGCCCTCGGGCCGCAGGTCCGCGTCGATGAGGAGCGGCGGATCCGCGCTCGGCAGGGCGAGCAGCCGCCGCATCTCGGACACGACGCGGTTCGCGGCCTTCGCCGCCTCCTGGTCGTCGACGCCCTCGCGCGGCTCGTGCACGAACAGCACGTCGGCGTCCGACCCGTAGCCGAGCTCGTGTCCGCCGAACCGCCCCATGGCGATGACGCAGAACCGGGTGGGCAGCTCGTCCCCCCACCCCTCGCGCACGACGGCCCGCAGCGTCCCGGCGAGGGTCGCGGCCGTGATGTCGGAGACCGCGCCGCCGACGCGGTCCACCAGGGCGCCCTGGTCGGCCTCGGCGGGCGTGTCCTCGGTGCCGTACGAGGCGATGATGTCGGCGGCCGACGTACGGAACAGCTCACGCCGCCGCACGCCGCGGGCCGCGGCGACCGCCTGCTCGGCGCCGTCCGCGCGCCCGACCGCGGCGAGCACCTCCTGCTCCAGCTGGGCGTGCCCGCGCGGTTCGAGGCCCCGCTGGTCGCCGAGGAGGGCGACGGCCTCCGGCGCGCGCATCAGCAGATCGGGCGCGAGCCGCCCGGCCGAGAGCACGCGGGCGAGGTTCTCCGCGGCCGCGCCCTCGTCCCGCAGCAGGCGCAGGTACCAGGGCGTCTTGCCCAGCGCGTCGGACACCTTGCGGAAGTTGAGCAGCCCGGCGTCCGGGTCGGCGGAGTCGGCGAACCAGCCGAGGAGCACCGGGAGCAGCGTCCGCTGGATCGCCGCCTTGCGGGTCACGCCGGACGCCAGCGCCTCCAGGTGCCTCAGCGCGGCACTCGGGTCGTGGTAGCCGAGGGCGACGAGCCGTTCGCGTGCCGCCTCGGTGCTCAACCTGGTCTCGCCGGAGGCGAGTTGCGCCACGGCGTCGAGCAGCGGCCGGTAGAAGAGCTTCTCGTGCAGGCGCCGCACGACCGAGGTGTGGCGCCGCCAGGCCCGGTGGAGTTCGGTGATCGGCTCGGTCCGCATCCCCATGGAGCGCCCGGTGCGCCGCAGGTCCGCGTCGCCCTCGGGGACGAGGTGCGTACGCCTCAGCCTGTAGAGCTGGATGCGGTGTTCGAGGGTGCGCAGGAAGCGGTAGGCGTCGTCGAGCTGGACCGCGTCGACCCGCCCCACGTACCCGCCGTCGGCGAGGGCGGCCAGCGCGTCCAGAGTGGTGCCGCTGCGCAGCGAGAGGTCGGCCCTGCCATGCACCAACTGCAGCAGCTGTACGGCGAATTCGACGTCCCGGAGCCCGCCGGGCCCCAGCTTCAGCTCCCGGTCGACCTCACCTGCGGGGATGTTCTCGACGACGCGCTTGCGCATCCTCTGCACGTCGGGCACGAAGTTCTCGCGCTCGGCGGCCTGCCAGACGAGGGGCGAGAGCGTCCTGACGTACGCGTCGCCGAGTTCGAGGTCACCGGCGACCGGCCGCGCCTTGAGCAGCGCCTGGAACTCCCAGGTCTTGGCCCACCGCTGGTAGTAGGCGAGATGCGAGGAGAGCGTCCGCACGAGGGGGCCGTTGCGCCCCTCGGGGCGCAGGTTGGCGTCGACGGGCCAGATCGTGCCTTCGACGGTCGTGTCGGAGCAGATCCGCATCATGTGCGAGGCGAGCCGGGTCGCGGCCTGGATCGCCTTGCCCTCGTCGGCGCCCTCCACGGCCTCGCCCACGAAGATGACGTCCACGTCGGAGACGTAGTTGAGTTCGTGGCCGCCGCACTTGCCCATCGCGATGACCGCGAGCCGGCACAGCGCGGCGTCGCCCGGCGCGTCCGCCTGCGCCATGGCGAGGGCCGCACGCAGGGTGGCCGTGGCCAGGTCGGCGAGTTCGGCGGCGGTCTGGGCGATGTCGGTCGTCCCGCACACGTCGCGGGCGGCGATCGACAGGAGGCAGCGCCGGTAGGCGACCCGCAGGGAGTTCGGGTCGCCGGCGTCCGCGAGGCCCCGCTCGAACTCCTCCACACCGGGGTGCAGGTCGGACGGCTCGTAGGTGACGAGGGCCTGCCAGTCCAGCGGGTGCCGGGCCAGGTGGTCGGCGAGCGCCTCGGACGCGCCGAGGACGCCGAGGAGCCGGTCGCGCAGGGGCTTGGCCGTGATGAGCGTGTCGAGGAGCTCCCGGCGCTCGGGGTCACCGGCCTGCGCCTCGACGAGCCGGACGAGCCCGAGGAGGGCCAGATCGGGGTCGGCGGTGGCGCCGAGGGCGTCGAGGAGCAGCGGGTCGGAGCGCACGGCGGAGAGGTCCGGCACGTCGAGGAGCCGCTCGGCGGCGGAGGGATCCGTGAAACCGTGCCGCAGCAGCCGCGTGAACGTACTGCTCCTGCGCCCTTGCGGCACCGACATCGAACGGCCTCCTGTTCGTTCACGCACTGGTCCAGAGCCTAAGGCTTCGCCGGTGAGTTCCGCCCGCGTGCGGGGTCTGCCCTTTGACGGGAGCATCGGGAGAGCGGGGGGCGGATCATGACGAATGCGGAACCTCTGGCTCAGGGCCTTTCGTGTGGAACGGACGAGCCCGGCCCGTTCCACACGAAAGGCCCTGAGTTGACGGCCGGTGCTCCGTACGGCCGGACGGGCGGCGGCGCTTCGCGCGGCCGGCACACGCTCACGTCCGAGAACGCAGTCGAAAACCGCAGCCGGAAAGGGAGCACCCATGGACTGGACCCTCGAAGTGGTCGTCGTGCCCGTGTCGGACGTCGACCGGGCGAAGGACTTCTACACGAACGGGCTCGGCTTCAAGGTCGACGTGGACCAGGTCGTCACGGAGGGCGTCCGTATCGTGCAGCTGACGCCGCCCGGGTCGCGCTGTTCGATCGCCCTGGAGCAGGGCCTGCCGGGCGCGCCGGGGCAGCGGGCGATGCTGCCGGGGTCGCTGACCGGCATCCAGATGTGCGTGACGGACATCGACGCGGCACGGGCCGAGCTGCTGGAACGGGGCGTGGACGTGAGCCCGGTGCAGCACGTGGGCGCCAAGGGCTGGGAGGACGGGCCCGGTGACGTGTGGAACTCGTTCATGTTCTTCGCCGACCCGGACGGCAACGGCTGGACGGTGCAGCAGGCGCCGGCCCCACTCTCGGAGCGCTGAGGGTTCACCCGCCCTTCACATGTGCGTGGGACAGGGGCATCTTGGCGTGTGCATGCTCTAGCCGCACCGCCGCCGTCTCTCCCCCCACCGGAGGTCTCACGTGCTTGGCAGATCACTGTTCCGACGCGGCCGCACCGCGGCGCTCGCGTCGGCCTTCGCCCTGACCGCCGCCGCGGTCGCGCTCTGGTCCGGTGTGGGCGGCTCGTCCGCGCAGGCCGCGGCGGGCGTCCCCACCCCGGACCACACCGTGGTCGTGGTCTTCGAGAACCACGCCTACAACCAGGTGATCGGCTCCTCCAGCGCCCCGTACATCAACAGCCTCAAGACGAACGGCGCCGGCCTCTCGGCCTCGTACGCGCTGACGCACCCGAGCCAGCCGAACTACTTCGCGCTGTTCTCGGGCGCCACCCAGGGCATCACGGACGACAGCTGCTACACGCCCGGCTTCTCCTCGCAGCCCAACCTGGCCTCCGAGCTGATCGCCGCCGGCAAGACCTGGGGCAGCTACAACGAGGGCCTGCCGAGCCAGGGTTCGACCACCTGCTCGTCCGGCGACTACGCGCGCAAGCACAACCCGTGGTTCGGGTTCAGCAACGTCCCCACCTCCACGGCGAAGACGTTCGCGCAGTTCCCCTCGGACTACTCGACGCTCCCCCAGGTCTCCTTCGTGGTCCCCGACCTGTGCAGCGACATGCACGACTGCTCGGTGTCGACCGGTGACACCTGGCTGAAGAACAACCTTTCCGCCTACGCGACCTGGGCGAAGACGCACAACAGCCTGCTCGTCGTCACCTTCGACGAGGACAACCGCCTGGCCGGCAACAAGATCCCGACGGTCCTCTACGGCCAGCAGGTCACCCCGGGCGCCACCTCGGCGACCACCTACAACCACTACGACGTCCTGCGCACGATCGAGGACATGCACGGCCTCCCGCACGCGGGCAACGCGGCGTCGGGCAAGGACATCACGGGCATCTGGACGTCCTGACATGTACGTAGCGGACAGCCGCGCCGCGGCGTCCGCGGAACCCGCCGCCCGGCCACCGGCCGGGCGGCGCGGCACCGCGATCGCCCCCACGGTCCTGGCCCTCGGCTCGGTCAGCCTGATCACCGACGTCTCCTCCGAGATGGTCACGGCCGTCCTGCCGCTCTACCTCGTCGCGGGACTCGGTCTCTCCCCCCTCGGCTTCGGCCTCCTGGACGGCGTCTACAACGGCTTCTCGGCGCTGGTGCGCCTCGTCGGCGGCCACTTCGCGGACCGGGGAGGCGGCCGCCACAAGAGTGTCGCCCTGTTCGGCTACGGGCTGTCGGCGCTCTGCAAGCCCCTGCTCCTGCTGGCCGCCACTCTGCCCACCATCGGCATGGTCCTGGCGGCCGACCGCACCGGGAAGGGGCTGCGCACGGCTCCGCGGGACGCCCTGATCTCCCTGAGCAGCACCCCGGCCACCCGCGGCAGGGCCTTCGGCGTGCACCGGGCGATGGACACGACGGGCGCCCTCCTCGGCCCCCTCGCCGCCTTCCTGATCCTGCGCGCGACGACGGACGGCTACGACGCGGTCTTCACCGTCAGCTTCTGCGTCGCGGCACTGGGCGTACTGGTCCTGCTGCTCTTCGTCCCCCGCCGGCACGGAGCCGAGCAGGTGACCGCCGAGGACAGCCGCCCCGCACCCGCGCTGGAGACCGCCGAGGACAGCCGCCCCGCACCCGCGCTCCCCACCTTCCGGTCCGCGCTCGCTCTCCTGCGCCGCCGCGAAGTGCGCCGCACCACGGTCTGCGCCCTGCTCCTCGGCCTCGCCACGGTCAGCGACTCCTTCATCTACCTGCTTCTCCAGCGCCGCCTGGGCGTCCCCGACCAGTGGTTCGCGCTGCTCCCCCTGGGCACGGCGGCCGCGTTCCTGCTCCTGGCGGCGCCCCTGGGGCGGCTCGCGGACCGCCTCGGCAGCTGGCGCGTGTTCCTCGCCGGCCACGCCGCGCTCCTCGCCGCGTACGGCCTGCTGCTCTCCCCGTGGCACGGCTCCGCCCTGCCGTACGCGGTCCTGGCGCTGCACGGCTGCTTCTACGCGGCGACGGACGGCGTCCTGATGGCGGCGGCCTCCACCGCCATCCCCCAGGAACTGCGCTCGTCGGGGCTCGCCGTCGTCCAGACCGGCCAGGCGCTGGCGCGCTTCGTCTGCTCGATCGGCTTCGGCGCCGCCTGGACGGCGTGGGGCGACCGCACCGCTCTGGGCGCGGCCACGGTCGCGCTGGCGGCGGGCGCGGCGGTGGCGTACGCCTTCCGGCCCACAGCTCCCACCCCCGCGGAGGTAGTACCCGCATGACGACACGTAACAGGCTGCTCGTTCTCGTCGCCGTGGTCATCGCCCTGGCGGCCGTCGCGACCGCCTCGGTCCGGCACGCGGCGGCGCGCGCCGACCGCAGGAACGAGGCGCACGCGGGCGGCCCGATGGTCACGGCGGGCCGGGTGACCCTGCCGGCCGAGGCCAGCGGGGCTCCCCGCCACCTCGTCTTCCGCAACATGGCGTGGGGCCCCCACCGGGACGAGCTCACCACGGTCCCGGCGGGCCGCCCGGACGCGCCCCGCACCGCGTCGGGCGTCAAGTGCCTGCGGTTCTACGCCGCTTCGGGCACGGCCGTCTGCCTGCGGGCCGAACGGGGCGCGATGCAGGACACGTACACGGCGCACGTCCTGGACGCGCGGCTCAAGGAGAAGGCCCACTACGCGCTGCCGGGCATCCCGTCCCGCGCCCGCGTGTCGCCGAGCGGGCGGTACGCGGCGTGGACGGTGTTCGTGGGCGGCGACAGTTACGCGGGCACGAACTTCTCGACGCGCGCGGCGATCGTGGACACCCGCACGGGTCACCTCACGCCGACGCTCGAGGACTTCCGGGTCGTCAAGGACGGCCGGACCTACCGCGCGGCGGACATCAACTTCTGGGGCATCACGTTCGCGGCGGACGACCGCCACTTCTACGCGACGCTCGCGACGCACGGGAAGACCTACCTCGTACGGGGCGATCTGCGCACCCGGACGCTGACCACCGTCCACCAGAACGTCGAGTGCCCGTCCCTCTCCCCCGACGGCACCCGCATCGCGTACAAGAAGCGCGTGAAGGGCCTTTCCGTGGACGCCCCTTGGCGGCTGTACGTACTCGACCTGCGCACGCTCCACGAGACGCCTCTGGCGGAGACGCGCAGCGTCGACGACCAGGCGGTCTGGAGCGACGCACACACGCTCACGTACGCGCTGCCCGGCGACTACGGCGCGGACCTCTACACCGTCCCGGCGGACGGCACAGGCGCTCCGCACCGCCTCACAAAGGCCGCGGTGTCACCGGCGTACCTGTGACGGGCCGCGATCCGGAACCGCGCATACAGGTGGCAGGCGGGCCCACGACCCGCAAGGCTGGGGCGATGGACATGACCCTGGAAGTGATTCAACTGCCCGTCTCGGACCTGGACCGGGCGAAGGACTTCTACACGAACAAGGTCGGATTCGGCGTCGACGTGGACCGCGAGGTGATGCCGGGCGTCCGGATCGTCCAGCTCACCCCGCCCGGCTCCGGCTGTTCGGTGACACTCGCCGAGGGCGTCCCGAACCCCACGGGCACCCCGCAGCCGGGCACATACCACGGCCTGCAGCTCGTGGTCGCGGACATCAAGGCGGCCCACGCGGAACTGACGGCGCGTGGCCTCGACGTGTCGGAGCCCCAGCAGTACGCGCCGGACGACGGCGGCACGTTCATGTACTTCACCGACCCGGACGGCAACGGCTGGGCGATCCAGGAGTACCGCAAGCGTGCCACGCAGCCGCTGCACGAGCTGCTGAGCGAACAGCACCGGGGCTGACCCGGCTCACGGCTCCGGGATCAGCCGCACCACCGTCACGACCAGGATCGACCCGGAGACGTAGTACCGGACGATGACGCCGCGCACGGTCGCCTCCCTGCGGTCCGCCCACCGGCCGATGGGGAGGGACCCGTGTCCGTACGGGTCGACGCCGAGGGTGCGTTCCAGCTCCGCCCTGAACGGCACGGGTCCCGCCATCTTCGCGAGGGTGTCGTCGGCGGGCGGCGCGTACGCGATGCGGTGGCGGCGACGATGACGATGGCTCACGCGGCTCCGGCCCTCTCCGCTTCCTCGCGGGCGAGCCGGTCCATGATGGCGTCGGCGGCCGGGTCGGGCACGGCCTCCAGCATCCAGTGGCGCATCACGGCGTGGATCTCGTGCACCCCGGCCGCGTTGATCTCCCGGTCGAACTCGTCGCGCCGGTTCTCCGGCAGGGCCTCGCGGATGGCGGGGATGCTGTTGGGCACCTCGACCTCGACCCCGTCGACGAGGGTCTTGAGCGGCTCGGCCATGATGCGCTCCCTTCTCGCTCCCCGACCACGGTAGCGACCGGCACAACGCCAAAGGGGCGGGACACGTCACGCGCCCCGCTCCGGTCCAAGTGCCTTACAGCACCGGCAGGTTCTTCCACAGCTCGAACGCGGTCGCCTCGGAGCGGTACTCAACTCCTCCCAGCTGACATCTGCTTGCGCAGGCGAGGGTCGGAGTCCGGCATTTGGCCGCGTGCTTTGACCTGGGCATAGAAGTCGTTTCTGAGGCCCAGGTGGCGATGGGTGAGTGCGTTTCGGGGGGCGCCGACTTCCTGGGCGAGGGTGACGATCGTCAGAGCTCCGTCGCAGTTCTGAGGCTCCGCCGGGCTGCGGGTCACCGCCTTTCGGCGGCCGGGAATAGGCCGCCGGATAGGCCGGCGCCCAGTCCGCGACCAATGGCCCAATGCCCTCCATGATGCGAATGTGCCATTCTTCATTGCATCTCCGGTCACATATATGGCATCGCTTTTACAGACGGCAGAGCCGGTCGGCCGGCTGATCGAACCGGTAAAGCGGAGGTATAATCGCCGCACAAGAAGATCTCGGATGACAGGGCGGTCGCGCCCGCGACGCGATCAAGAGCCGGAGCGCATGTCATTCCACGTCCGAACCGTACCCACGAGGACGTGTGACGAACTGCCGTCTGGCCGTAGGAGGGGTGCCCGACATCGGGGCCGACCCCTTTGGAAACGGTTTTCCGCTGTGCGAACGAGCGGCTCAGCACCCACCAAGCCGCCGGCTTTTCGCTCGTCAATTCACGTCCGGTCGTGACGCACCAAGAGGCTTCCAGCCTGATCCACTGGAAGCAGGTCGCGTCGAGGCGGACCCGGAAAACAGGGATCCGCGTATATCCCGGAATTCAATGCGGGGCAAATGCGGAACCCCCACAATACCGAATAGAGAATTCCGATGACCAAGCGTTCCTGGAATCGCCGTCTCGTGGTGGTCACGGCTTCAGCGGTACTGGCCGGCGGCAGCCTGGCACTGCCCATGACCGCCATGGCCGCACCGGTAGCCCTGCAGCACGGCCCGGTCGCCTTGGATGACGACCCTGACGGCGCCAACGAAAGCGGCACTTCCGACGACGGCGGGTTCGGCGTCCAGTTCCCGGTCGACCCGCCCACCGGCGACACCCAGGTCCAGAGCGACACACGCCACGGAGAAAACCCCGACGGCGTCAACGAATGGGGCGGCGGTCACTGGGGTTCCGATTACGACCGCGACCATGACCGTGGCAGCGACAGCGGCGCGCGCCACACGGAAGACCCTGACGGCGTCAACGAAAGCGGCACTTCCGACGACGGCGGGTTCGGCATCCAGATCCCGGTCGACCCGCCCACCGGCGACACCCAGGCCCAGAGCGACACACGCCACCAGGAAGACCCCGACGGCGTCAACGAAAGCGGCACTTCCGACGACGGCGGGTTCGGCATCCAGATCCCGGTCGACCCGCCCACCGGCGACACCCAGGTCCAGACCCGCATCGAGGCCCCCTTCTAGTGCCGGTGCACCAGCTCGGCCAGGCCGGTGAAGGGCGTGGCGCGCGAGGATCGTAGACCTCTCTGTCCGACGGATGGCCCCGGCTCTGGGCTGCGCTCCTTCTCCATGGTTGGGCCAGGTGTCGCTCAGCCGACGGCTCGCATCAGGCGTTGCTTTTAGTCAGCTACTGCACCGACGGGTTGGCGGATCTCGCGTCAGCTGCCGGCGCACTGTACGGGCAGCAGCCGGCAGCACCGTGCCACTATCACAACGGCGTGTTTGCCGGAACGCGGAGAGTCGCGACCATACAGAGTCACCCGAGCTGCACACATCTCTCAAATAAGGCGAATAGAAGGCGTCGCCCCACTGAGAAGTTCATGGTCAATTGGCGGAGCGTAATGACAGACAAAGAGCCCCGCGACCCGAGCCGAAACAGAAAGCGCCATCTACCCGAAATCCACTCGGTTCTTCGTGCCACCGCCACCGCGGCAGCGGGTGGAACTCTGGTCATCTGGTGGCCCGCTTTCACGTTCGGTGCGTACAACGCCATCTTCTTCGACGATGTGCTGGCCCTGTGGGCGGTGGCCACATCCGTCCTTCTCACAGGCCTGGTACTGCGCAGGCGAGTTACCGTACCGTGGCGCAAATGGATCGCACTGCTACTGCCGTCCCTGTGGATCGTTCTGGGTATGACCGCACCACGAGGCGGCGGGGGTTTTCACTATCTCCATTACTTCGAGGTCGCGATCACCATGTTCAGCGCCCCGTATCTGACCTGGCTGCCGTCGAAAATCCTGATGTCCGACTACGACGAACTTCCCACGATGGAGCGTTTCGGAGCTGTCGGCATCACGGTGGCCATCGGGATCATCGCTTTCCTTCTCGGTAAGTTCAACGATCTTTTCCTTACGTGTGCAGACTTCGACGTGAGCGGCAACAACACACCCCCCGGCTGCGCCCAAGGGCCGCCTTTCCACCTGCGCTGAACGCTTCCGTGGAGCATGGGCTCAGGATCCAGCGTTCAGGTGGGGGCCCAGCCAAACCGTCGGTTTGGGCAGTTGAACGGTTCGGGCAACGAGCCGGCACCCCCGCTTCCGCCGTCCACTGCAACTTGCCGCGGCGCATGCGAAGGCCCACACCACGCACCTCGCGGCTGGACTGAAGAAGCGAAGCCCTTATGGCGCCACGCTCGCGCAGGCTGTGCGTGAGTACCTCGCGGACATGGCACGGGAGTTGGGCGAGTCCGTCCGTGACGTACGCGGATACGAGTGCCCGGCTGTTCCGCATCGACGAAGGTCGGATCGTCGCCCGCGTCGGTCGGAGCCGGCCCGCCACGGCGACCTCCCGTTGCACTGACGGCAATCGGTCGGGGTAGGTGAGCGCCTGCCGCAGCAGAGCTGTCCCTGATCATCAAGGTTCGCTGCGTAGGTGCCCTTCGGCGCCCGACTGCGATCTCGAAGGGTCAGTGATGCGCGGGCCGGCGCGACTTCCCCAATGCCACCCCGGCAGGGGCGTTGCCAACGGGGATCGGGGAGCCGACGACCGCGTTGGTCCTGGTGTCGATCACCGACACGCTGTCCGAGCCGGAGTTGGTCACGTAGGCGCGACCGCGGAGGGCGTCGGTGGCCACCCAGGCGGGACCGTAGCGGACGAGGATCGGGGAGCCGACGACCGCGTGGGTTCTGGCCTTGATCAGCGACACGGTGTTCGAGTCGGAGTTGGTCACATAGGCGCGACCGCGGACGCCGTCGACGGCCACCCCGGCGGGGCCTTTGCCGACGTGGATCGGGGAGCCCACGACGGATTTGGTCTTGGTGTTGATCACCGACACCGTGCCCGAGCCGGAATTGGCCACGTAGGCACGACCGCGGACACTGTCGACGGCCACCCCGGCGAGGCCTTTGCCGACGCGGATCGGGGAGCCCACGACCGATTTGGTCCTGGTGTTGATCACCGACACCGTGCCCGAGCCGGAATTGGCCACGTAGGCACGACCGCGGACACTGTCGACGGCCACCCCGACGGGACCTTTGCCGACGCGGATCGGAGAGCCCACGACCGATTTGGTCCTGGTGTTGATCACCGACACCGTGCCCGAGCCGGAATTGGCCACGTAGGCACGACCGCGGACACTGTCGACGGCCACCCCGACGGGACCTTTACCGACGCGGATCGGAGAGCCCACGACCGATTTGGTCCTGGTGTTGATCACCGACACCGTGCCCGAGCCGGAATTGGCCACGTAAGCACGACCGCGGACACTGTCGACGGCCACCCCGACGGGACCTTTACCGACATGGATCGGAGAGCCCACGAACGCGTTGGTCCTGGTGTCGATCACCGACACGGTGCCCGAGCCGCCGTTGACGACATAAAGTCGATCACTGCGCAGGTCTTTGTGCGGCGCTGCAAAGGCGTGAGGAGCCGTGGCGGACAGGAGGGGGACGGAGAATGCCGCCAGGATGACGCTCAACCGGCCGAGCCACGGGCGCCGTGCGCCACGGCGTGGGGATGCGGGGACGTCGCCTGGCAGAAGCTCAGGGAGAGTTCGGGACATTCTTCCTCCAGGCCGGTCGGCTCCTGGGAGCCGTCATGATGAGTGCGACGGCTGAGCAGCAAAGAGTGTCCACGACCGTCACAGCACATCCTTTGGCCCGCCACGGTGCTCTGCCAGCCGGACTGCGCTGAACGTGACCGCTTGCCGCGACTTCTCCCACGGGCTCAGTAACCGAGGCCGCGGCCGAGGGCAGCGGGCCGATCCCGGCCGAGCCCCTCGAAGCGTGGCAGCGAACAGTGCTACAGGGCCGTGGGGACCGCCCGCGCTGCTGGCGATGTGGACGTCACGCGGTACGAGCAGGAGTCGTGCGGCCTCAGCCACTCCGACACCTCCCGACGGGCTTCCCTGGCCAAGCCTCTGAGCACGCGGCTGAGGCCCTGGTCCGGTTACCCCTGTGCCGCTTGAGTGATCCAGGAGGCCTGTCCGGTGAGCCGATCCGACGGCCCACGGCCCACAGACGGCCCGGTCCCCGACGCACGCGACGGGGCCGCCGGTCGTAGACCGACGGCCCCGGAGGCACGACGCGGCGCGAAGCCGCTCTGACCTGCCCCTACAGCACCGGCAGGTTCTTCCGCAGTTCGAACGCGGTGACCTCGGAGCGGTACTCCTCCCACTCCTGCTTCTTGTTGCGCAGGAAGAAGTCGTACACGTGCTCGCCCAGGGTCTCGGCGACGAGTTCGCTGCGCTCCATGAGGGCGATGGCCTCGCCGAGGTTCTGCGGCAGCGGCTCGATGCCCATGGCGCGGCGCTCGGCGTCGGACAGGGCCCACACGTCGTCGTCGGCACCCGGCGGGAGCTCGTAACCCTCCTCGATGCCCTTGAGGCCGGCGGCGAGCAGCACGGCGTACGTCAGGTACGGGTTCGCGCCCGAGTCGATCGAGCGGACCTCGACGCGGGCGGAGCCGGTCTTGCCGGGCTTGTACATCGGGACGCGGATCAGGGCCGAGCGGTTGTTGTGGCCCCAGCAGATGTACGAGGGGGCCTCGCCGCCGGCGCCGGCGGTGCGGCCGCCTCCGCCCCAGATGCGCTTGTAGGAGTTGACCCACTGATTGGTGACGGCGGAGATCTCGGCGGCGTGCTTGAGCAGGCCGGCGATGAAGGAGCGGCCGACCTTGGACAGCTGGTACTCGGAGCCGGACTCGTAGAACGCGTTGCGGTCGCCCTCGAAGAGGGAGAGGTGCGTGTGCATGCCGGAGCCGGGGTGGTCGGAGAACGGCTTCGGCATGAAGGTCGCCTGCACGCCCTGCTCCAGCGCCACCTGCTTCATGACGAGCCGGAACGTCATGATGTTGTCGGCCGTGGAGAGCGCGTCGGCGTACCGCAGGTCGATCTCCTGCTGGCCGGGGGCGCCCTCGTGGTGGCTGAACTCGACCGAGATGCCCATGGATTCGAGCATGGTGATCGCCTGGCGGCGGAAGTCCATGCCGACGTTCTGCGGGGTGTGGTCGAAGTAGCCGGAGTTGTCGGCCGGGGTGGGGCGGGACCCGTCGAGCGGCTTGTCCTTGAGGAGGAAGAACTCGATCTCGGGGTGCGTGTAGAAGGTGAAGCCCAGGTCCGAGGTCTTGGCCAGGGCCCGCTTCAGCACGTAGCGCGGGTCCGCGAACGACGGGGAGCCGTCGGGCATCAGGATGTCGCAGAACATCCGCGCGGTGCCGGGTGCCTCGGCGCGCCAGGGCAGCACCTGGAAGGTCGACGGATCAGGCTTGGCGATCATGTCGGACTCGTACACACGGGCGAAGCCCTCGATCGCGGAGCCGTCGAAGCCGATGCCCTCGTCGAAGGCCTGCTCCAGCTCCGCCGGGGCCACGGCCACCGACTTCAGGAAGCCGAGGACATCCGTGAACCACAGGCGGACGAACCGGATATCCCGCTCCTCGAGCGTCCGGAGCACGAATTCCTGCTGCTTGTCCATCTTCCGCTTCCACCCATCCTTGCTGGTCAGGCCGCCTGCGTCCGCGCCCTGCGGGACACCGTCGGCAGGCTCCTGAGCATCCCACCACATCACCGTTTCATGCGCGTTGCCGACCTTGATCGACTGGCCGACCCGGGCCCGAACATCGTGCGAACGGCAGATGTATACGACTCCGTGCCCATAGTGCCTGCTGGGGCCCTCGTCCCATAGTCCCTGCCGTCCGGAGCACCGGCTACACGGCATGGCAACGGCCCCCCGCTCCCCACTACGATCAGCGGACCCGTTCAGCCGTCCCGTCCCTTTCCCAGAAGGACTCACCATGGGTTCCGCCAAGAACACCGGCTCCGCGACGCGCAAGGCCCGGATAGAAGAGATGCGCCGCGCCGAACGCTCCCGCGAGCGTCTGCGCCGTGTCCTCGTGATCGTGGTGAGCGCCGTCGTCGTCGTGTGCCTCGCCGGATTCGGGGCGTGGGCCCTCATGAAGGGTGACGACTCGAAGGGCGGGACGGACGCGAAGTCGGCGGCCGGGTCGTTCAAGACCGGCTCGGACGGTGTGAAGACCTGGTCGGGGAAGCTGACCCGCAACCACGTGGCGAAGAAGGTGACGTACCCGATGACGCCGCCGGTGGGCGGGGACCACAACCAGGTCTGGATGAACTGCAACGGCGACGTCTACAAGAAGCCGATCCCGAACGAGAACGCGGTGCACGCCCTGGAGCACGGCGCGGTCTGGGTGACGTACACGGACAAGGCCGACCCGGGCGACGTGCAGAAGCTCGCGGCGAAGGTCCGCCAGACGCCGTACTCGCTGATGAGCCCGGACCAGGACCAGAAGGACCCGATCATGCTGAGCGCGTGGGGCCACCAGCGGACCGTGAAGAGCGCCACCGACCCGGACGTGGCCTCGTTCTTCTCGACGTTCGTCCAGGGCAAGCAGACCCCTGAGCCGGGTGCCGCCTGCACCAACGGCCTGTCCCAGTGAGGCGCGCGGCCTGGATCGCGCCGGCCGTGGCGGCGGTGCTCGTCGCGGCCGGCGCGGTCACGTACGCGGTCGCCGACGGGGACGGCGGCGGTTCGTCGGCCGTTCGGGTGCCGGGCGCCGAGTCCGCCGACGCCGGGTTCGCGCGGGACATGGCGGTCCACCACCAGCAGGCCGTCGAGATGTCGTACATCGTGCGCGACCGCACCGACGACGAGGAGGTGCGCCGCCTCGCCTACGACATCGCGCAGACGCAGGCCAACCAGCGGGGCATGCTGCTCGGCTGGCTCGACCTGTGGGGGCTGCCGAAGGTGTCGGCGAAGCCGCCGATGTCCTGGATGGGCATGGGTGACATGCCGCCGGGACAGGACGGCGCGCTGATGCCGGGCATGGCCACGAACACACAGCTCGACGAGCTCCGCAAGGCGAACGGTGAGCGGGCCGAGGTGCTGTACCTCCAGCTGATGACCGCGCACCACAAGGGCGGCGTCCATATGGCCGAGGGGTGCGTCGAGCGCTGCAAGGTCGGGGTGGAGAAACGGCTCGCGGCGGGCATGGTCGCCTCGCAGAAGTCGGAAATCGACCTGATGGCGGGGATGTTGAAGGACCGGTCGTAGGCAGGGGGGACCCCGAGGGAACCCCCACCCCGATTACGTACCGCCCCAAATCGCCCTCGAATGGCGTTCCTTGGGCTCTTCTTGGCGCTTCCATTCCCCTTGCATGAACGGTTCGGCGCAACAGTGATCAGTTGCGTGCGCAGCTCGATCGGCGCACGCGCATCACAGTCGCCACACGCGACGAACCACATCGCAGGGGGTTGTATGAGATCCACCCGTGCCGCGGCCCGCGCCGGGCTCAGCCTGGCAGCGACACTGCCATTGCTCGCCGGCGCGCTCGCCATCGCAGCACCCGTCGCCCAGGCCGACCCGAACCCGGGCGCCCGCGACGCACTGACCGGCACCAAGCCGCTGTGGGCAACGGCCAAGGCCGACCAGGGCGCCACGTCGAACAGCTCCACCGTGCACGCCCGCGTCTACCTCGCGGGGCGTGACGCGGCGGGGCTCGCGGCGTACGCGAAGGCCGTGTCCGACCCGCAGTCGGCGTCGTACGGCAAGTACCTCAGCGCCAAGCAGGCCCAGGCCCGCTTCGGCGCGACCAAGGCCCAGATAGCCGAGGTCACGAAGTGGCTCGAATCCTCGGGCCTCACCGTGACCGACGTCAGCAAGCACTACATCTCCGTCTCGGGCGAAGTCGCCGCCGCCGAGAAGGCGTTCGGCGCCCAGCTGCACAACTACGCCAAGGGCAAGCACACCTACCGCGCGCCCACGGCCGCCGCGACGGTGCCCGCGTCCCTGAACGGCGCGGTCCTCACCGTGACCGGCCTGGACAGCGCGCCGCACAAGGCGGACCACGACGAGACGCTGCCGCCGCCGGACGCCGTGTTCCACAACGCCGGCCCCTTCTCGTCGTACTACGGCTCGAAGACGGCGAGCACCCTGCCGTCCGCGTACGGCCAGAAGGCCCCGTACGCGGTGAAGGGTTACACCGGCAAGCAGCTGCGGGCCGCCTACGGCGCCGGCAAGAAGACCGGCAAGGGGGTCCGCGTCGCCATCACCGACGCGTACGCCTCGCCGACCATCGCGAAGGACGCGGCCACCTACGCCAAGCGCAACGGTGACGCGGCCTACCGCAGCGGCCAGTTGAAGCAGGTCCTGCCCGCGGACTACACCAAGACCGAGGAGTGCGGGGCGTCCGGCTGGTACGGCGAGGAGACCCTCGACGTCGAGGCCGTGCACGCCGTGGCGCCCGCGGCCGACATCACCTACGTCGGCGCCGCGTCCTGCTACGACGACGCGCTGCTCGACTCGCTCGGCAAGATCGTCGACGGCCACCTCGCCGACATCGTGTCGAACTCGTGGGGCGACATCGAGGCCAACCAGACCCCCGACCTCGCCGCCGCGTACGACCAGATCTTCCAGTACGGCGCGATCGAGGGCATCGGCTTCTACTTCTCGTCCGGCGACAACGGCGACGAGGTGGCGCACACCGGCACGAAGCAGGTCGACGTGCCCGCCAACTCGGCGTGGGTGACGTCGGTCGGCGGTACGTCGCTGGCCGTCGGCAAGGGCGACAAGTACCAGTTCGAGACCGGCTGGGGCACGCTCAAGGCCAACCTGTCGGCCAACGGCAAGAGCTGGGACGCCTTCCCCGGGGCGTACACCTCGGGTGCGGGCGGCGGCACCAGCAAGACGGTGAAGCAGCCGTTCTACCAGAGCGGTGTCGTCCCGAACTCGCTGGCGCGCGCCAACGGCGGCTCGCAGAAGATGCGTACGGTGCCGGACATCTCCGCGGTGGCCGACCCGAACACCGGCTTCCTCGTCGGCCAGTCGCAGACGTTCCCCGACGGCTCGCTCAAGTACGACGAGTACCGCATCGGCGGCACGTCGCTGGCGGCGCCCGTCATCGCGGGTGTCCAGGCGCTGGTCCAGGAGGCCCGCGGCGGGCACGCGCTCGGCTTCGCCAACCCGGCGATCTACGACCGCTCCGGTTCGAAGATCTACCACGACGTGACGGACAAGCCGAACGGCCATGACCTCGCGGTCGTCCGTGTCGACTACGCGAACGGGTTCGACGCGGCCGACGGCCTGCTGACCTCCCTGCGCAGCCTCGGCAAGGACAGCTCGCTCAAGGCCGTCCGCGGCTACGACGACGTGACGGGTGTCGGCTCGCCGGCGCCGGGCTATGTGACGTCCTTCGGCCGTCGCTGACCCGAGAAAGCGGCGCCCGTCCCAGGACATCCCCGGGACGGGCGCCGCCCTCAATTCCCGCGCCTTCCCTAATGCTTGACGACCCTCAGGTCGTCGCACCAGCCGCTGCCCTTACCGGTGCGGGTGTAGCAGTAGAGGGTCGCCGAGGTATTGGTGGCGCCCGTGGTGAAGGTGATGCTGCCGGTGCGCCAGCCGAACGCGCTGAAGGCCGGAATCCGGGTCTCTGACCCGCCGAAGTTCTTCACTCCCACGGCCAGTTGAGTGTCGTACGCGTCGACGCGCCCCCAGCCGGAGAGCGTGTACGTGGTGTTCGGCGCGACGGTGATCTTCTGCTCGGCCGTGCTCGGCGTCCCCGAGACGCGCAGGCTGGAGCCGCCACCGTGCGGATCCGCGGTGTCGGCCGCGACGGCCCCCGAGGGCGCCCAGGGTGAGACGCCCGTCTCGAAGCCGGGGTTGGCGACCAGGTTGGTCCCGCCCGAACAGGCGGCGTCGTCGAACGCGGAGACCTGGTGGGCGCCGATGTCGGGACGGCAGGCGACGGGGGCGGGAGCGCCGAAGTAGTCCTCGCCGCCGGAGCCGGTGGTGACCTGCCCGGCGCCGCGCGCCGGGGATCCGGCCTTCAGCTTGTACCCCGCGGGATCGGCGGAGCCCGGGTCGGCGAGGAGCGGGTCGGCGGTCACCTTGCCGGGGTCGGCGGGCTCGGACGCCGGGTGGTTGCCGTACATGACGTTGTTGCGCCAGGTGTGCTCGGCGGGCTTGCCGCCGTAACCGCCGGTGCCGAGGTTGTAGAAGATGTTGTTGCTCCACAGCGTGGTGGACGCGCCACCGCTGCTCTCCACGACCGACGTGGTGGAACCCGCCCCCATGTAGAAGGTGTTGTTGAGGATCTGCGCGGCCGCGTCGCCGACGGCGTACAGGATGCGCGAGCCGTCGTTGACGGAGAGGTTGTAACGCGCGACCGTGCCGGCCGTGTTCGCGCCGCCTCCGCAGGCCCCGCACAGCAGCAGGAAGCCGCCCTCGTTGTCGTGGCTGTAGTTGTACTGGAACAGGGCGCCGCGCGTGCCGAAGTCGGCGTCGAAGGCCATGCCGTCGTTCATGCCCGCCTTGCGGCGCACATGGTGGACCTCGTTGTACTGGAAGACGGTCCCGTCACTGTTGATGGTCCACAGGCCCGCGTTGTTGCCGGCCGAGCGCATCCAGATGTCGTACGCCTCGTTGTGCTCGGCCAGCGCGTCCCGGGTCACGCGGACGACCATGCCGTCGCCGCCGATGTCATGGATCTTGTTGCCACGGAACACGACACGCGTGCTCGCCGTCCACGCGGGACCGCCGGTGCAGCCGTAGACGGCGCGGCAGGCCCAGCTGGACTGGGTGGTCAGGCCCTCGCGGTCGACCTTGTAGATCTCGCTGTTCTCGACGAGTACGTCGTCGAAGCGGGTCGGCGTCGCCGTGCCGGAGACGCGGAACTGGATGCCGTTGCTGCTCTTGGTGTCGCCGCCGTCGACATCGTGGACGTAGACGTCGTCGAGGACGTAGTGGGTGCCGGTTCCGTGGTCGGCGAGCTCGACGAGGATGCCGTTGCGCTCGGCGTCCGTGGCGCCCTTGTTGGTGACCTCCAGACCGCGGATCTCCCATTGCTCGACGTTGAGCAGATGGACGGCGGCGTAGACCGTGCCACCGCCCTCGATCACGGGCCGAGCGCCGCCCGAGCCGTAGGGGGCGACCCTGACGGGGGCCGCCGCGGAGCCCGATCCGGTGGGCTTGAGCTGGCCGCGGCAGGTGGCTCCGCGCTTGAAGTAGAGCCGGTCGCCGGGCCCGTAGGTGACGGCGTCGGCCGCGGCGAGGCTGTTGTAGGGCGCGGCGAGGCTGCCGTCGCCGTTCTCGGCGGCGGAACAGTCCACGTAGTAGGGGGTGCTCGCGGACTGCGCGGGGTGGGGCGGGTGGCCGGGGTGCGCGGACCCGGCGGCCTGGGCGCCCGGCGGGGAGACGAGGGCGGAGGCGGCGAGCGCGAGGCCGGCCGCGAGCGTGGTGCAGGCTCTTCGGAGCCGGGATGTAACCGGTGCCATTCTTACTCCTGGGGATCGGAGAGAAGTCCGGCAAGTACCGTGCCCAGCAAGGCCGTTGAGGTCAATGGTCGGACGGGAAACGGTTACATTCGCTGACCGCACACCTCTCCCCCGACACCCCGCCGCCCTCGCGGACAAGCCGAGCCCCGCCCCGTCAGGCGAGCCGGGCGAGGTCCTCCCGCCGAAGCCGCCCGAGCAGTTCCTCACCGCGCGCGAACCGCTCGGCCTCCTCCACCGCGTACACCCCGAGCCGACGCACCTCACTGCCCTGCGCGCCCGCCATGTGCGGGGTGACCAGGACGTTGGGAAGGGTGAGCAACGGGTGCCCGGGGGGCAGCGGTTCGGGGTCGGTGACATCGAGAAACGCGTCGAGCCGTCCGGCGGCGCACTCACGAGCCAGCGCCTCGGTGTCGACGAGCGAGCCCCGGGCCGTGTTCACGACGACGCCCCCGTCCGGCACGAGCTTCAGCATCTCCTCCCCCAACAATCCCCGTGTCTCCGGAAGCTGGGGGGCGTGGACGCTGACGATGGAGCTGCGCCGGCACAGTTCGGGCAGGTCGACGAGTTCGGCGCCGAGTGCGGCGGCGTCGGCCTCGGTGACGTACGGATCGGTGAGCAGGATCCGGTACCCGGCGTCCGAGGCGCGGAGCCCGGCGATGACGCGGCGGCCGATGCGGGAGGCGCCGATGATCCCGACGATGCGGCCGTCGGCCCCTTCGCGCGCGGTGAAGCCGGGCCAGCCGCCGGAGTAGCGGGCGGCGACGGGCAACGCCTTCTTCGCGGCGAAGGTGATCGCGGCGAGCGTGAAGGCGGCGACCGGGCCCGCGTTGGCGTCGGCGGCGGAGGACACGATGATGCCGGGCCGGTCCCACAGGGCGTCCGAGACGACGGGCTTGACCGAACCGGCGGCGTGCACGACGGCGCGGAGCCGGGGCGTGTGCGCCAGGACGTCCGAGGTGAGCTGCGGGCAGCCCCAGCCGGTGACCAGCAGCTCGACCCCCGAGAGGACCGCGCGGGCCTCGGGGGTACCGAGCGGCCCGGTCAGCGGCACGGGTGCGAGGTCGACGCACCGTCCGAGCCGTTGCCGCAGGTCCGACGGGATGACCCGGTCGAGCACCTCGGCGTCCATGGCCAGTGCCGCGATCGGTCGGTGTGCTGCCACGCGCTACCACCCTCCAGCTGCAGATATTTAGTAACCGGTTACCTCAAGATGTCAGGAGGCTAGGCCCAATGCTGAGAGATGGTCAAGAGATCTCAGGGACTGGGGGGTTGACCCAGCGTAGTAACCGTTTTAGATTCCCGCTCACCTTGTTCCAACAACGGAGGGGTTTCCGTGCCCACGGTGGCGAAGGACAGGCCCGAGACCGAGGCGGTGAAGCCTCCCGGCACCCCGGCCAGCGGGTCAAAGACGCACAAACCCAGGCAGGACAGCTTCGGGAAACGGTTTCGGAGCAGCCGCACCTTCCTGCTGCTCATGGTCCCGGGCCTGGCCTACTTCCTGCTGTTCCACTACGGCGCCTTCGTCGGCAACGTCGTGGCGTTCAAGGAGTACGTCCCGTTCGACGGCCTCTGGGCCAGCCCCTGGGTGGGCTTCGAGAACTTCACCCGGATGTTCGGCGACGCGGACTTCTGGCACGCGACGTGGAACACCTTCTACATAGCGGTGCTCCAGCTGACGTTCTTCTTCCCCATCCCCCTGGCCGTCGCTCTGCTCCTGCACAGCCTGACGTCGGACTTCCTGCGCCGCTTCGTGCAGTCCGTCGTCTATCTGCCGCACTTCCTGTCCTGGGTCATCGTCGTCGCGCTCTTCCAGCAAGTCCTGTCCGACACGGGCTTGTTGAACTCGTTCCTGAGCGACTCGGGGATCCACACGGTCGACATCATCGGCAACCCGGACGCGTACCGTCCGCTGGTGGTCGCCGAGGTGGTCTGGAAGGACGCCGGCTGGGGCACGATCATCTTCCTCGCGGCGCTGATGCAGGTCGACGAGCAGCAGTACGAGGCGGCCGCGATCGACGGTGCGGGCCCCTGGCGCCGCTTCTGGCACGTGACGCTGCCGTCCATCCGCCCGATCATCGTGCTGCTCCTGATCATGCGGCTCGGCGACATCCTGTCGGTCGGCTTCGAACAGATGCTGCTCCAGCGCCAGTCGGTGGGCCCGGAGGTGGGCGAGGTCCTGGACACGTTCGTGTTCTGGCAGGGAATCGTCGGCGGCGACACCGGATACGCGGCAGCGGCGGGCCTGTTCAAGGGCCTGGTGGGCGCGGTGCTCGTCTTCACCGCGAACCGGGTGGCGCACAAGCTGGGTGAGCAGGGGATCTACCGATGACCACAGCCATGAACACCAAGAACCCCACGCGCCCGGCCTGGAAGGAAAACCCGAAACCGGCCACCCAAGCAGCCAAAGCGGTGGCGATAGCGGTCGTCCTGGCCCTGGTCCTGATCCCGTTCCTGGTGATCATCTCCACGTCACTGGCCTCGAACAAGGAAGTAGTGGCCAACGGCGGCTGGGTCCTGTGGCCCACGGACCCGACGCTGCGCGCCTATCGCAACATCCTCAGCGGCGGCATCGTCACCAAGGCCTTGGGCGTCAGCATCGGCGTAACCCTGACAGGCACCCTGGCCTCCCTGGCCTGCACCTCTTTCCTGGCCTACGCACTCAGCCGCCCAGGGGTCCTGGGCGGCAAACCGATCCTCCTGATCATCCTCTTCACCTTCCTCTTCCCCCCGGGCATGATCCCCGCGTTCCTCCTGGTCAAGGGCCTGGGGCTGCAGAACATGTACGCGGCCCTCGTCGCCCCCGTCCTGATCAACGTCTTCAACCTCGTGGTCCTGCGAGGCTTCTTCCAGGGAATACCGGAGGAGCTGTACGAGGCGGCGCGCCTGGACGGCGCGGGCGACTGGACGGTGTTCTGGCGGATCGTGCTCCCGCTGTCCAAGGCGGCCCTCGCGGTGGTCGGCCTGTTCTACGCGGTGAGCTACTGGAATGCCTGGTTCAACGCCTCGATCTACCTGGAGTCCGACCACTGGCCGCTCTCCCAGGTCCTGCGCACCTATGTGATCGGCGGCGCGCAGATCAGCGACACGGGCCTCAGCGAGGCCGGCATGGTCTCGGCCCCGCAGACGACGCAGATGGCGGTCCTGGTGATCGCCACCGTCCCGATCCTCCTCGTCTACCCGTTCCTCCAGAAGTACTTCACCAAGGGCGTGCTCACCGGCGCCGTCAAAAGCTAGCCAGCTGCCCACCTTTCCCGAAGGGTCCACTCACGTGTCCGGTTCCTCGATGTCGCGTCGCACCCTGCTGCGTTCCATAGCGGTCGGCGGCGCCGCCCTGGCCGCCCCGTCCTTCCTCACCGCCTGCTCCACCGACTCGGGTGGCGGCGGCTCGGTCTCCAACGCGGGCAAGAAGGCGGCCGCGTGGCCGACGTACACCCCCGCCACCGGCGCGAAGCCGGACCTGGCGGCCACCGCGGAGGGCGTCCAGGCGGGCTACACCACGTACCCCGCGAAGCTGGTCAAGGCCGTCGCCGAGAAGCCCGGTACGGGCAAGGAGAAGATCAAGGTCCTCTCCATCACATACGGCACCCCGCCGAAGCCGGCGGCGCAGAACAAGCTGTGGGCGGCGATCAACGAAGCGCTCGGCGTGGACGTCGAGTTCACCGTGGTCCCGGACGCGGACTTCCGCACCAAGATGGCGACGCTGTTCGCGGGCGACGACCTGCCGGACATCATCAACATCGGCGGCGGCTACGTGCTGCCGCGCGAGGCGCAGTTCGTGAAGACCCGCTGCGAGGACCTCACCGAGTACCTGTCGGGCGACGCGGTGAAGGACTACCCGAACCTGGCGGGCATCCCGACGTACGCCTGGCAGGGCATGGGCCGGATCTCGGGCAGGATCTTCGGAGTCCCGGTCGAGCGCCCCAAGCCGCAGGACACCCTCTACTTCAACAACCAGGCCTTCACCAAGGCGGGCTACAAGCCGGGCATGTCGGCAGGGGACTTCGCGGCCATGGCGAAGGAGACGACGACGTCCAAGAAGTGGGCTCTGGGCGCCTCGTCGACCGCGTTCTTCGGCTTCAAGACACACGCCACGTGGCACGGTGCGCCGAACCAGTGGCGCATCAAGGACAACAAGGCGACGTTCTTCGCGAGCACGGACGAGTTCAAGACCGCGCTCGAGTTCATGTCGAACCTGCGCAAGGCCGGTGTGTACTACCCGGAGGCGACGTCGGTCTCCCAGGTGGACCTCAAGACGCAGTTCTGGAACGGCACGGTCCTCTCGATGACCGACGGCTTCCTCTCGTACCCGGGCTCGGCACAGGGCATCAAGAATGCCTTCGACCTGAACGCGCTGGTCCCCTACGTCCCGGAGGGGACCACACCCGGCTACCAGCAGTCGCAGGGCATCTTCGGCTACACGGTGATCAAGAAGGCCTCCAAGGACCGCGTCAAGCTGATGCTGCGCATCCTCGACTACCTGGCCTCGCCGTTCGGCACCGAGGAGTACGAGCTGGTGCACTTCGGCCTGGAGGGAACACACTTCAAGCGGGACAAGGACAACAACCCGATAGCGACACCGCTGGGCCTCATCGAGTCGAAGGTGAACCTGCCGTTCGTGTACCTGAGCGACGCACCCCAGGTCCTGTACGCGCCGGGCTACGGAGACATCGTCGAACGCCTCCACGCGTGGCAGCAGAAGGTGATCCCGATGATGGTGCCGAACGACCGCTGGGGCCTGCAGTCGGACACGTACAACAAGCAGGGCGCGACGCTCGACCAGATCATCAGCGACGGCGTGACGGCCACGGTCACGGGCCGCCGGAAGATCTCCGACTGGGACGCCGTGTACAAGAAGTGGCTGAACCAGGGCGGGCAGCAGGCACTGGAGGAATTCGCCAAGGAGTACGAGGCGGCGCACTGACCGTACGGCATCGTCCATGATGGTCCGGGGCGGCATCGCCGCCCCGGACGGGCAAGTTGAGGAGACACAACAGTGGGTGAGCGGGTCACCATCCGTGATGTGGCCGCACGCGCGGGCGTCTCGGTCGCGACTGTTTCACGGGTCCTGGCGGGCAACTACCCGACATCGGCGGCCTCGCGCGCCAAGGTCCAAAGAGCGGTCAAGGACCTGGACTACGTGGTCAACGCGCATGCCCGAGCCCTCGCCGGCACCGGACGCAAGACGATCGCGGTCCTGATGTTCGACGTGGTCAGCTCGTTCTACGCGGCCGTGGCGCAGGGCGTGGAGATGGAAGCGGCCCAGCACAACAGACTCACCCTGGTCTGCTCGACGGGCGGCGACCCGGCCCGCGAACTGGCCCTGGTCCAGATGATGCGCGAGCAGGCCGCGGAGGCCGTGGTCCTGGTCGGCGGGGTCATCGAGGACGACGAGTACCGCGAGCGGATGGCGCACTACGCGCAGGCACTCGCGGCGGCGGGCTCGCGCCTGGTCCTGTGCGGCAGACCGGCACCGGCACCCGACGTCCCCGCACTCGTCGTGGAGTACGACAACGGAGCGGGCGCACACGCGATAACCAGCCACCTGCTGGGCGCCGGCCACCGGAAGATCGCGATGATCGGCTACCAGCCGGGCAACACCACGGGCGAGGACCGCGTAACGGGCTACCTCAGAGCCCTGGACGACCACGGGGTCCCCCGCGCGGACGCGATCCTGCACGGCATCGGCTTCGGCCAGCACCACGGCTACGAGGCGATGCGGGACCTGCTCGACAAGTGCAACGGCAAGCCGGACTTCACGGCGGTCTTCGCGGGCGACGACCGCGTGGCGGCAGCGGCGATCCGCGCACTGGCGGAGGCGGGTCTGCGGGTCCCCGAGGACATCTCGGTGGTCGGCTACAACGACGACCCCGTAGCGGCGGACATCACCCCCGGCCTCACCACGGTCCACATCCCGGCAGCGGAAATGGGCCGCACGGCCGTAAGACTGGCCCTGACAGGCACGTCTCGCCCGGGCCAGCAACGCCACCTCCTGGGCACACACATAGTGATCAGAAACAGCGTCCGCCCCCACCACCACTGAGCACACCGGCCGCACACGGGACAAGCCCACCGCCGGAGACAGGGCAGCCCCACCCAACGACCGGCCGCACACGAGACAAGACCCACCGCCGGAGACGGAGCAGCTCCACCGACCGGACGGCCGCAGACGAGACGCGCCTCCGAAGGAGCGAGTCCCACCGGCGGTGAGACACCGACGAGACGGACGAGGACGCGGGGGCATGTGCGCGCGGAGCCACCAGCACCACACCCAGGCAATCAGCTCGCCGACGTACACCCGTAGAACAGCGAGCACGTACATGCCCCCGCGGCCCCGCACCCGAAAGACAACCCGGCACGACGACGGCGCACCCGAAAACGCACCCCCACCCCACCCCTCCACTCCACTCCACAGATCAAGACGACATCGCGTCAGTCAGACGATAAACTGACCCCGTGCCTCAACTACGTCTCGCCCTGAACCAGATCGACTCGACCGTCGGAGATCTCGCCGGGAACGCCGAGGCGATCATCCGCTGGACCAAGCACTCCGCCGAACAGGGAGCGCACCTGGTCGCGTTCCCCGAGATGGTCCTGACCGGCTACCCGGTGGAGGACCTCGCCCTGCGCGAGTCCTTCGTCGAGGCATCCCGCCGGGAACTGACCGCGCTGGCCGAGCGCCTGGCCGACGAGGGCCACGGCGACCTCCCCGTGGTCGTCGGCTACCTGGACCGCTCGGAGAAGGCGCAGCCGAAGTACGGCCAGCCCGCCGGCGCCCCCCAGAACGCCGCCGCCGTCCTCCACAACGGCCGCGTGGCGCTGACGTTCGCCAAGCACCACCTCCCGAACTACGGCGTCTTCGACGAGTTCCGCTACTTCGTGCCGGGCGACACGATGCCCGTGATCCGCGTACGCGGAATCGACGTGGCACTGGCCATCTGCGAGGACCTCTGGCAGGACGGCGGCCGCGTCCCGGCCACGCGCTCCGCCGGCGCCGGCCTCCTGATCTCGATCAACGCGTCGCCGTACGAGCAGAAGAAGGACGACACTCGCCTGGACCTGGTGCGCAAGCGCGCCCAGGAGGCGGGCTGCACGCTGGCGTACGTCGCCACGATCGGCGGCCAGGACGAGCTCGTCTTCGACGGCGACTCGATCGTGGTGGACGCGGCGGGCGAAGTGGTCGCCAGGGCGCCCCAGTTCGCGGAGGGCTGCGTGGTCCTGGACCTGGACCTCCCGGCGGCCGAGCCGAAGGCCCCGACGGGGACGGTCGACGACGGCCTGCGCATCGACCACCTGACGATCTCCGAGGACCACGTCCCGGCGTACGAGCCGGAGCTGACCGGCGGCTACGCGGACCGCCTGGACGACGACGAGGAGGTCTACTCGGCTCTGGTCGTGGGCCTGCGCGCCTACGCCGCGAAGAACGGTTTCCGCTCGGTGCTGATCGGCCTGTCGGGCGGCATCGACTCGGCGCTGACGGCGGCGATCGCGTGCGACGCGCTGGGCGCGCAGAACGTGTACGGCATCGCGATGCCGTCGAAGTACTCGTCGGAGCACTCCAAGGGCGACGCGGCGGAGCTGGCCGACCGTACGGGCCTCAACTTCCGTACGGTCCCGATCGAGCCGATGTTCGACGCGTACATGGGATCGCTGGGCCTGACGGGGCTCGCGGAGGAGAACCTCCAGTCGAGGCTGCGCGGCACGATGCTGATGGCGGTCTCCAACCAGGAGGGCCACATCGTGCTCGCGCCGGGCAACAAGTCCGAGCTGGCGGTGGGCTATTCGACCCTGTACGGCGACTCGGTGGGCGCGTACGGCCCGATCAAGGACGTGTACAAGACGTCGGTCTTCCGGCTGGCCGAGTGGCGCAACCGGGCGGCGGCGGAGCGCGGCCGGACGCCCCCGATCCCGGAGAACTCGATCACGAAGCCGCCGAGCGCGGAACTGCGCCCGGACCAGGTGGACACGGACTCGCTGCCGGACTACCCGGTGCTGGACGCGATCCTGGAGATGTACGTGGACCGGGACAAGGGCGCGGACGCGATCGTGGCAGCCGGGTTCGACGCGAACCTGGTGACGAAGACGCTGCGGATGGTGGACACGGCGGAGTACAAGCGGCGCCAGTACCCGCCGGGCACGAAGATCTCGGCGAAGGGCTTCGGCAAGGACCGCCGCCTGCCGATCACGAACAGGTGGCGGGAGACGGCGCGGTAGTCACCGCCCCAGATCCCAACCCCCGAAGCCCGGCCCGAACCCCAAAGGCCCAGCCCCGACCCCACCCCCCGGAGCCCACCCGCCCCACAACGCAACGCAACGCAACGTGATGCGACGTCACGTCACGTCACGTCACGTCACGTCACCGGCGACGGGTGGGCTCCCCCGCGCCCGGAGCCAAGACGACCTCGGGCACATGCGAGGCAACGAGGAGCCCGTGCCCCGTCGTGGCGGACGCGGCAACGGCCCGGGAGCGCCGCAGGTCGACCCCGTAGGCAACCCCCGCGACCCCGATCCCGAGGACGGCGAGCGCGGCCCCGGCGACCGCGGGGGACGTGAGCCCGAACCCGGCGGCGAGGGCGAGCCCGCCGATCCAGGCGCCACCGGCGTTGGCGAGGTTGAAGGCGGCCTGGTTGGCGGAGGAGGCGAGGGAGGGCGCGGCGGAGGCCTTCTCCATGACCATGAGCTGGAGCGGCGACCCGGTGATGAAGGCGGCCGTACCGAGCAGCACGACGGCGACCGCGGCGCTCCACTCGGCACGCATCAGCACAGGGAACAGCGCCAGCACCACACCGAGCGAGACGAGCCCGCCGAACAGGGTCCCGCGCAGGGACCGGTCGGCGAGCCGCCCGCCGAGCAGGTTCCCGGCGGTGGCGCCGACGCCGAACAGGGCGAGCAGCAGCGTGACACTGGCCTCCGCGAACCCGGCGGCGCCGGTGAGCATCGGCGTCACATAGCTGTACGCCGCGAAGAGCGCGCCGAACCCGGCGACGGTTGTGCCGAGGGAGAGCCACACGGGCAGCGAGCCGAGCGCCTTGAGCTCACCGCGCAGCCCGCCGGTCTCGCCGTGGCCGTGGTCGGCGGGAACGAGCAGCAGGAGTGCGGTGATCGCGCCGAGCCCGATGGCGCTGACGGCGAGGAACGTGGCGCGCCAGCCGAGCTGCTGGCCCATGAGCGTGGCGATGGGGACGCCGATGACGTTGGCGACGGTGAGCCCGAGGAACATCAGGGACACCGACCGGGCCTTGCGCTCGGGTGCGACGAGCGAGGTGGCGACGACGGCGCCGACGCCGAAGAAGGCGCCGTGCGGCAGCCCGCTGACGAACCGCGCGGCCATCAGGAGGTGGTAGTCGGGCGCGGCCGCGGACACGGCGTTGCCGGCGACGAAGAGCACCATGAGCGCGACGAGGACGCGTCGGCGGGGCATGCGCGCGGTGAGGGCGGCGAGGAGCGGGGCGCCGATGACGACGCCGAGGGCGTACGCGGAGACGAGGTGGCCGGCGGAGGGGATGGAGATGTGCAGATCGTCGGCGACGTTGGGCAGGAGGCCCATCATCACGAACTCGGTGGTGCCGATGCCGAAGGCGCCCACGGCGAGGGCGAGCAGGGCCAGGGGCATGAAGAAGAGACCTTCCACGGGAAGACGGGCGGGAGACGCGGGAATCCGTAAGTTTACGCGCGGAACAAACTCTCCCGTGCCAAGTATTCCGTGAGGTGAGGCCCCGGTTTCCACCGAGTCAACAACGGGTGAGGTGAGCGAACCCGGACGTCAGGACCGGTTGAGATCGACCTTCGCCGCGATCGGCAGATGATCGCTGCCGGTCTCGGGCAGGGTCCACGACGTGACCGGCTCCACACCCTTGACCATGATCTGGTCGATACGGGCCATGGGGAACGACGCGGGCCAGCTGAACCCGAAGCCGCTGCCGGCGGCACCCTGCGTGGAGCGCATCTGCGACGTCACGCCGTTCAGCGCGCGGTCGTTCATCGTGCCGTTGAGGTCGCCGAGCAGGATGACCTTGTCGAGCGTCTCGTCGGCGATGGCCTCACCGAGCGCGTCGGCGGAGGTGTCGCGCTGGCTGGCGGTGAACCCGGCGTGCAGCTTGACCCGGACCGACGGCAGGTGCGCGACGAACACGGCGACGTCACCCTGGGGCGTGGCGACCGTGGTGCGCATGGCGCGCGTCCAGCCGAGCTGGATGTCGACGGGCCGCGTCGCGCTCAGCGGGTACTTGCTCCACAGCCCGACGGTGCCGGCGACGGAGTGGTACGGATACGTCTTCGCGAGCGCCTTCTCGTAGACGGGGACGGCGTCGGACGTCAGCTCCTCCAGGGCGACGACCTGCGCCCCGGAGGCGGCGATCGTGGCGGCGGTGCCGGTCGGGTCGGGGTTCTCCGCGTTGACGTTGTGCGTGGCGACGGTGAGGTCGCCGCCGCCCGCGGTCTTGTCGGTGAGGAGCCCGCCGAAGAGGTTGAGCCAGACGATGCCCGGGATCAGTACCGCGATCAGGGCCGTCGCGGACTTTCGCACGACGGCCAGGACGAGCAGGACGGGCACGAACACGCCGAGCCAGGGAAGGAAGGTCTCGGTGAGGGAGCCCAGGTTTCCGAGGGTGTTGGGGATCTGGGCGTGGAAGAGCATCACGAGCGCGACCAGAACGGCCAGCACCGCGAGGACCGCCCCGCGGCGCCAGATCCCCCGGTCACGCCACCCGCCGGTCAGGCGGCGCAGCGGGTCTCTGGAAGGCTGGTGCCCCGAGCCGCCGCCACCCGTTTCCGTCCTGAACCCCTGCGCCATACCGTCGTCGCCTCACTGCCCTGCCGTGCACACCGACCTCGCCCTGAAACCCTAGGGGATGATCGGCGCCCTCCTCGCCGTCCACGACGGCCGTACGGGCACGAGGACGAACGCATGGGCGGCCGAGGTTCCGGATCTGCGGTGCGCCTGGGGCCTCTGTGACGAAACGCGCACATTCAGTCCGGTGGCCGCAACCCGGCGAGCGCGCAGTCGACGATCCGCTCCGAGAGGTCGTCGGCGAGCGGCGCGTCGGGCCGGATCATCGTGCGCAGCAGCATCGGCCCGACGATGAAGTCGTTGGCGAGCTCTATGTCGACGTCGGCGCGCAGCTCACCGTTCTCGACGCCGCGCCGCAGCACGTCGAACATGACGCGGCGGCGCGGCTCGATCACGGTGGCGTGGTACGCGTCCCAGAGCTTCGGCAGGCTCTTCATCTGCGCGAAGACGTTGTGCAGCAGGGCCGAGGAACGCAGGGACACACCGCGTCGGCGCAGATGCTCCAGGAGGCTGATCAGGTCGTCGCGCATGGAGATGCCCGGCAGTTCGGGCTCGGGGTCCTCCATGATGCGCAGGACCTCGACGAAGAGCTCCTCCTTGCCGGACCAGCGCCGGTAGATGGTCGCCTTGCCGACTCCGGCGGTGCGGGCGATCCGCTCGATGGACAGCTCCGTGAGCGGGACACCGTCCTCGATCAGCTTGAGGACGCCCTCGACGATGGCCCGTTCGACGGCCTCGCTGCGCGGGCGCCCCCGCACCGCGCGCCCCGCATCCACGTCCACGACCACTCCGCCTCTCCGCCTTTCCGCCGCCCGGTGTAGCGGCGATTGTCTCAGCAGGTCACCGACCTGCCCGGACAGGTGCCGTCAGCGACTCACCCCGACGGCCTCCTCGGTGCTCTCCTCGGCCGCCGTCCCCGGCGGGCGCCCCGGCAGGAACAGGACGGTGACGACGGCGCTGACCAGCGCGATCCCGGCCCCGCACAGGGCGGTCACGTGCATGGCGTGCAGGAAGGAGTCGTTGGCCGCGCCGACCAGCGCGTCGCCGCGCGGGCCGAGCTTCGCCGCGATGCCGAGGGTGGCCTCGATGGACTCGCCGGCCGTGTGCCGCAGTCCGGCGGGCAGCAGGGCGAGCTTGTCCTCGATGCCGCTGCGGTACGCGGTGGACAGCACGGAACCGAGTACGGCGATGCCCAGGGCACCGCCGACCTGGCGGAACGTATTGCTGAGCGCGGACGCGGAGCCCGCCTTCTCGCGCGGCAGGGCCTGCATGATGACGACGCTCGTGGGGGTCATGACGTGCGCCATGCCCATGCCCATGAGGAAGAAGATGACTTCCAGGATCCAGATGGGCGTGTCCGCGTCGAGGATCGTGAACGCGGCGAGCATCGCGCCGAGGATCACCAGGCCGCCGGTCGTGACGGCGCGCACGCCGAAGCGGTCGACGACGAGCCGGGCGCGCGGCGCGAAGATCAGCTGGGCGGCGGCGAGCGGCAGCATCAGGAGGCCGGTCTGCAGCGGCGAGTAGCCGCGCACGCTCTGGGTGTAGAAGACCGAGAAGAAGGTGACGCCCATCAGCGCGAAGAAGACGAGCGCGATGGCGGCGATCGCCGCGGAGAACACCTTGTTCTTGAAGTACGAGATGTCGATCGACGGGTGGTCGCTGCGCTTCTCGTACAGGACGAAGCCGACGAGGACGACGAGTCCGGCCGCGACGGTCAGGAGGACCGCGGGGTCCGTGAAGTCGGCGAGCTGGCCGCCCTTGATGATGCCGTAGACGAGCAGGACGAGCCCGACGACGGAGAGAGCGACGCCCACCAGGTCGATACGGCCCGGATTGGGGTCCTTGGAGTCCGGCACGAGGGCCAGCATCAGGACGACCGCGATGATCACGATCGGCACGTTGACCAGGAAGACCGAGCCCCACCAGAAGTGGTCGAGGAGCAGGCCTCCGGTGATGGGGCCGATGGCGATGGCGAGGCCGACGCCGCCCGCCCAGATGCCGATGGCCTTGGGCTGCTCGTCCCGCTCGAAGACGTTCATGAGCACGGCGAGCGTCGCGGGCATCACGAAGGCCGCGCCGATGCCCATGACCGCCCGGAAGATGATGAGCTGGACCGGCGAGCCGGACTCGGCGGCGAGGGCGGAGCCGAGGCCGAAGACGACGAGGCCGCCGACGAGCACCTTCTTGCGCCCGATCCGGTCGCCGAGCAGACCCGCGGTGAAGAGCAGTCCGGCGAAGACCAGCGTGTAGGCGTTGATCGCCCACTCCAGCTCGCTCTGCGTGGCACCGAGGCCCGTGGGGGCCGGGGTCGAGATCGTCTTGATCGCGACGTTCAGGATGGAGTTGTCGAGCACGACGATCAGCAGGCTGAGCATCAGCACGCCGAGGATCGCCCATCGGCGGCGGTGCACGGCCTCCGGTATGCGCGGCGGTGCGGGAACGGCAGGAGTGGTCATGGGGCTCAGCCTAAAGGCATTTCGATACGAGACCGTCTCGTATTGGAAGTCCTTAAGAAGACTTTACGAACCCGGCGGCCGCCTCGCCAGCGGGGTGACCCACCCGGCCCCCACCCCTCTAGCCATTCCTCGGCACGCGGTGCCACCATGGAGGGGATCCGGGGACGCCGTGAGGGCGCCTCGAGACAACAGAAGGAGCCGTTGCGATGACGCAGCTCTCGGCTGCCCAGAACACCCCCGACAGCAGCAGCAAGGCGCTGTACGGGGGCAAGAGCAACCGGCGCATCACGGTGCGCGACATCACGCTCGCCAAGGAACGCGGCGAGAAGTGGCCCATGCTCACGGCGTACGACGCGATGACCGCGTCCGTCTTCGACGAGGCCGGCATCCCGGTCATGCTCGTCGGCGACTCCGCGGGCAACTGTCACCTCGGGTACGAGACCACCGTGCCCGTCACCCTCGACGAGATGACGATGCTCTCGGCCGCCGTCGTACGGGGCACCAAGCGCGCCCTCATCGTCGGTGACCTCCCCTTCGGCTCGTACCAGGAGGGTCCCGTACAGGCCCTGCGGTCCGCGACGCGCCTGGTCAAGGAAGCCGGGGTCGGCGCCGTGAAGCTGGAGGGCGGTGAGCGCTCACTGGCCCAGACCGAGCTGCTCGTGCAGTCCGGCATCCCGGTCATGTCCCACCTGGGCCTCACCCCGCAGTCCGTGAACACGATGGGGTACCGCGTCCAGGGCCGCGGCGACGAGGACGCGCACCGGCTGCTGCGTGACGCCAAGGCCGCGCAGGACGCCGGCGCGTTCGCCGTCGTCCTCGAACTGGTCCCGGCCGAGCTGGCCGCCGAGGTCACCCGGTCCCTGCAGATCCCGACCGTCGGCATCGGCGCGGGCGCCGAGTGCGACGCCCAGGTCCTCGTCTGGACCGACATGCTCGGCCTCACCGGCGGCAAGATGCCGCGCTTCGTGAAGCAGTACGCGGATCTGCGCGGCGTCATGGGCGAGGCGGCGAAGGCCTTCGCGCAGGACGTGGTCGGCGGAACGTTCCCCCAGGAGGAGCACTCGGTCCACTGACCCGGACCACCTGAACCACAGTGGCACCACAGCAGCTCGTCGATCTTCCCCCGTCGGCGGGCTGCTGCCGTTTCCGCCGCCCTGTCGCCGTTCTGCAGGTGCCGTACACGGGGCTGTCGGCCGCCTGTCGGTGGATTGTCGGTGGCACCTGGCACCTTGTACGTCATGACGCGAATCGACAAGAAGACCTCACACAGTGACGTCGGCGGCCGGACGGCCTCCGTCACCGTGCGGGGGCTGGTCAAGCACTACGGCGAGACCAAGGCGCTGGACGGCGTGGACCTGGACGTGCACGAAGGCACGGTCATGGGTGTGCTCGGCCCGAACGGCGCGGGCAAGACCACCCTCGTCCGCTGCCTGTCCACCCTCATCACCCCCGACTCGGGCACGGCGTTCGTCGCGGGGTACGACGTGGCGAAGCAGCCCCGGCAGCTGCGCCGCGTGATAGGCCTCACCGGCCAGTACGCCGCGGTCGACGAGAAGCTCTCCGGCCGCGAGAACCTGTACATGATCGGCCGCCTCCTCGACCTGTCCCGCAAGGAGTCCCGCTCCCGCGCCGACGCGCTCCTGGAGCGGTTCTCCCTCACCGACGCCGCCACGCGCCCGGCGAAGACGTACTCCGGCGGTATGCGCCGCAGGCTCGACCTCGCCGCGTCGATGATCGGCAGCCCGGCCGTCCTCTACCTGGACGAGCCGACGACCGGCCTCGACCCGCGCACGCGCAACGAGGTGTGGAGCGAGGTCAAGCGCATGGTCGGCGACGGCGTCACCGTGCTCCTCACCACCCAGTACATGGAGGAGGCCGAGCAGCTCGCGAACGAGCTGACGGTCATCGACCGCGGCAAGGTCATCGCGGGCGGCGCCATCGACGACCTCAAGGCGAAGGTCGGCGGCCGCACCCTGCGCATCCGCCCGGCCGACCCGCTGGAGCTGCGCCCGCTGGCCACCGCCCTCGACGACATGGGCCTCACCGGGCTCGCCACGTCGACGGTGGACGCCGAGGCCGGCGCCGTCCTGGTCCCGATCCTCAGCGACGAGCAGCTCACCGCCGTGGTCGGCGCGGTCACCGCGCGCGGCATCACGATCGGCTCGATCGCCACCGAACTGCCCAGTCTGGACGAGGTGTTCCTGTCCATCACCGGCCAGAAGGCCAGTGCCCCGCAGGACGACACCCGCACCTCCGAGCTCGAGGGGGCCGCCGTATGAGCGCCACCACGCTGACACCTCCCCTGAATCTCGAGGCCGACTCGCGCATCTCCCTGCGCTCCCATATCCGTCACACCGGCGCGCTGGTCCGCCGCAATCTCCTGTGGATCCGCCAGGACCCCGAGTCGATGTTCGACGCGGTCCTGATGCCGATCGTCTTCACGCTCCTGTTCGTGTACGTCTTCGGCGGCTCCATCGGCCAGGCGCTCGGCGGCGGCCAGGACCAGTACGTGCAGTACGTGGTCCCGGGCATGATGGCGATGATGAGCATGAACATCGCCATGGCGGTGGGCACGGGGTTCAACCAGGACTTCCAGAACGGCATCATGGACCGCTTCCGGACCCTGCCGATCGGCCAGGGCTCGGTCCTCTTCGCCAAGATCGTGGTGGAGCTGATGCGGCTCCTCATCGCGACGACGATCATGATGATCGTCGGCATCCTGGTGGGCTTCGACATCACGAACTGGCCCGGACTGTTCGCCGCCGTGGGCCTCACCGCCCTCTTCGGCACGTCCATCATGTGGATCTTCCTGGTCCTCGGCGTCGTGATGAAGAGCGCCCAGGCCGTGCAGGGCATGGGCTTCCTGGTCCTGATGCCGCTGCAGTTCGGTTCGTCGATCTTCGCGCCGACGCAGTCGATGCCGGGCTGGCTCCAGGCCTTCACCGACTACAACCCGCTCTCCTCGCTCGCGGACTCCGCGCGCGGCCTGATGGTGGGCGGCCCGGTCACGCACGACGTGTGGGTGACGGTGATCTGGTCCGCGGTCCTCACGCTCGTGATGGCCCCGATCGCGATCCACAAGTTCCGTACGAAGAACTGACGTTCAGCCGGATCGGAAGATCAACCGCGATCGCGTCCCAGCAGGGCGGCGGCCTCGTCGAGAGACAGGTCGCCGCCCTCGGCGTACGCGGCCTCGTACGCGTGGTCGCCGATGACCTCACGGATCGCGGACTCGGCGGACGCGCGGGCGTCACGCTCCAGGTAGGACCGCACATGCCGGGACGGGAGCTGTCCGTCGGCGGCGCCCATGAGGCGGGCGGCGTCGCACGCGTCGGCCGTGTCGCCGCTCAGGTTCAGGGAGCGCGCGGCGGTGACCAGGTGCATGGCGGGCATGTGCGGGGCGATCACCAGGGACAGCGGGTCGGTCGACAGCTCCAGGGCCTCGGTGACGCCGGCGAGGGCCTCCGCCGCGCGGCCGTCCTCCGAGTCGAGCCAGGCGTTCATCCCGACGATGAAGCCCCGGAAGACGACGAAGTTCATCGCCTTGAACTCGTCCTGGAGGAGCCGCAGTTGCTCACGCGCCTCGGCGACACGGCCGGTGGCGCCGTACCGCCCGGACAGGAACATGCGGGCGGCGGGCCAGGCCTCGTTCGCATGGCGCTTGCCGGGGTCGAGGATGCCGAGCAGCAGCCGCTCGCCGCGTTCGCCGTCACCGTCCTCGATGAGGGCCTGCCCGAGCCGCGCGTTCAGGATCGCCACCTGCGCCTGCGCGCCGAGACGTTCGGCGGCCTCGATGGCGGCCGTGTAGTCCTCGGCCGCCGCGGCGTACGCCCCGCTGCGCTCGTGGGCCTCGCCCCGCGCGGACAGCGCCTCGGCGACACCCCACCGGTCGCCGAGCCGGGTGAACAGTTCGATGGCCTCGTCCGCGTCCCGGACGGCGTTGCCCGCCCAGTCACTGCGGTTGGCGAGGATGTTGGCCCGCAGCTGGAGCGTGAGGGCGAGCTCCCAGGTGTAGCCGAGTTCGCGGCAGGTCCGCACGGTGACGTCGGCGAGGTTCCACAGCGCGTCCATGTCGCCGCTCATCATCACCGCGTAGAACCAGAGGTTGCCCGGGGAGCGGCAGGTCTGCGGGAGGCCCGGACTGTACGCCTGCGCGATGGCGCGCAGCTTCGCGCCGCCCTCCTCCGTCTGCCAGGTCTCCATCTCCATGTCCATGTAGGCGAGGCGGAGCAGATGCACCCCTCGCCGCGCCTCCACGAGGAGCTCGGGGCCGAGCGGCGGCGGGACGTCGGTGCAGCGCTCGTGGAGCGGGGGCGCGGGGGCGGCCGGCGGGGCGAACGGGTCGGGGCCGAGCCCGGTGGCCTCCCGCGACCAGTTGCGGGCGTCGACGCGCAGGTCGCGCATCTGCCAGAACCAGGCCAGTGAGAGCACCAGGGAGAGGGTCTCCTGCTCGTCCCGGGCGGCGACGGCGTGCCGCAGGGCGGTGCGCAGGTTCTCGTATTCGCGTTCCAGACGGGCGATGGCGGCGAGCTGGCCGTGGCCGCGCAGCTGCGGGTCGGTGGTGCGGGCCAGTTCGCGGTAGTACGTGAGGTGGGCGCGCTCGGCGTCGGCCCGGTCACCGGCCTCGTCGAGCCGGTCCCCGGCGTATTCGGCGACGGTCTCCAGGAGCCGGTAGCGCATGGCGCCGGCCTGGTCGCGGGTGCCGTCCTCGGCGTGAGCGTCGTCCGCGTCGCCTTCCCTCTCAGGCTCGTCGCCGCCCCAAGGGGCAGCCACCACAAGAGACTTGTCCACGAGCGAGCCGATCGCGTCGAGGGCGGCGGGGCCGCACACCGCCTCGGCGGCCGCGAGGTCGCAGCCGCCGCTGAAGACCGACAGCCGGCCCAGGACGGTCCGCTCCTCCTCGTCGAGGAGGTCCCAGGACCAGTCGACGACGGCCCGCAGCGTCTGCTGGCGCGGCAGGACGGTGCGGGCGCCCGAGGTGAGCAGGCGGAAGCGGTCGTCGAGGCGGTCGGCGATCTGGCGGGGCGTGAGCATCCGCAGCCGGGCGGCGGCGAGTTCGATGGCGAGGGGCAGCCCGTCGAGGCGCCGGCAGATCTCGGCCGCGGCCCGCTCGTCGTCCCCGACCCGGAACCCGGGCCGCACGGCGGCGCCCCGCTCGCCGAACAGGCGCAGGGCGAACGGCTCCGGCAGCGGCTCCACCGGGTGCAGCAACTCGCCCGGCACGCCGAGGGGTTCGCGGCTCGTCGCGAGAACCGTCAGGCCGGGGCACTGGCTGAGCAGTTGCTCGGCGAGGTGGGCGGCGGCCTCGATCACGTGCTCGCAGTTGTCGAGGATCAGCAGCATGCGGCGGTGCGCGCAGTGCTCGGCCAGGCGTACGAGGGGGTCCTCGCCGTGCCGGTCGGACGCCACCCGCAGCTCCTCGGCGCCGGCGCCGCGCAGCACGGTCTCACGGGCCCCGAGCGCCGTGACGACGGCCTCCGGGACGGCGTCCGGGTCCTCGACGGGCGCGAGCTCGGCCAGCCACACGCCGTCCGGCAGGTCCATGCCCTCGGCGGCCTCCTGGGACAGCCGGGTCTTCCCGGCGCCGCCCGGGCCGAGCAGCGTCACGAGCCGCACGCGTCCGAGGTCCTCACGGATCGCCCCGATGTCTCCGCTGCGCCCCACGAACGAGGTGAGCCGGGCGCGGAGGTTGCCGGTGGGGGCGGGCGCTCTGACGGGGGCGGACAGGTTCGCGTCCTGCGGGGAGGGGGCAACGGGGTGCGGCGCGAGCAGGCCGGCGTGCAGGGCGCGCAGTTCCGGGCCGGGGTCGGTTCCCAGCCGCTCCGCGAGCTCGACGCGTACCCCCTCGTAGGCCGCCAGCGCCTCGGCGGTGCGGCCCGCGTCGCGCAGGGCGCGCAGCCGCAGCGCCTGGAGCGGCTCGTCGAGCGGATGCGCGTCGCACAGCGCGGTCAGTTCGGGCAGGGCGGTCTCGGCCATGCCCAGCGCGAGTGACGCGGCGAGCCGGGTGCGCCGGGCGTCGAGGTGGAGGGCCTCCCAGCGGGCGGCGTCCGCCGAGCGGTCCGGCAGATCGGCCAGGGCGGGGCCGCGCCACAGGGCGAGCGCGTCGTCGAGGACGGCCGCGGCCTTGCCCGGGTCTCCGTCGGCCAGCGCCCGTACCCCGTCCCTCACGAGCCGGTCGAAGCGGAACAGGTCGATGTCCTCGGAGCCGGCGGCCAGCCGGTAGCCGCCGTCGAGCGAGTGCACCGCGTCGGCGCCGATCGCCCTGCGCAGCCGGCCCACGAGTGCCTGGAGCGCGCCGGTCGCGTCGGCGGGCGGTTCGGCGCCCCACACCTCGTCGGCGAGCACCTGCGGCGGGACGGTGCGGCCGGGGCGCAGCGCGAGCACGGTCAGCAGGGCACGCAGCCGCGCCCCGCCGACGGGGACGGCCGTGCCGTCGTCGCGGAAGGCCTGTGTGGAGCCGAGGATGCGGTAGCGCACCGGCCCATTGTCCCCAAACGGGCGGCCGGACCGCGCCCGGGTTTCGACGGGAGGGCGATCCGGGACGTGGAGCACGGGTTTTCCGGCGGCGGGCAGACACCGTTCGGACCGGGCAGTGGGCACGTCCGCGCCGGTTTCGCGGAACCCGGGACCTGCCCCGGCTCGTTCCCCCCACACCGCACCACCGATACGGTCAGCCCGTCGTCCCCTCACCGCACCAGGCCGCACGCACCCCGGGAGCCATCCTCCATGACCACCGCCGCCACCCGTCGCAGCGATCGCAGGATCAGCCCCGTCTTCGTCGGCATCGCCGCCGTCACCGCCGTCGCCGGCTGGGCCGTGTGGACGGACTTCGCCGCGCAGCCCGGCATCGCCGTCTTCCTGTTCGTGACGGGCGCCTGGATCGTCTCGCTCTGTCTGCACGAGTACGCCCACGCGCGCACGGCCCTGCACAGCGGCGACATCTCCATCGGCGCGAAGGGTTATCTGACCCTGAACCCGCTGAAGTACACGCACGCCCTGCTCAGCATCGTGCTGCCCGTCATCTTCGTGATCATGGGAGGGATCGGTCTGCCCGGCGGCGCCGTCTTCATCGAGCGGGGCCGGATCCGGGGCCGCTGGCGGCACAGTCTCATCTCGGCGGCGGGCCCGCTGACCAACATCCTGTTCGCCGTCGTGTGCACGGCGCCGTTCTGGCTGGACGCGCTGAACGGGGTGCCGGACACCTTCCGCTACGCGCTCGGCTTCCTCGCCCTGCTCCAGGTGACCGCGGCGATCCTGAACTTCCTGCCGATCCCCGGCCTGGACGGCTACGGCGTCATCGAACCCTGGCTGTCCCGGAGCTTCCGGCAGCAGGTGGAGCCGTTCGCCCCGTTCGGGCTGCTCGCCGTCTTCGGCATCCTGTGGATCCCGGAGGTGAACGAGGTGTTCTTCGACGCGATCCACGCGATCCTGCGCTCCCTCGGTGTCACCGAGTGGGACACCTACTGGGGGCAGGAGTTCTATCGCTTCTGGCAGGGCACCCCTGACATCCCCGTCGTCACGCAGTAGGCGCGACCGCCGCCTCCGCCTGCTTCTGTGCCTTGGCCCGGCGCAGGTAGTACCAGGTCATGTTCGAGGTGAGGCCCGCGAGCAGCACCCAGACGATGCCGAGCAGGCTGCCCTGCACGAAGGCGACCACGGCGGCGACCACCGAGAGGACGCAGACGACTAGGGCGTACAGAGCGAGGCGGGGCATGGGGGTCGGCTCCTGTCGGACGGAGAGGTCGTACGCCGACCAGTGTCCCCCATGTCCCTTCCGCGGCCGCACGTCGGCTCCGCGTACCGGCCGTGGAGCGCGGCCGCGCTCTACACGTCGGTGACCCGCAGCCCCGCGTGGGCCTTGTAGCGGCGGTTCACCGAGATCAGGTTCGCGACCAGCGACTCCACCTGGTGCGCGTTGCGCAGCCGGCCCGCGAAGACTCCCCGCATGCCCGGAATGCGGCCCGCCAGCGCCTGGACGATGTCCGTGTCCGCCCGCGCCTCGCCCAGCACCATCACGTCCGTGTCGATCTCGGCGATCGCCTCGTCCTGGAGGAGTACGGCCGACAGGTGGTGGAACGCCGCCGTCACCCTCGACTCCGGCAGCAGCGCCGCGGCCTGCTCCGCCGCGCTCCCCTCCTCCGGCTTCAGCGCGTACGCGCCCTTCTTGTCGAAGCCCAGCGGGTTGACGCAGTCGACCACGAGCTTGCCCGCGAGGTCCTCGCGCAGCGATTCCAGCGTCTTGCCGTGGCCCTCCCACGGCACCGCCACGATCACGATGTCGCTGCGGCGCGCGCACTCCGCGTTGGCCGCGCCCTCGACGCCCAGGCCCAGCTCGCCCGCGGCCGCCTCGGCGCGCTCCGCCGCGCGGGATCCGATGATCACCTTCTGGCCCGCCCGGGCCAGCCGGTACGCGAGCCCGCGGCCCTGGTCGCCCGTGCCGCCCAGCACGCCGACCACCAGGCCCGATACGTCGGGGAGGTCCCAGGGGTCCTTCGCGGGCGCCTTCTGCACACTGTCGGTAGAGGTCATACGGTGACCTTACTCAGGCGTACGGGTCAGTAGCGCGGCGACCGGGATCCGTCTGAACGTGATCGTCTCGTACGCGCCGAAGTCTCCCGTCTCGTAGAGGAGCCCGACCGTCGAGGCATCGATCCGTACGAGGTCGCAGTACGCGGCGGGCAGGCCGTCCACCGTGTGGGCCACGCGCCAGGTGACTCCCTCGTCCTCGCTCGCCCGCACGCTCATCAGTGCCCTGGACCCGGGGTCCGCCGGGCCGGCGAACAGCAGCACCTCCCCCAGCCTCAGCAGGCTCCCCTCCACGACCGGGCCCACGAGGCCCGCCTGCGGCCGGAACGCCCTGACCAGGCTCTCGCCGCCGTCCTCCGATGTCGCGTCCGCCCTCGTGCCCGGCGCCGGCGAGTCGTTGCGGGCGTTGAAGTACAGCCGCCCGTCGGCCAGTTCGGCCGCGGTCGTCTCGTTCACGTTCACATAGCCGTCCGGATGGTCGTCCACGTAGCCGAGCCGCCAGGTCCTGCCCCGGTCGTCGCTCAGCAGGCAGTGGCCTCCGTCGTACTTTCCCTCCGTGCCGGTGTCGCCTCCGGCGGGCGGGAGCGAGTGGTTGGCCGGCACCACCACGCGTCCGCTCCGTGTCTGGATCGCGTGGCCGGGGCCCGTGGCGTACCAGCGCCAGGCCCTGTCCTTCGCCTGCGCCGTGATCTCCCTGGGCGCGGACCAGGTCACTCCCTCGTCGTCGCTGTGCTGCACCCAGACCCGGCGCCCGTCCTCGGGCTCCACCTCGCCTCGTCTGATCGCCGCTTCCGTCGCCCGCGCCGCGTTCCGTACGTGGACGATCAGGACCCGTCCCGTGTCCAGGACCACCGGCGCCGGGTTCCCCGCCAGGTCGTCACCGTTCGCCGCCACCACCTGGAGCGGGTCCCAGGTGCGGCCGCCGTCCGTGGATCTCTTCAGGACCACGTCGATGTTCCCGTAGTCCTCCCTCGACCCCACTCGTCCCTCGCAGAACGCGAGCAGCACGCCGGAGTGTGTCGTGACAGCCGCGGGGATCCGGAAACTCGCGTATCCCTCGCGCCCCGCGCGGAAGGGAACAGACGTCTCAGTCAGCACCCCCCATCCCTCCCCACCCAGAGGGAATTCCCGGTGAACTCGGCCTGACGAGTGGACTGTTGCGGCAGTATGCGCAGGCATGGACGCCGTACGGGTCGCACTGCTGCGGGAAGTGCTCGCCGGAACCGAGTGGCTGGGCGCCGCGCGCCGCTTCGCGGGTGCGCTGCGGACCTCCGTCGTGCCGCACGGAGGTGGGCTGCTCCTCGTCGGCACGCCCGAGTACGAGCCGTGGCATCTCGCGGCGCATCTCGTGGACGAGGCCGCCTGGTCCGGCATGCCCGAGCTGTCGCCCACGCTCGTGCGGCACCGGGCGGGGGGTGGGGATCCGGCCCATCTTGCCGTGGGGCTCGGGCGCATCGAGGCGGCCCGACGGGGCGAGACCCTGCTGGTCGTGGCGCCCGGGGCGCCCGGTGAGGAGTTGCTGGAGCGGGTGCATGACGCTCGGCGGGCGGGGGCCACGGTTCTGGCGATCGACTCGGGTGACCGCGATCTGCATGCCATGGCTCATGAGGCCCTCACGCCCGGGCCTGATCTCGACCTCGATACGGCGCAGCATCTGGTCAGCGCGGCGGCGGGCGAGAATCCCGGCGGAGGGCCGGCCCGGGGGCCCCGGCGGCGCTTCCGCGATCGGCTGTCCCGCCTGGCGGATCATCTGACTTCGCCGCCGCCCGCGGGGTGGTAGGAGGCTCGCTCGAAGGGTGGGTGGTGGGTGGTGGTGCTTTTTTGGGTGCGGGGCGTCTGTGGCCGTTGTGTTGTCGGGTGCGGGGCCGCGGGGGCATGTACGTGCTCGCTGTTCTACGGGGGCACGCCGGCGAGCTGATTGCCTGTGCGTGGTGCTGGTGGCTCCGCGCGCACATGCCCCCGCGTCCCCTCCCGTCTCGTCGGCGTCTCACCGCCGGTGGGACTCGCCGCCCTCCCTCTGACGGCGAATTCCAGGGGGCGTGTACTTGCCCGCTGCTTTACGGGGGCACGCCGGCACGCTGATTGCCTGTACGTGGTGCTGGTGGCTCCGCGCGCACATGCCCCCGCGTCCCCTCCCGTCTCGTCGGCGTCTCAACGCCGGTGGGACTCGCCGCCTGCGCGGGCCCCTGGTGCCGGTCGGGGCGCTCAGCGGCTACGGGCCGTCGTCAGGCCTCTTCGTCCCCGTCCTTGGCCTTGGCGTCGTGCCACTTGGGGTCCGTCTCCCATTCGAGGTTTCGTTCACGCGCCGTCTCCATCGCGTGCTCCGCCTCGGCACGCGTCGCGTACGGGCCGAAACGGTCCTTGTTGGGGCACTCGGGCCCCTCCTCCACCTTCTGGTGCTCCAGGCAGTAGTACCACTCGCCGGGCTTCCCGACGGTCCGCTTCTTGAACAGGGCCATCTGCGGCTCCTCTCGCCATGACCATGGTCCCCCACGGCCGCTCGATACACTCGCTGGCATGTCTGGCCAGTCGCTGCTCGTACCAGGGGAGCTCTCTCCCACTCGTTCCGTACCCGGAAACATCCGGCGTCCCGAGTACGTGGGCAAGCCCGCGCCGACGCCGTACAAAGGTCCGGAGATCCAGACCCCGGAGACGGTCGAGGCCATGCGCCTCGCCGGCCGGATCGCCGCGCGGGCCATGGAGGAGGCCGCCAAGGCCATCGCACCCGGCGTGACCACGGACGAGCTCGACCGCATCGCGCACGACTACATGTGCGACCACGGCGCGTACCCCTCGACCCTCGGCTACCGCAACTTCCCGAAGTCGCTGTGCACCTCCGTCAACGAGGTCATCTGTCACGGGATCCCCGACTCGACCGTCCTCAAGGACGGCGACATCGTCAACCTCGATGTCACCGCGTACATCGGCGGCGTCCACGGCGACAACAACGCGACCTACCTGGTCGGCGATGTCGACGAGGAGTCCCGGCTTCTTGTCGAGCGGACCCGTGAGTCCCTCAAGCGCGCCATCAATGCCGTCCGGCCCGGGCGCCAGATCAACATCATCGGCCGCGTCATCGAGTCGTACGCCAAGCGCTTCGGCTATGGGGTCGTGCGGGACTTCACGGGGCACGGGATCAACTCGTCGTTCCACTCCGGCCTGATCATTCCGCACTACGACAGCCCGCACGCCACCACCGTCATCCAGCCCGGGATGACCTTCACCATCGAGCCCATGCTCACGCTCGGCACCCATGAGTACGACCTGTGGGACGACGGGTGGACCGTGGTCACCAAGGACCGCAAGCGGACCGCTCAGTTCGAGCACACACTCGTTGTCACCGAATCCGGTGCGGACATCCTCACTCTGCCCTGACCGGGATTCGCCCACAGGCCCGCCCCTCTCATGGGGGCGGGCCTTTTGTGTTGCCCCGGTGAGTGATCGGGGTAGCGTTTTTACCGACAGGGCGTCGGGAACCTGGTAAGTTAGGCAAGCCTAAGCTTAGCGATCTGGAGGCCTCATGGGTACGCCGTTCTCCACCCTGATCCGCACCGCCTCTCACGAGCAGCACACAGAGGCCGAGAGCACCACGTTCATGAGCGACCTTCTCGGCGGATCCCTCGGCGTCGACGCCTACGCCCGGTACACCGAGCAACTCTGGTTCGTCTACCGGGCCTTGGAGGAGGCGGCGAAGGGGCTGGAGGGGTCCGCCGTCGCCGGCCCGTTCATCCAGGCCGAGCTGTTCCGGGTTCCCGCCATCGAGCGGGATCTGGCCCACCTCCGCGGGGCCGGGTGGCGCGACGGCGTTTCCGCACTGCCGGCCACCCAGGCGTACGCCTCGCGCGTCGCCGAGTGCGCCCAGGACTGGCCCGGGGGCTACGTCGCCCACCACTACACCCGGTACCTGGGGGATCTGTCCGGCGGCCAGATCATTCGCGACAAGGCCGAGAAGAACTGGGGCTTCGCCCGCAAGGGTGATGGCGTGCGGTTCTACGTGTTCGAGGGTGTTCCGAACCCTGCGGCTTTCAAGCGGAGTTATCGCGTTCTGCTCGACGGAGTTCGCGCCGACGAGCTCGAGAAGCTGCGCATCGTGGCCGAGTGCAAGCGGGCGTTCGCCCTCAACACCGCCGTCTTCAGGGCTCTCGGCGAGGAGTTCAGCAGCGCCGCCTGATCAGGTCAGGCGGACCCTGCCGCCCACTTCGATCAGACCGTCGGGCTGGGGGGCCGTGAGAATCTGGGAGCCCTTGCCCTGCGTGATGTTCAGGGCCCTGTGCAGGTGCGCCGTGAGCAGGAGTGCTGCCGCTCCGGTCGCCTCGTCCTCGTCGATTCCGTCGTTCCTGCCCGGGAACCCCCGGGCCCTCACCCTTCCTGCCGCCACGTCCTCCCACGCCCAGGCGTAGATCCACTCCCCCGGCGGGGGAACCGGGAGGTTCTCCACCTCCGCCGCCGAGCCGTACTCGCGCAGCGTCCGGGGCGGCGCCCACTCCGGTCGCGCCTCGATCCAGGTGAACTCGCCGTCCAGCCGCGTGCCCACCACTCCCGCGGGGGTGACCAGTTCGGGCACGTCCAGGAGCCAGGCCGTACCGACGCACGGGTGTCCGGCGAAGGGGAGGCGCACGGTCGGCGTGTAGATGTCGATGACGCCGCGCTCGGGGTCGTCCACGAACACCGTCTCGCTGAAGCCGAGCTTCGCCGCCAGAGCCTGCCGGTCGCCCTCGTCGGGGACGTCGCTTCCCTCTCGTACGACCCCGAGCTCATTGCCGTGGTCGCCATGGGGTCCGCAGAAGACTCGGAGCACGTCGTAGTCCGTCACCCGGACAGTCAATCATTCAGTGGGGCGTCGCGGGTTTTTGCCTTCCGTTTGCCGTTTCCCGGGTCGTCCATGGGTCGCTTGTGGCCGGGGCGCGATCGGTGCTCTTTTGTGAGAGCTGAATCACTGGACCCCCGGGTAGCACTGAGGTAAGCCTCGGTTAAGTTAGGTCCGCCTCACTCACTGTGCCTCACCGTCTTGGAGCCCGCATGCGAGCCGTCCGACTCACTGTTGTCACCGCCGCCGCCACCGCGGCGACCCTGGCCGCCGTCACGGGCTGCACCCAGAAGAGCGACGCCAAGTCCGGTGGCGACCGCGTCGTCGAGGTCACCGCCACGGACGACAAGTGCGATGTCTCCAAGACCCGTTTCCCGGCCGGCCATGTCGAGCTGTCCATAGAGAACAAGGGCTCCAAGGTCACCGAGGTCTATGTCCTGTTCCCGGACGACCGGATCGTCAGCGAGCGCGAGAACATCGGCCCCGGCACCAAGCAGAAGCTGACCGCCGAGGTGAAGGCCGGCTCGTACGAGATCGCCTGCAAGCCCGGCATGAAGGGCGACGGCATCCGCCAGAAGGTGACCGTCACCGGCGGCAAGGCCGTCAAGCGTGACGCCCGCCTGGACAAGGCCGTCGCCGCCTACCGGACGTACGCGCAGGAGCAGGCCGATGAGACGCTGCCCAAGGTGACGACGTTCACGGACGCCGTGCGCAAGGGCGACCTGAAGGCCGCGCAGGCCGCGTACGCCCCGTCCCGTCTCGGCTGGGAGCGCACCGAGCCCGTCGCCGAGTCCTTCGGTGACATCGACCCGAAGGTCGACGTCCGCGCGGACGGCCTGGAGGAGGGGCAGGACCCGAAGACGGACTGGACCGGCTGGCACCGCCTGGAGAAGGCGCTGTGGCAGGACAAGAAGATCGGCTCGCGGGAGAAGGAGCTGGCGACACAGCTCGACAAGGACCTCAAGGACTGGCAGACCCGCGTCGGCAAGGCGGACATCACGCCGACCTCCATGGCCAACGGCGCCAAGGAGCTCCTCGACGAGGTCGCCACCGGCAAGGTCACGGGCGAGGAGGAGCGCTACTCGCACACCGACCTCGTCGACTTCAAGGCCAACGTCGAGGGTGCCGAGAAGGCGTACGACCTGCTCAAGCCCGTCGCCGCGGAGAACGACGCCGCGCTGACGAAGGAGCTCGACAAGCAGTTCGCCGCCCTGGACACGCTGCTCGACAAGTACCGCAAGGACAAGACCTCCTACGAGTTCACCTCCTACGACAAGGTCGGCAAGGCGGACCGCAAGGAGCTCCAGGACGCGGTGAACGCGCTCGCGGAGCCGCTGTCCAAGCTCGCCGCCGCCGTCGTCGTCAAGTAGCCCTCCGGGTACGCAGGTAAGGGGTCAGGGATGACGGACACCACCACCGATGTCTCGGTCGGATCGGACAACTCCCGTACGCCGTCGCGTCGTTCGCTGCTCGCGGTGGGCGGTGCCGGGCTCGCGCTCGGTGCCGCCGCCGCGGGGGGCGCCGTCGCCGTGACGCGGACCGGTGACGATCCCCAGCCGGTCGCCGACTCGGGCGGCGCCGTGTCGTTCCACGGCGCGCACCAGGCCGGAATCGCCACCGCCGTGCAGGATCGTCTGCACTTCGCGTCGTTCGACGTGAAGACCGACGACCGCGACGAGTTCGTGCAGCTCCTGAAGGACTGGACGAAGGCCGCGTCCCGCATGACGGAGGGGCACGCGGTCGGCGAGGGAGCGTACGGCGGTCTGCCCGAGGCACCGCCGGACGACACCGGCGAGGCGCTCGGCCTCAAGCCGTCCCGGCTCACCCTCACCATCGGCTTCGGCCCGTCCCTGTTCGAGAAGTTCGGGCTTGCGGACCGGCGGCCGGAGGCGCTCGTCGACCTGCCCAAGTTCCCCGGCGACAATCTCGACAAGGCCCGCAGTGACGGCGACCTGTGCATCCAGGCATGCGCGGACGATCCACAGATCGCCGTGCACGCCATCCGCAACCTCGCCAGGATCGGCTTCGGCAAGGTCGCCGTCCGCTGGTCCCAGCTCGGCTTCGGCAAGACGTCGTCGACCACTCCGGACGCGCAGACCCCGCGCAACCTGATGGGCTTCAAGGACGGCACCCGCAACATCGCCGGCACCGAGACGGACCGTCTGGACCGGCACGTATGGGTCGGCGCCAAGGACACGGACGCGGGCTCGGCCTGGATGACCGGGGGTTCGTACCTCGTCGCCCGGCGCATCCGGATGAACATCGAGACGTGGGACCGTACGTCGCTCCAGGAGCAGGAGGACGTCTTCGGCCGCGACAAGGGCGAGGGCGCCCCGGTCGGCAAAGCCAAGGAGCGCGACGAGCCGTTCCTGAAGGCGATGAAGCCGGACGCGCACGTGCGGCTCGCGCACCCCGACTCCAACGCGGGGGCGACCATCCTGCGCCGCGGCTACTCCTTCACCGACGGCACGGACGGCCTCGGCCGTCTGGAGGCCGGCCTGTTCTTCCTGGCCTACCAGAAGGACGTGCGCAAGGGGTTCATCCGCGTGCAGCGCAACCTGTCGCGCAGCGACGCGCTCAACGAGTACATCCAGCACGTGGGTTCGGCCGTCTTCGCCGTCCCGCCGGGCGTCCGGGACTCCGGCGACTGGTGGGGCCGGGCGCTGTTCTCCAAGGAGGCATGAGGACACGATGTTCGGCAACTACCTGATCGGCCTGCGCGAGGGACTCGAGGCCAGCCTCGTCGTCTGCATCCTCATCGCGTATCTGGTGAAGACGGACCGGCGTGACGCGCTGCGTCCCATCTGGATCGGCATCGCCATCGCCGTCGCCGTGGCGCTCGGCTTCGGTTTCGCGCTGACCTTCGGCTCTCAGGAGCTGACGTTCGAGGCGCAGGAGGCGCTCGGCGGTTCGCTGTCGATCGTCGCCGTGGGCCTGGTGACGTGGATGGTCTTCTGGATGCGGCGCACGGCGCGGCATCTGAAGTCGGAGCTGCACGGCAAGCTGGACGCGGCACTCCAGATGGGTACGGCCGCGCTGGTCGCGACCGCTTTCCTGGCGGTGGGCCGCGAGGGTCTTGAGACCGCCCTGTTCGTCTGGGCGTCGGTGCGCGCGTCGAACGACGGCACGCACGGGCCGCTGATCGGTGTCCTGCTGGGCCTGCTGACGGCGGTCGTCCTCGGCTGGCTGTTCTACCGGGGCGCCCTGAAGATCAATCTGGCGAAGTTCTTCACGTGGACCGGCGGCATGCTGGTGATCGTGGCGGCGGGCGTCCTCGCGTACGGCGTGCACGACCTTCAGGAGGCGCAATTCCTGGGAGGTCTGTCCAGCAAGGCGTTCGACATCAGCGAGACGATTCCGCCGGACAGCTGGTACGGCACGCTCCTCAAGGGCGTGTTCAACTTCCAGCCCGATCCGACGGTCCTCCAAGTCGTCGTCTGGCTGCTGTACTTGATCCCGACGCTCGCGGTGTTCTTCGCGCCCGCCGGTTTCCTGTCCCGGAAGCCGAAGACCGAGGCGCAGTCTTCCCGTGAGTCCGCCAAAGCCTGATCCGGACGCTCGCGCCGCTCCCCTCCCCGATAGGGTTCGGGCCCGGGAAGGGGAAGGTGAAGAGAACCGATGAGCAAGCTCCTCCGCAGGCCTCGTGGTCTCAGGAAGCCGGTTACGGCGGTGGCCCTCGCGACCGCCGTGGCGCTGACGGCGAGCGGGTGTGTGACGGTGCACGGGGAGCGGGAGGTCCTCCCGGCGGCCACGAAGGCCGAGGCCGCCCGCGCCCTGAAGGATTTCACCACCGCGTACAACAAGGCCGACAAGGCGTACGACGGGTCCCTCGACGAGGACCATGTGACGGGCGCGCTCGGCGCGATCGACGCCGCCAAGCTGAAGGCCGGTCACACCAACCACCCCGACGGCAACCCCGGCCACTCGGATCTGGAGCTGTCGGACGCCGAGTTCACCATTCCCAAGAAGGCGGGCTGGCCCCGCTGGTTCGTCGCGAACACGAAGGCCAACCGGGGCGGCGACTTCCGGTGGATGCTCGTCTTCACCCGTGACGAGGTGAACCGGCCCTGGCAGGTGGCGTATCTGACGCTCATGTCGCCCGGTGACGTCCCCGAGTTCAAGAAGGACAAGGACGGCTGGGCGCGGCCCGTGACGGCGGACGCCGCGGGGCTCGCGGTGGCGCCGCAGGACATGAGCCGCGCGTACGCGACGTATCTGAAGGACGGCGGGGACGGTTTCGCGCCGGGCCGGCACACGTCGCAGTGGCGGACCACCCGGGAGAAGAACGCGAGCCGTCCGGGTCTCGCCCGGCAGTACGTCGACGAGCCGATGACGTCGGGCGACTACGCGCCGCTGGCCCTTCGGACCGCGGACGGCGGGGCGATGGTGTTCTTCGCGACGCACCACTACGAGAAGCAGACGGCGTCCAAGGGCCTGAGCATCACGGTCGACAACGAGAACGTGAAGGCCCTGATGACCGGCGACGTCAAGCAGTCGCTGACACTGGAGCGCGTCTCGAACCAGGTCGCCGTCGACCCGGCCAAGGGTGGCGACGTCGAGATACTGACGCGGCTCGAGGGTCTGACGGGCGCGAAGGGCAGCTAGGGTCCCGGGGCTCTGTGCGAGCCCCTGGCCCCGGTCCGTCAGCCGCGCGAGGGCCAGGCCGTCGTGAAGTCCCTCTCCTCGCCCACGTACCGTGCGCAGGCGTCCGTGAGGGCTTCGAGCAGGGTGAGCGGGTCCGGCAGCGGGTGTTCGAGGCCTCGCAGCCAGTCGACGGTCAGGTCACCGGGGAGCCGGGCGGGCGGCACGGGGACGTACGAGCCGCGGCAGTGCCAGCGCAGGCCGGGGTGCTCGTCCATCGTCTCGGGGTGGCAGTCCAGCTCGCAGGGCCACCACTCGTCCTCGTCCTCGGGGGTGCCGCGAGTGGCGGTGAAGAAGAGCATGCGGTCGCCGCCCGACTCGGCCACGGGGCCGACGTCGATGCTCGCCGCGAGGAGGCGTTCGAGGGCTTCGCGGCCCGCCTCCAGGGGGACGTCCAGGACGTCGTGGACCATGCCGGTCGCGGTGATGAAGTTGGCCTGCGGCTGATGCCTGGCCCAGCGCTCGATCTGGCCGCGGTCCGTCGTGGACTGCGTCTGCCAGGCGAACGAGACGGGGTGCCTGCCGGGCGTGGGACAGCCGATGCGGCTGCACGAACACCGGTAGTCGGTGGGGTACGCGGCGGGTGCGAGCGGAAGCCCCGCGTCGGCCGCTGCCAGGAGCAGCGCCTCGCGGCCGCCGTCGCCCTCGGTCTCCTTCGGGCGCCTGGCACGCAGCCACTGGGAGATCCTGCCCTGTCCGCCGGACCGGCGGCCGAACTCCGCGCCCATCAATCCCCTCACCTCGCCGTAGTACCGAGAAGCATGTCCCATGGTCGCACCATCCTGCGCCGCGGGTGGCCACTGTCCACATCCGGGGTACCCGGGGCGATACGGAGCGACACGAGACGCAGAAGATAATCGGGTGTCATTAGCGGGTTTACGGTGATTTGCCTGCCTACCGTGGTCGGCATGGTCACACGGATTGCGCTGACGGGCCTCGGCGGGCTCCTGGCCCTCGCCCCGCCGACCCTCGCCCCCCTCGAGTGGGACTCCGGCCCCCTGACCGTCGCCAGCCTCCACGGCATCGTCTACACGGCGCACCGCGGCGGCGCCCTGGAGGTCCCGGAGAACAGCATGTCGGGCCTGACGGCCGCCTACGCTCGCGGTACCGCGCAGGTCCTCGACTTCGACACGCGGATGCTGCGCGACGGCACGATCGTGGTGATGCACGACCCGACCCTGGACCGCACGACGTACACGTCGGGCCCCGTGGACAGACTCGACGCGCGGCAGTGGACGCGCGTGCGGATGCGCCCGAAGGCCTCGCTGCCGGGCCGCTGGCACGCCGAGCCGCTGCCGACGGCCGACGAGGTCCTCGACCGCCTGGGCGGGCGCATCGTGCTGACCCTGGAGGCGAAGGACCCGCGGAGCCTGGACGGGCTCGCCGCGATGATCCGACGCCGGGGCCTGGTCAGGTCGGTGTTCGTGAACTCCAACGACCCCGCCGTCGCCCTGCGCGCCCACGACATGGGCCTCATGGCACAGCTGTGGCGCTCGAAGGTCCAGATGCGCACGGACCACCCGGCGCGCTGGGCCCGGTTCGTCGACCTGCTCGACGTGGACTACCAGGCGCGTGACGCCGATCTCGTACGGGCCGCGCGGTCCGGGATCCCGCGGGTGTGGGCGCACACCGTGAACTCGCCGCGGCAGCGGGACCGGGTGCTGCGGCTCGGCTGCAACGGCGTGATCTCGGACGCGCCGGGCCTGCTGACCCGCACCCCGTCGGACGTGCGGGTACGGGTCAGCGGGGGCTGAGCCCGTAGAGGACGTACTCGACGAGTGTGTCGGCATAGGCGTGGTCCAGGGGGCCCGTGCCCTGGAGCCAGCGCTGGGCGAGCGGCGCGGAGAACAGGTCGCGGGCGATGTACGGGTCGACGTCGGCGCGGATCTGGCCGGCGTCCTGCGCGGCGCGCAGCCGGCGTACGTACAGCTCGAGGGCGGGCATGAGGAGGCGGCCGACGAACTCCTCGCCGAAGGCCGGGTTGGCGACCCCCTCGGCGGCGAGGGCGCGGGCGGGGGCGTCGTAGCGGGGGTCGAGCAGTTCGTCGACGGTGGCGCGCAGGACCGCCTTGAGGTCGGCCTCGACGTCGCCGGTGTCCGGGATGCCGTCCGCCTCCGCCCAGTCACCCGCTCCGGCGGCCTCCGCCGCCTGGACGCCGAGGTCGATGAAGGCCTCCATGAGGACCTCCGCCTTGGAGGACCACCAGCGGTAGATCGTCTGCTTGCCCACGCCCGCGCGGGCGGCGATGCCCTCGATGGTCGTCTTGGGGTAGCCGATCTCGCCGACGAGGGCGAGGGCGGCGTCGTAGATCGCGCGGCGCGAACGCTCGCTGCGGCGGTTGGAGTCGGGAGCGGTCTTCTGGGCCATGGCTCGAATGTATCAGCGAGCGAGGCGAGACGTACCGTCTCAACTCTCTTGACAAGACGATGCGTCTCGCCGACAGTGGACATCGTTGGCGAGACGACTCGTCTCGCTTCTGGGCGGTTCAACTCCCGCCCGGGACAGCACCATTCGAAGGTCGAAGGGAGACCACGATGAGCCGAGGTGGATCCGGGAACATGCTGGGCGTCGGCGGCACCCGCAGCAATCTCTCCCGCAAGACCCTGCGCGGCGGCGGCCGCGGCGGCCGGGTCGGCGGCGGGCTCGACCCGCAGGCGCAGAAGCGGGAGCTGCTGCGCAGGCTCCGGGAGGAACGCACGGCGGGCGAGGGTTCGTGACGCCGTCGTGAGAGCGGGGCCCCGGCCGGTGGGGCCGGGACGGTGAGCGGCGGGGGCGGCGGGTCGTGTACCGGTGGCACGCGGGCCGGTGGGTTGCCGGCCTGCGGCATGCCCGCAAGCGACATGCCGACCGGTGACATGCGGGCCGGTGACTCAGAGGGACCACCCGTTCGGTGCACAGCGGTGGGGGCTCCTCGCACCGCACCATGGGCGCATCTGCCACTGCGGTCGTGAGGAGCCCTCATTGCCTGGTCGCCGCGCCACACCCCGGCGTTACCTGATGTGCCGACCGGCACACTTCGAAGTCACGTACTCGATCAACCCCTGGATGGATCCCGCCAAGCCGGTCGACGTCCCGCTCGCGCTCGCGCAGTGGGAGGACCTGCGGGACCGCTACCGCTCGCTCGGACACCGCGTCGACGAGCTCGAACCCCTCCCCGGCCTGCCCGACATGGTCTTCGCGGCGAACGGCACGACCGTCGTCGACGGACGCGTGCTCGGGGCCCGCTTCGCCCATCCCCAGCGCACCGCCGAGGCAGCGGCGCACCTGGACTGGTTCAGGGAGCGCGGTTACACGGCGGTCCACGAGCCCGTCCACATCAACGAGGGCGAGGGCGACTTCGCGGTCACCGCCTCGTACGTCCTGGCAGGCCGGGGCTTTCGCTCCAGTCCGCTCTCGCACGCCGAGGCGCAGGAGTTCTTCGGCCGCCCGGTCATCGGCCTCGACCTCGTCGACCCGCGCTATTACCACCTGGACACCGCGCTCGGTGTCCTGGACGACGGGGCGGACGAGGTCATGTACCACCCGGAGGCGTTCTCGCCGGGCAGCCGGGCCGTTCTCGAACGCCTCTTTCCCGACGCGCTGATCGCCACGGAGCCGGACGCCGCGGCGTTCGGCCTGAACGCGGTCTCCGACGGGCTGCACGTATTGCTGCCGCAGGCTGCCGTCGGCCTGTTCGAGCCGCTGAGGGACCGCGGGTTCGAGCCCGTCGGGATGGATCTCTCCGAGCTGCTCAAGGGCGGCGGCAGCGTGAAGTGCTGCACGGCGGAGCTTCGCGGCGAGCAGCCGCGCGGCCTGGAACTCGGGGCCTGAGCCGGTTCGCCGGGTGCGGGGGTCCGTGGTGGTTCGCGCCCGCGCGGCGAAGCCGCGAAAGGTCACGGCCCCGCACCCCGTGACGGCGCGCTGACGCGCCCACGCCTCCTAGGGAGCCGGCGGCCAGGCGTCGCCCCAGTCGGCGTCGCGGGCCGCCCGGTACAGCGGCCCGTGCCGCTTCGTCACCGTCTCGCGGCCCAGCGCGCCCTCCGCCTCGCACAGGTCCAGGAGTACCTGGCCCTTGCGGATCTGGGGGCGGCGGGTGATCCGGGCCGCGGGGCGCTCGGGCGCGAACCGGGTCGCGGCCACGTAGCTGAACTTCTCGTCCTCGTACGCGAGGGAACCGCCCTTGACCTGGCGGTGCAGCGACGACCTGCTGACCCGGGCCGAGAAGTGGCACCAGTCGGTGCCGGGCTCGATGGGGCAGGCCGCGCTGTGGGGGCAGGGCGCGGCGATGTGGAATCCGGCGTCGGTCAGACGGCGGCGCGCCTCGATGATCCGCTCGTAGCCGTCGGGGGTGCCGGGCTCGACGACGACCACGGCCCCGTCGGGACTCGCGGCGGCGGCCGCGGCGTCGACCACGGCGCGGCGGTCGTCGGCGGTCAGCTCCTTGAGGACGTACGACACCGTGACGAGATCGGCGCTCTCGATGGTGAGCGCCGCTCCGATACGTGAGCGCTGCCAGCGCACGGAGGTCAACCGGTCGCAGGAACCGGCCAGTTCACGCCCGAGGGCGAGCGCGGGCTCGGCCCAGTCGAGGACGGTGACATCGCGCTCGCCCGCCCAGGTGTCGGCGACGGCCCAGACCGCGGCGCCCGTCCCGCCACCCACGTCCACCTGGCTCCGGGGCGCCCAGCCCTCCGGCGCCGCGTCGGCGAGCGCGCCGAGCGCCGAGCGGACCGCCTCGAAGGTGGCCGGCATCCGGTACGCGGCATAGGCGGCGACGTCGGCACGGTCCCGCAGGATCGGCGCGTCCGTCGGGGTGGTCCCCCGGTAGCTCGCGATCAGCCGTTCGACGGCGCGCGCCGCCTGCGTGGGCGGCAGCCCGTCGAGCAGCCCCGCGAGGGCCGCGCGCAGGGTGTCGGCCGGGGAGACCGGCGAGTAAGAGGAGAGGGGGGCGTTCACCCCGTGATTCTACGGTCGCCCCGAGGGCCCCTACGCGCCCACGGCCCGCGCGAGACGCGTCGCCGCCGAGGCGCGCGGCCCGTTCTGCGGGGCCCTGCGGCGCGGGTGGACCGTGTTCGCGAGGAGGATCACGAACGTGTCCGTGACGCGGTCGAGGACGAGCGACGTGCCGGTGAAGCCGCAGTGTCCGGCCGCGCCGCGGCCCGCGAGCTCGCCCATGAACCGGGGCTGGTCGAGCTGGAAGCCGAGGCCGGGGGCCGTGAGCATCAGCTCGACGTAGTCGGGGCCGAGGATGCGGGCGGTGCCGTACGAGCCGCCGTTGAGCAGGGTGCGGCACAGGACCGCGAGGTCGTACGCCGTGGAGAAGAGGCCCGCGTGGCCGGCGACGCCCCCGAGGGCCCATGCGTTCTCGTCGTGGACGATGCCGCGCAGGAGACCGCGGTCGGCCTTGGCCCAGGGGCGGCGCTGGTCCTCGGTGGCGGCGGCGCCGGGGTGCGGGCCGAAGCCGGTCGCGGTCATGCCGAGGGGCCGGGTGATGCCGTCACGCACAAGGGCGTCGAGGGGGCGCTGCGCGATGCGCTCCAGGACGTGCTGAAGCAGCAGCATGTTGAGGTCGGAGTAGAGGTACGCGCCGGCCGGGGACGACGGGGCCTCGGTGCGCAGGGCCGTCAGGCGCGCCGCGTCGTCCGGGCAGTCGTACAGCGGGAGTTCGGGGCGCAGGCCGGACGTGTGGGTGAGGAGCTGGCGGATCGTGACGTCGTGCTCGGCGGCGGCGGTGAACTCGGGGACGTAGGCGCCCACCCGCGCGTCGATGCCGAGGGTGCCGCGCTCCAGCTGCTGCACGGCTGCGACGGTCGTGAAGAGCTTGGTGAGGGAGGCGAGGTCGAAGGCCGTGTCGGGGCGCATGGGGACGCGGGACGCGGGCGGGAGTTCGACGCCCCGGTCCGCCGTCTCGTCGTAGGCGAGGTACCGCATCGCCCAGCCCGCCGCCTCGTGCACGGCGACGACCGGGCCGCGGCCCGCGAGGACGACGGCGCCCGCGCACCAGGGGTGCGCCCCGCGGGGCAGTTCGCGCACGTCCTGGACGAGGCGGCGCAGCTCGTCGGGGTCGAGCCCGGCGCGTTCGGGAGTGCCGGGGCGCAGTCGTGGGGTGCTCAGTGCTCCGCCTCCCGCGTCGGTCCGGTCCCGCGCCGCCAGGGGCGGCACAGTCCCAAGAAGCATGCGATGGCCGCCAGGGCGCAGGCCAGCTGGACCACGGCCATCGGGACGGCGGTGCCCTCGCCCGCGATGCCGACGAGCGGGGAGGCGATCGCGCCGACCAGGAAGGAAGTCGTGCCGATGAGCGCGGACGCGGAGCCCGCGGCATGCGGGGTGCGCATCAGGGCGAGGGCGTTGGTGTTGGGCATGGCGAGGCCCATCGCGGACATGAGGACGAACAGCCCTGCCGCGATCGGTACGAGTCCCACGTCGCCGAAGACGCCGGTCGCCATGAGCAGCAGCGCGGCGGAGGCGACCGCGATGACGCAGAGGCCGACGGCGAGCGCCTTGTCGAGGCTGACGCGGCCGACGAGGAGCTTGCCGTTGATCTGGCCCACGGCGATCAGGCCGACGGAGTTGATGCCGAACAGGAGGCTGAAGGTCTGGGGCGAGGCGCCGTAGATCTCCTGGACCACGAACGGCGAGGCGCTGATGTAGGCGAACAGCGCGGCGAAGGCGAAGCCGCCCGCGATCATGTAGCCGGTGAAGACGCGGTCGGCGAGGAGGCCGCGCATGGTGCGCAGCGCCTCGGCGGTGCCGCCGCCGTGCCGTCGCTCGGGGGCGAGCGTCTCCGGCAGGCCCTTCCAGACGAGGGCGGTCAGCGCGATGCCGACGGCGGTGAGGACGACGAAGATGCCGCGCCAGTCCGTGACCCGCAGGACCTGGCCGCCGATGAGTGGCGCGACGATCGGCGCCACGCCGGAGATCAGCATGAGGGTGGAGAAGAAGCGCGCCATCTCGACGCCGTCGTACAGATCGCGCACGACCGCCCGGGCGATCACGATGCCGGCGGCCCCGGCGAGGCCCTGCACCAGACGGAAGCCGATGAGGAGCGGGGCCGTGGGGGCGAAGGCGCAGACCGCGGTGGCGGCGATGTAGACGAGGAGGCCGATGAGGAGGGGGCGCCTGCGGCCCCACTTGTCGCTCATCGGGCCGACGGCGAGCTGCCCGAGCGCCATGCCGGTCAGGCAGGCGGTGAGGGTGAGCTGGGCGGTGGCGGCCGAGGTGTGCAGCGCACCGGTGACCTCCGGCAGCGCCGGGAGGTACATGTCCATGGACAGCGGGGGTACGGCGGTGAGTCCGCCGAGTACGAGGGTGACCAGGAAGCCGGTGCGGCGGCGGGCGGTGAGCGAGGGGCCCGCGACGGGTGATGCCTCGGGTATGCGCTGGGTCTCACGCGCGGACGCGTGCTGGCGGCCGTGATCCGGCATGCGGTTCCCCTCCCGGTCGTTCATTCGATTACCTATGCTCTCAGCTCAGGTGCATTGGTTGAGACCACATTTCGTGACGTGACGGCAAGGGCAGTGGCCGGAACCTGGTAGGGGGCCTTCAGTGGTGGAACGTGAGCGTGTGCGGTGGGGCGTCCTGGCGACCGGGGGCATCGCCGCGTCCTTCACGGCGAATCTTCTCGACATGCCGGACGCGGAGGTCGTCGCCGTGGCGTCCCGCTCCGACGCCTCGGCGAAGGCGTTCGCGGAGCGGTTCGGGATCCCGCGGGCGTACGGGGACTGGTCCTCGCTCGCCGAGGACGAGGACGTCGACGTCGTGTACGTCGCGACCCCGCACTCCGCGCACCGGGCGGCCGCGGGGCTGTGCCTGGAGGCGGGCCGGGCGGTCCTGTGCGAGAAGGCGTTCACGCTGAACTCCGGCGAGGCGGAGGAGCTGGTGACGCTCGCCCGCAGCCGTGGCCTCTTCCTGATGGAGGCCATGTGGATGTACTGCCATCCGCTGATCAGGAGGCTGAAGGCACTGGTCGACGACGGTGCGGTCGGTGACGTCCGCACGGTGCAGGCCGACTTCGGGCTCGCGGGGCCCTTCCCTCCGGCGCACCGGCTGCGGGATCCCGCGCAGGGCGGCGGCGCACTGCTCGATCTGGGCGTGTATCCGGTGTCCTTCGCTCACCTGATCCTCGGGGAGCCCTCGGAGGTGACCGCGAGAGCGGCGCTCTCGGACGAGGGCGTCGATCTCCGTACGGGAATGCTGCTCTCGTGGGAGAGCGGTGCTCACGCGCTGCTCGACTGCTCGATCGACGCGGGCACTCCGGTCACCGCGTCGATCACCGGTTCCCAGGGCCGTATCGACATTCCGCACGGCTTCTTCTACCCGGACCGGTTCGTGCTGCACCGCGACGGCCGGGAGCCGCAGGAGTTCACGGCGGAGCCGGGGGACGGGCCGCGCGACAGCCTCCGGCATGAGGCGGGCGAGGTGATGCACCGGGTGCGGGCCGGCGATACGGAGTCGCCGCTCGTGCCGCTGGCGGGGTCGCTCGCCGTGATGCGCACGTTGGACTCCGTCCGGGAGCGGATCGGGGTGCGGTATCCGTCGGAGGGGTAGCGGCATGCCGGCCGGCGCGTAGCGGTTTCGCTGCCGGGTGACGGTCCGGTGGGGGCTGGTCGCGCGGTTCCCCGCGCCCTGAAGACAGGTACCTGCGCCCCCGAGAAGGCGGTCCCCGGCGCGCCTGAACGGCAGCCGTCCGCGCCGAAGAAGCGACTCCCGCGCCCCCGGAAAGCAATCAGGGGCGCGGGGTGGCCGGCCCCCGTTATGCCGGACGCAGGCCCTGCTCGCCCACCGTCGTCACGAACGACGCCGCCGTGGTGATCGGGGCTCCGGGCGTCGTGACCGCAGGGACCGTCTTGAAGTCGGCGCGGGCCTCGTGCTCGCCGAGCGCGACCGTCACGTAGCCGCGCCGTCCGTTGTAGAACTTCAGGTGCGGGTTGGCCTGGGTGTACGTGCCCCAGTTCGCCGGCTTGTCCGCGCCGTCCTTGCCGCTGCTGACGGACGTGGCGACGATCTCCGTGCCGAGGGTCTTCGACGACGGGTCGTCGAAGTTGTCCTTGATGTCGAAGGCGTAGCCCACGTGCACGTCGCCGGTGAGCACCATCAGGTTGTCGACGCCGGCCGCTCTGGCCCCGGCGAGGACGCGCTGACGCGAGGCGCGGTAGCCGTCCCACGCGTCCATGGACACCTTCGCGGCCGCGTTCAGGTCGAGCTTGCGCTGCGAGAAGGTGACCTGCTGCGGGACGACGTTCCACAGGGCGTGCGAGCGGCGCCAGCCGTCGATGAGCCACCGCTCCTGCGTGGCGCCGGTGATGGTGCGCGCCGGGTCGTCCGACTCGGGCCCGGGGACGTGGGAGCCGTCGCCGTACGCCTGGTTGGAGCGGTACTGGCGGGTGTCGAGGATGTCGAACTGGGCCAGCTTGCCCCAGGTCAGGCGCCGGTACATCTGGGCGTCAGGGCCCTGCGGGAGCTGCGGGCGGCGCAGGGGCTGGTTCTCCCAGTAGGCGCGGTACGCGGAGGCGCGGCGGAGCAGGAACTCGGCGGGCGGGCCGTCCTGTTCGTCGATGTCGTCCGCGTAGTTGTTCTCGGTCTCGTGGTCGTCCCAGGTGACGACGAAGGGGTGCGCGGCGTGCGCGGCCCGCAGGTCCGGGTCGGACTTGTAGAGCGCGTACCGCAGCCGGTAGTCCTCCAGCGTCACGGTCTCGTGGTTGAAGTGGGCGGGCAGTACGTCGCCGCCCGTGTAGGCGCGGACGCCGCCGGCGGAGTTCACGGCGTACTCGTAGAGGTAGTCGCCGAGGTGGAAGACGACGTCCACGGAGGGGTCGGCGGCGAGGTGCTTGTAGGCCGTGAAGTAGCCGTCGTGGTAGGCCTGGCAGGAGACCGCGGCGAGGGTGAGGGCCGAGGTGCGGGCGTGGGCGGAGGGCGCCGTGCGCGTCCGGCCGGTCCCGCTGACCCACTTGCCGGTGCGGAAGCGGTAGTAGTAGACGCCGCCCGGCGCGAGGTGGTCGACCTCGACGTGGACGGAGTGGTTGAACTCGGGGTGCGCGGTGGCCGTGCCGCGCCGGACGACGCGCCGGAAGCGCTCGTCGTGCGCGAGCTCCCACTCGACGGCGATGCGCTGGGCGGGCAGTCCGCTGTCGGCCTCGTACGGGGACGGGGCCAGACGCGTCCACAGCAGGACGGAACCGGGCAGCGGGTCGCCGGAGGCCACGCCGAGCGTGAACGGGTCGGCGGTGATCTTCCGCGCGTCGAACTCGGCGGCGCTCGCCGTGCCCGCGGCCGGCAGGTTCGTGGCGAAGGCGAGCGCGGCGGCGGCGCCCGTGACGGTGAGGAAGCGGCGGCGGCCCAAGTGACCGGCCGCGACACGCAGTTCGGGCGAGTGCTGGTTCGGATGGCGTCCTTCGGCTGTCATGTGGCCCTCCCCTGACGGTTGTTGTCAGAGGAAATTGGAGTGCCGGGGGACGACCGTGACCTGTCATGCGCACGGCCGCCACATGGCGGATGAGTGATCTCCGTATGACCCCTCCTGCCGTACGCTCCGGGGCCATGAACGCTCAGAACAACGCCCCGGAACCGCACGTACCGACCGCCGTGGTGACCGGCGCGGGCTCCGGCATCGGCCGGGCCGTCGCCGTCGAACTGCTCCGCGCGGGCTGGCAGGTGGCGCTCGCGGGCCGCCGCACCGAGACCCTCGACGCGACGGCGGCCCTCGCCCCCGGGGCCGCGGCCGGGTCGCTCTCCGTACGGACCGACGTCTCGAGCCCCGAGGACGTGGCCGCGCTCTTCTCCGCCGTACGCGACCGGTTCGGCCGCCTCGACCTGCTCTTCAACAACGCGGGCACGTTCGGGCCCGCGTCCCCGGTCGAGGACCTGGAGTACGACGCCTGGCGCCACGTCGTCGACACGAACCTCAACGGCGCGTTCCTGTGCGCGCAGGCGGCGTTCCGGCAGATGAAGGAGCAGGACCCGCAAGGCGGCCGGATCATCAACAACGGCTCCATCTCGGCACACACGCCGCGTCCGCGCTCGACGGCGTACACGACGACGAAGCACGCGCTGACCGGGCTGACGAAGTCGCTGTCCCTGGACGGGCGTCCGTACCGGATCGCGTGCGGCCAGATCGACATCGGCAACGCGGCGACGGACATGACGGAGCGCATGCAGACCGGGATCCTCCAGGCGAACGGAACGCTGGCGCCGGAGCCGGTGATGGATGTCGCGGACGTGGCACGCACGGTGCGGCACATGGCCGAACTGCCCCTGGAGGCGAACGTGCAGTTCGCGACGGTCCTGGCGACCAACATGCCGTACATCGGCCGCGGTTGAGGGGCGAACCTCCACAAGCGGAATGGGACCCACCGGCCTAATCCAGGGCAGCGCGGCCCGTATGCTCGGGATCTCTCCACGAGAACTTCACATTCGGAGCACACCTTGCGCACACGTTCCGCGGCTTCGGCCGCCCTGGCGGCCGGCGTCCTGTCGGTCTCCCCGCTCGCCGCGTCGCCGGCCTCCGCCGCCGCCCACCAGGGCGGTCTGCACCTGGGCTACATCCAGTACGACAGCCCCGGCAGCGACAACCGGTCGAACTCCTCGCTGAACGCGGAGTGGGTGAACATCCACAACAACACCCGCTCCGCGATCCAGCTCAAGGGCTACAAGCTGAAGGACAACACCGGCTACACGTACACGTTCGGCAGCTACAACATCGGCGCCGGCAAGACGGTCAAGGTCCGCACCGGCAGGGGCACCGACGCCTCCGGCGTGCGCTACTGGGGCCGCGGCTCGTACGTCTGGAACAACACCGGCGACAAGGCCCGCCTCATCAAGCCGAGCGGCGCCCAGCTCGACTCCTGCTCGTGGGGCGACGGGCCCGGCGGGATCAGCTGCCACTGAGCCACTTCCGAGGGGGAAGGCGGGCAGCCGTTCCGCGGCCCGGGGGCAGGGGGGACCTGCCGACGGGACCGCAGGAGAACCCGGGCCGCGCTGCGGCTGCCCGCGCTACGCTCCCCCGTCATGAACACCGACTCGGACGTGCTGCGCTACACCGCCTTCACCACAGACCCCGCGGGCGGCAACCCCGCCGGCCTCGTGCTCGACGCGCGTGCGCTCGACGACGAGGAGATGCTCGCCATCGCGGCGCGGCTCGGATACAGCGAGTCGGCGTTCGTGACACCGGCGCCCGACGGCACGCAACGCTCGTACACCGTGCGCTACTTCAGCCCCAAGGCCGAGGTCCCGTTCTGCGGGCACGCCACCGTGGCGACGGCCGTGGCGCTCAGCGAGATCCACGGCCCCGGCGACTACCTCTTCGCCACGCAGGCCGGCGAGGTGCCGGTGACGGTCGCCCAGGACGCCGACGGCACCCCGCGCGCGACGCTCACGAGCGTCGAGCCGCACATCACCGACGTGGCGCCCGAAGACCTGTCCGAGGCGCTCGCCGCGCTCGGCTGGCCCGCCGCCGACCTCGACCCGGCGTTCCCGCCGCGCATCGCGTACGCGGGCGCCCGCCACCTCGTCCTCGCGGCCGCCACCCGCGCGCGGCTCGCGGACCTCTCCTACGACTTCGCGCGCCTCGAGGCCCTGATGCACCGCCTCGACCTCACCACGGTCCAACTGGTCTGGCGCGCCTCGGAGTCCGTCTTCCACGCCCGTGACCCGTTCCCGGTCGGCGGTGTCGTGGAGGACCCGGCGACGGGCGCCGCCGCGGCCGCGTTCGGCGCGTACGCGCGCGCACTCGGACTCGTCCCCTCCAAGGCGGTCCTCACCCTCCACCAGGGCGAGGACATGGGCCGCCCGGGCGAGCTGACGGTGACACTGCGCGAGGGCGACCCTCGGGTCCGGGTGAGCGGCTCGGCGGTACGGATTCCCGGCTGACCGGGAGTGCCGACCGGGGAGTTACGCCTGACCGGTCTCGAAGCGGGTCACCTTGCCGCCCGCCACGACGAACTGCCACTTCGTCCGCATCTCGCCCCAGGCGTCGTTGCGGTAGAGGGCGGTCAGGGCCAGGCCGTGGGCGTACTCCTTCTCGATCTCCATGTGCCCGTTGGAGTCGAAGATCTCGCGGCCGGTCCACTCCTCGACGTCCCGGTCCGACCCGTCGTCGGACATGGTCGCGCCGGGCGCGAGGGCGGCCCGGAAGGCCTCCCGGTCGTGGGCGTTCACCGCGGTGACGAAGGCCCGGACGGCCGGGTCGCTGAGCTTGGTTGTCTGGATGGGCATGTCGCCGTCTCCTGCCTCTCCTTCCGGCGCCACGGTGCCGGACCTTCCGGTCGTTCGTCGCCGGGCCGGGGACCCCGGCCGCACGGGCCACGGCCCCCGGCCCAGACTCACACCGCGGCCCGGGACACGCCACCCGAACGGGCCCGCGTACCGGGTGCCGCGGCCCGGCCTGCCGGACCGTTAGGACCATGACCTGTCACAAGACCTGTGTGGACCGCAAAGACCTGGGGCTGCTCGTGCTGCGCGTGGGCACGGGCGGTGTCCTCGCCGCGCACGGAGCGCAGAAGCTGCTCGGCTGGTTCGGCGGCGGGGGCCTGGGCGCCACGACCGCCGCGATGGAGGCCATGGGCTACGCCCCGCCGAAGGCGAGCGCCCTGGCCGCCGGCGTCGGCGAGGCGGGCGGCGGCGTCCTGCTCGCCCTCGGCCTCGCCACCCCCGTCGGCGGGGCCGCAGCGGCGGGCACGATGGCCGGCGCGGTCGCGGTGCACGCGCCCAACGGCTTCTTCGCCCAGGGCGGCGGCTACGAGTACCCGGCCTTCCTCGGCTTCATCGCTGCGGGACTCGCGGTGACCGGCGCGGGCCGCTACTCCCTCGACCACGCGCTCGGCCACGCCCTGGACCGGCACTGGATGGTCCCGGCCGCGCTCGTGGGCAGCGCCGCGGCGGCGCTCGCGGTCGTGGCGTCGCGCAACAAGCGGGTGGGCGGGCCTGGTCCGCAGCCGGGTCCGGGGGAGTATTCCCCGGACGTCATGGGCGAGTAGCCCGTCCGTGGCAGGCTGCGGGTATGTCCGACACCACGCGGCCCAGCGCCCGGCACGACCTCGCCCCGCCCACGTACGACAGCGTGTGGCAGACCGTCGACGGGCTGCTCGCGTGGCTCGAATCGCACAACCGCCGCAGCGCGGACGAGGCCCTGTTGCTGCGGGTGCTGAAGCTGTCGGAGGAGGTCGGCGAGGTCGCCCAGGCGGTCATCGGCGCGACGGGCCAGAACCCGCGCAAGGGCGAGAGCCACTCCTGGCAGGACGTCGAGTCCGAACTCTGCGACGTCGTGGTGACGGCCCTGGTCGCCCTGCGCACGCTCACCCCTCAGGCCCCCGAAGTGCTGGCGGCGCATCTGCGCCGGGTGGCGGAGAGGTCGCTCACCTCGTGACCCTCCGGCTGAGCCGCGGCTTCGGCGCCTGCAGGACCACCACGGCACAGGAGCTCGTCGCGCCGTACGCCGACGCGCTGCGCCGGGTGGCGCGGTGCGCGGAGCGCGTGGGCTGAAGCCCCTCGTGTCCGGCGGGGTTAGGCTCGGCGTGGATCGCGGTCCGGACGGCCGGGATCACGGATCAGGCGGCCGGGATCAGGGATCACCGGCGCGGAAACGGGGGCCCGGCATGGGCAGGTTCGACGGCGGCGAGGTCATCGCGGTCAGCAGCAACGAGACGTATTCCTTCACGAAGCCGAACCAGGAGAGCATCACGCTGCTCGCCGGGCTCGGTGTCGAGGGCGACGTGCACGCGGGCGTCACGGTCAAGCACCGCTCCCGCGTCGCGAAGGACCCGACGCAGCCGAACCTGCGGCAGGTCCACCTGATGCACGACGAGTTGTTCGCCGAGGTCGCCGGGCAGGGCCACGACGTCGCTCCCGGCGACCTCGGGGAGAACGTCACGACGACCGGCATCGACCTCCTCGCACTGCCCGCGGGCACGCTCCTGCATCTGGGCGAGGACGGCGCCGTCGTCGAGGTCACGGGCCTGCGCAACCCGTGCCTGCAGATCGACCGCTTCCAGGACGGACTGCTCAAGCGGGTCGTCGGGCGCGACGAGAACGGGGCGGTCGTCCGCAAGGCCGGGATCATGGGCGTCGTGCGGACCGGCGGCGTGGTGCGCCCCGGCGACGTGATCCGCGTGGTCCTGCCGGCCGGGCCGCACGTCGCCCTGGCAGCCGTCTGATGATGCCCGAGCCGGAGATCCCCGTCGTCGCCCCGTACGACCCGGCCTGGCCGGAGCGGGGCCGCGCGCTGTGTGCCGAACTCGGCGCGGCGCTCGGCCCGACGGCCCTGCGGACCGAACACATCGGCAGCACGGCGATCCCCGGAATGGCGGCCAAGCCCGTCTACGACCTCCAGGTGAGCGTCGCCGACCTCGACGAGGCGGAGGCCGCCTTCGCGGGCCCCCTCGCAGACCTGGGCTTCCGGCTCTCCCCTTACCGACGGGACCACGTACCGGCGGGCCTGGACGACGTACCGACCCGCTGGGCCAAGCGCTTCTGGTCCCGGCGCGGCACGCCCGCCGAGCCGGTCAACCTGCACGTACGCCTCGCCGGCTCCCCCAACGAACGGCTCGCCCTGCTGTTCCGCGACTGGTTCCGCGCCCACCCGGAGGCGGTCACGGCCTACGCCCACTTCAAGTACGCCCTCGCCTCCCGGGTCGCCGACACCGGCACCTACGCCGACGTGAAGGACCCGGTGGTCGACCTGGTGGTGGCGGCCGCGGAACCCTGGGCGGCCGAGACGGGGTGGACGGCGGAACCCGGCGCCTGATCCCAACTCCCCCTGGCTGCCCGGTGACTTCCCGGTGAACGGCTACGATCACGGGCACCGCACCGGGATGTCCGAGGAATGGGGAGTCGGCCGTGGAGCAACCGCCGCGTCTGGGCGTCGCGATCGTGACGATGGGCAACAGGCCCAGGGAGGTCGACGCCCTCCTGGCGGCGGTGGCGAAACAGGACGTGCCGCCGACGCGGGTCGTCCTCGTCGGCAACGGCTCGCCGCTGCCCGACTTCACCGGCTCCGGCCTGCCCTTCACCGTCACGACCGTCGAACTCGACGACAACCTCGGCTGCCCGGGCGGCCGCAACGTCGCCCTGGCGCGGCTGCGCGGCTTCGGCGACGTGGACGTGGCGGTCGAGCTCGACGACGACGGGCTCCTCGTCGACGCGGACGTCTTCCGTACCGTCCGCGACCTGTACGCCGGCGACCCGCGCCTCGGCATCGTCGGCTTCCGCATCGCGGACGAGCACGGCGAGACACAGCGCCGCCACGTGCCGCGGCTGCGCGCGAAGGACCCGATGCGGGGAGGTGAGGTGACGGCGTTCCTCGGCGGCGGCCACGCGTTCTCGATGCGGATGCTCGCCGAGACCGGCGACTGGCCCGCCGACTTCTTCTTCACGCACGAGGAGACCGACCTCGCCTGGCGCGCCCTCGACGCCGGCTGGAAGGTCGTCTACGAGCCGTCGCTCCTGCTCCAGCACCCCAAGACCTCGCCCGCCCGGCACGCCGTCTACCACCGCATGACGGCCCGCAACCGCGTCTGGCTGGCCCGCCGCCGGCTCCCGCTCCCCCTGATCCCGCTCTACCTCGGCACCTGGACCCTCCTCACGCTCGCCCGCACCCGGTCCGCCGGGGGGCTGCGCGCGTGGGCGGGCGGCTTCGTGGAGGGCGTGCGCACGCCCTGCGGGGGCCGGCGGCCGATGCGCTGGCGCACCGCGTGGCGCATGACGCGACTCGGGCGGCCACCGGTGATCTGAGCCGGTTCGCGAGCCGCGGGGCGGGACGTGGTGCGTCGGGAGCCCGACAGGCGCACCCTGGTAATAGCAGTCCCGGAGGTGATCACGATGTCGGCACAGACCGCTGTCGGATGGCATGTCGAGCTGGAATTCGAGGAAGACACCCATCGCACGCGTGCCGCCGCGCTCGTCCGGCTCCCCGACGGGAGCGAGGTACGGGCCCATGGCTACGCGAGCCGCCACCCCTCCGACGCGAACCAGCCGCGGGTCGGCGAGGAGGTCGCGGGAGCGAGGGCGCTCAACGAGCTGGCGATGAAGATGCTGACGAAGGCACACGACGAGATCGACGAGGCGTCGGGCCGTACGTCACACATGCTGCGGTGAGTGGATAGGCACAGGTCAAGGACCTGGCAGGCAGACGAGTCGGGCTGTACGCCGGGTTTTGTCGCCCGGTCGCCTCGCGGCGGCCGGGGAGACGGCCATCCATCTAGGACCGGCGTTGCCGCCGGCCTCGTGCGGTCTACCCGCGGACTCGGGCGGGCAGCCCTCGAACGTCCGCGCAGAGCCGCCTCATTCTTTCGAGGAAGCGACTCCTTTTGACCTTGCTCCAGGTGGGGTTTACCTAGCCGCCTGAGTCACCTCAGGCGCTGGTGGTCTCTTACACCACCGTTTCACCCTTACCGAGGGCCTTGCGGTCCCCGGCGGTCTGTTTTCTGTGGCACTGTCCCGCGGGTCACCCCGGGTGGCCGTTAGCCACCACCTTGCCCTGTGGAGCCCGGACGTTCCTCGGGAAAACCCTGGTGAAAGGGTCCTCACGCGGCCGTCCGCCCGGCTCGTCTGCCGTGCCGACCATGCTACCCGGCGCTCAGGCCGGGGCGAACTGAACCTTCGCCGCTCCGGGGTCGGCCTGCGTCAGCCGTACCCGCAGCCGCTCCCCCAGCGGCAGCGGTGCCGTACCGCCCTCGATGCGGGCGACGACCGCGGGGTCGGTCAACTGGACGGTGCCGACGGCCGGTTCGTGGTCCTTCACGTCGACGACGCACGCCTCGAAGACGTCGCCGACGCGGTCCTTGAGGAGCGCCGCCTCGACGATGTCGACGCAGCCGCGCTCGACGGCATTGGCCCGGCGCGTGCCGTCCGCCATCTCCTTCGGCAGGCCGGGCAGCGCGGCGAGTACCCACTCGGGGGGCGGGGTGCCCGCACAGGCGGCCAGGCACAGTTCGCCGGCGTATCGGTCGGCGAGGCGGCGGAGCGGGGCCGTGCAGTGGGCATAGGGCGCGGCGACCGCGGCGTGGACGGTGAGCTCGGGGAGCGTGCCGCCGCTGAACACGGTGTAGCCGGCGCCGCGCAGGAGCGTCGTGCACTCCTGGAGGAAGGCGGCGTGGTGCGGCTTCTTCGGGTCGAGGGACCGGATGAGCTGGGCGTACGGGACGTGGTGCGGCCAGTCGATGTGCAGGGCGAGGGCCGTGCGGCGCAGGCGGCCGACGGCGCCGTCGGGGGCGGCGGGCAGGGTGCGCAGGATGCCGGTGCCGGCGGCGAGCATGAGGTCGGCGGCGGCCATGCCGGTGAGCAGGGAGATCTGGGCGTTCCAGCCGTCGGCGGGGAGCGGGGCGCGGTAGTCGAGCTCGTAGCGGCCGTCGCGTTCGGTGATCTCCTGTTCGGGGACGTTGAGGGAGATGCCGCCGCGTTCGGTCTCCAGCTGTTCGCGCAGGCGCCCGATGTCGCGCAACAGCGCCACGGGTTCCTCGGCGGTGCCGTCGTCGACGGCCCGCTGCACGCCCTCGTAGTCGAGCTTGGCGCGGCTGCGGACGGTGGCGCGGGCCACGTGGGTGGCGACGGTGCGCCCCTCGGCGTCGAGGTCGAGGGTCCACAGGACGGCGGGGCAGGTCTGGCCCGGGAGCAGGCTGGCGGCGCCCTCGCTGAGCACGGTGGGGTGCAGGGGGACCTTTTCGTCGGGGAAGTAGAGCGTGGTGACGCGGCGCTGGGCCTCGGTGTCGAGGGGGCCGCCGGGCGTGACGTACGCGGCGACGTCGGCGATGGCGTACCGGACCCGGTAGCCGCCGTCGCGGCGCGAGAGGTGCATCGCCTGGTCGAGGTCGACGGAGGTCGGCGGGTCGATCGTGAAGAAGGGGATGTCGGTGGCGTCCTCGCCGGCCGGTTCCGGCGGGTGCGGGGCCGCCGCGGCCCGTTCCGCCTCCGCGAGGGCGTCGGCCGGGAAGGCCCCGGGGACGTCCAGGGTCGTACGCAGTTCACGCAGTGCGGCACGCAGCGGGGCCTCGGCTGCGCCGGTCACACGGAGATGACGGCGGGGCATGCACCGAGCGTAGGACGCGGCGGGGACGTCGGCACCCTGTGACCGCGGCCCCCGGGACCGGGGCCCCCGGGATCCGCGGCGCCCCGCGTTCCCCGGCACCACCTTCTCTTCCGTACGCTTTCGCTGGGGCCGCACCCCCTGTTCCGCATCACTGTCCCGAGGAGTCCGATCGTGCTCGTGCTGCTGCCGCCGTCCGAAGGCAAGGCCCCGTCGGGCCGCGGCGCCCCGCTGAAGCCTGAGTCGCTGTCCCTGGCGGGGCTCGCCGGGGCGCGGCAGGCCGTGCTCGACGAGCTGGTGGAGCTGTGTGCCGCCGACGAGGACAAGGCCCGCGAGGTCCTCGGCCTCAGCGAGGGGCTGCGCGGCGAGATCGCGAAGAACGTGGAGCTGCGTACCGCGGGCGCGCGCCCGGCCGGTGAGATCTACACGGGGGTCCTCTACGACGCGCTCGGTCTCGCCACCCTGGACGCGGCGGCGAAGCGCCGGGCGACGCGTTCGCTGCTGGTGTTCTCGGGCCTGTGGGGCGCGGTGCGGGTGAGCGACCGGATTCCGTCCTACCGCTGCTCGATGGGTGTGAAGCTGCCGGGGCTCGGGGCGCTCGGCGCGCACTGGCGCGGGCCGATGGCCGAGGTGCTTCCCGAGGTGGCCGGGGACGGGCTCGTGCTCGACCTGAGGTCGTCCGCGTACACGAGTGCGTGGAAGCCGAAGGGGGAGGTCGCGGGGCGTACGGCGACGGTGCGGGTGCTGCACGCGCAGACGGATCCGGTGACCGGTGCGGAGAAGCGTTCGGTCGTGTCGCACTTCAACAAGGCGACGAAGGGCCGGATCGTGCGCACGCTCCTGGAGACCGGCACCACGCCCGCGGACCCCGCCGAGCTGGTCGAGGCGCTGCGGGATCTCGGTCATGTGGTGGAGGCGCAGGCGCCCGCGAAAGCGGGGGCGGCGTGGGCGCTCGACGTGGTGGTGACACAGATCCACTGAGCACCCGCCCGCGTTTCATTGCAACATGCGCAACGCCCTTTGCGCATGCTGCACAGCACGGGGCAGGATGGCCCCATGAATGATTCCTCCGTGCTCGATCTCGCCCCTGTCGTACCCGTCGTCGTCGTGGAGGACGTCGCCGACGCCGTGCCGCTCGCGCGGGCGCTCGTCGCGGGCGGCCTGCGGGCGATCGAGGTGACGCTGCGGACGCCGGCCGCGCTGGACGCGATCCGCGCCGTCGCGGACGAGGTGCCGGACGCCGTCGTCGGCGCGGGCACGGTCATCTCCCCGCGGAACGTCGCCGACTCCGTCGCGGCCGGAGCGCGCTTCCTGGTCAGCCCCGGCTGGACCGACACGCTGCTCGACGCGATGAAGGAGTCCGGCGTGCCGTTCCTGCCGGGCGTCTCCACGACGTCGGAGGTCGTGGCGCTCCTGGAGCGCGGGGTGAGCGAGATGAAGTTCTTCCCCGCCGAGGCCGCGGGCGGTGTGCCGTACTTGAAGTCGCTGGCCGGTCCGCTGCCCCAGGCGCGGTTCTGCCCGACCGGCGGTGTCTCCCTCGGCTCGGCGCCCTCGTACCTGGCGCTCAAGAACGTCGGCTGCGTGGGCGGCAGTTGGATGCTTCCCGCGGACGCGGTCGCGGCGAAGGACTGGGCGCGCATCGAGACGCTGGCCCGCGAAGCGGCCGGCCTCAAGTAGCCCGGACGTCAGCGCAGGTGCGCCGTCTCGTTGAGAAGGCGCACGCTCGCGTTGCCGTCCCCGTAGTACGCGACCGCCGAGAGCGACGCCGCCGAGAGCTCCATCCGGAACAGTGACTCCGGCGGCGCGCCGAGCGCGAGCCGTACGAGCGTCTTGATCGGCGTGACGTGCGTGACCAGGAGGACCGTGCGTCCCGCGTACTGCCCGACGAGCCGGTCCCGCGTCGCGGCGACCCGGCGGGCGACCGCCGCGAAGCTCTCGCCGCCCCCGGTCGGCTCGGCCTTCGACGAGGCCAGCCAGGCGTTCATGTCGTCCGGGAAGCGCTCGCGGACCTCCCCGAAGGTCATGCCCTCCCACGCACCGAAGTCCGTCTCGCGCAGGCCCTCTTCGATGTGGACGTCGAGCCCGAGGCGGGCGGCGACGGACCGCGCCGTCTCCTGGCACCGCTTGAGCGGTGACGAGACGATCGCCTGGACGGTGCCGCGCGCGGCGAGCGCGGCGGCGACCCGCTCGGCCTGCGCGCGCCCCGCCGCGGACAGCTCGGGGTCGGCGCCGCCGGAGCCGGAGAACCGCTTCTCGGGGGTGAGCGCGGTCTCGCCGTGCCGCAGGAGTACGAAGGTGGCGGGCGCCCCGAGGTCGGGCGCCGCCGACCAGCCCTGGGACGCGGTGCTCGCCACGTTCCCCGCGGCCCGCGCGTCCGCGTTCCCCCGCGCTCCCGCGAGCGCGGCCCGCGCCTTCGCCGCCCCGGCCGCCGCGTCCCCGGGCGGGGCTCCCCGGTCCGCCCGGGACCGCGACGTGTCCAGCTCGGCGGTCGAGCGTGAGGGCTCCCACTGCCTGCCCTGCTTGCCCGCATCCATCGCCTCGTTGGCGAGCCGGTCCGCGTGCTTGTTCCGCTCGCGCGGGATCCACTCGTACGTCACCTGCGACGCCGGCAGCACGGTCGCCGCCTCCGCGGCGAGGGGCCGCATGTCGGGGTGCTTGATCTTCCAGCGGCCCGACATCTGCTCGACGACGAGCTTGGAGTCCATCCGGACGTGCACCGACGCCTGCGGGTCGAGGGCGTGCGCGGCGCGCAGGCCGGCCACGAGTCCCCGGTACTCGGCGACGTTGTTCGTGGCGACGCCGATGTACTCGGCGGCCTCCGCGAGGGTCTCGCCCGTCGCCGCGTCGATGACGACCGAGCCGTAGCCCGCGGGACCCGGGTTGCCCCGGGAACCGCCGTCGGCCTCGACGATGAACTCCCGCACCACGAAGGCTCCTACAGGCCGGACTCGGACGTGCGCACCAGGATCCGGTGGCAGTTCTCGCAGCGCACCACGGAGTCGGGCGCCGCGGCCCGGACCTCGTTCAGCTCGGTGATGTTCAGCTCCAGCTGGCAGCCCTCGCAGCGGCGCTGGTAGAGGCGGGCCGCACCGACGCCGCCCTCCTTGACGCGCAGCTTGTCGTAGAGCTTCAGCAGGTCGTCGGGGACGGAACCGGCGACGATCCCGCGCTCCTTCATGGCCGTGGCCGTCTCACCGTCGAGCTCCTCGAAGGAGGCGTCACGGCGGGCCGTCGCGTCGTCGATCTTGCCCTGGACGGAGGCGACCCGGCCGGTGAGCTCCTCGAAGCGCTCCTGCGCGGACTCGCGGCGCTCCATGACCTCGAGGACGACGTCCTCCAGGTCGCCCTGGCGCTTGGCGAGCGAGGCGATCTCGCGCTGGAGGTTCTCCAGGTCCTTGGGGGACGTGACGGCGCCGGAGTCCAGGCGCTGCTGGTCACGGGCGGCGCGCTGGCGGACCTGGTCGACGTCCTGCTCGGCCTTGGTCTGCTCGCGGGCGCAGTCGCTCTCCTCGGTCTGCGCGGCGACGTGCAGGTCGCGCAGCTGCGTGAGGTCCTTGTTCAGCGATTCGATCTCGGCGTGCTCGGGCAGCGACTTGCGCTTGTGCGCGAGCTGCGACAGTCGTACGTCCAGGGCCTGGACGTCGAGAAGTCGGATCTGGTCGGCGGGCGCGGCGTTCAGTTGGGGGCTCCAGTTGGGATCGGTGTGGCGTTGGACGCCGCGTGGGCGGTCCAGGGGTCGGTGACCGTCTTCGAGACGTGGACGCGAAGTCCCCATCCCTTGCGGTCGGAGATCTCGTCGAGCTGGGCTGCGGCCAGCTCGCACCAGGGCTGCTCGGTGGCCCAGTGGGCGGCGTCGAGCAGGGCGAGCGGGCTCTGCTCGCGCGCCTCGGAGGCGGGGTGGTGGCGCAGGTCCGCGGTGAGGAAGGCGTCGACGCCCGCGGCGCGCACGTCGTCGAAGAGGCTGTCACCGGAGCCGCCGCTGACGGCGATCGTACGGATCGTCGCGTCGAGGTCGCCGCTGACGCGGATGCCCTGCGCGGTGGCGGGCAGCCGGTCGGCGGCCAGGCCGACCAGTTCGCGCAGGGTGAGGGGGTGTTCGAGTTCGCAGATCCGGCCGAGTCCGCGGCGGCCCGCCGGGTCGGTCGGGTCCGGCACGAGGGGCCCGGTGACCCGGAGGTCGAGGGCTCCCGCGAGCGCGTCGGAGACGCCCGGGTCGGCACGGTCGGCGTTGGTGTGCGCGACGTGCAACGCGACGTCGTTCTTGATCAGGGTGTGGACGACGCGGCCCTTGAAGGTGGTGGCGGCGACGGTCGTCGTGCCGCGCAGATAGAGCGGGTGGTGCGTGACCAGGAGGCCGGCGCCCAGCTTCACCGCCTCGTCGACGGTCTCCTGGACGGGGTCCACGGCGAACAGCACCCGGGAGACCTCGGCGTCGGGGTCGCCGGCGACCGTGCCGACCGCGTCCCACGACTCGGCCCGCTCGGAGGGCCACAGCTTCTCGAGCGCGGCGATGACTTCAGACAGACGGGGCACGGTGAAAGGCTACCTTCCCTCCATGCCCCGTCGGCCCTGGCTCACGTACGGCCGCGGCCGGGGGCGGTACGGGCTCACGTACCGCTACCGGCCACCGACAGTCGGCTACTTGACGAGGTAGCCGTGCAGGTCGTCGAGGACCAGGTTCGCCGCCGTGACACCGAGCCCCAGGTACCAGGTCTCGTCCGGGACGTCCTTGGCCTGTCCGCTCTTCACCGCGCCGAGCTTCTTCCACAGCGGGTTGCCCTCGGCGGTGGCGCGGTCGGTCTTCTTCGCGTCGCCGTAGACACCGGTGAAGATCCAGTCGGCGTCGGCCTGGTCGATCTTCTCCGGGCTGACCTCCGTGGCGAGGTCCACGACCTGCTGGTTCTTGGGGCGCGGGATGCCGGCGTCGTCGAGGATCGTGCCGATGAAGGACGCCTTCGCGTAGAGGCGGATCATGCCGGGCATGTAGCGCAGCATCGTGACGGTGGGCTTCTTCTCGCCGATGTCGTCGCCGAGCTTCTTCGCCTTCTTCTCGTACGCGGCGAGGTTCGCCTTGGCCTCGGCGGTCTTGTCGAGGGCGGACGCGTTGAGGAGGTAGTTCTCCTTCCACGTGAAGCCGGGGCGGATGGAGAAGACCGTCGGGGCGATCTTGGAGAGCTGCGGGTAGAGCTTGGCGGCGCGCAGCTCGCTGCCGAGGATCAGGTCGGGGTGGAGATTGGCGATCGCCTCGAGGTTGAGGGAGTTGATCGTGCCGACGTCCTTGGGGGTGCCCGCCGTCTTCTTCAGGTAGGACGGGACGCCGTCGTCGCCCTCGGTGGGGGCGTAGCCGACGGGCTTGACGCCGAGGGACGCGACGTTGTCGAGCTCGCCGACGTCGAGAACGACGACCCGCTTGGGCTGCGCCTTTATCTCGGTCTTGCCCATGGCGTGCTCGATGGTGCGCGGGAACTGGCCGGCCTTGGCGGTCGTGCCCATCTTCGCGGTCTGCGAGGCCGCCTTGGCGAAGTCCTCGCCGCCCTGGGCGACGGCCTTGGAGCCGCTGCCGTTGTCGGACTTGCCGGAGCCGGCGGACGAGCCGGAGTCGCCCGACCCGCAGGCCGCGAGCGACAGCGCGGCGGCCACGGCGAGGGCTACGGCGGTGGTGCCGCGGGTGCGAGGACTTGTTCGCAGGGCCATGGGTGTTCCAGCTCCGAACTTCGTGGCGTCAGGCCGCCTCAAATATGGTTAGGCAAACCTAACATCAGGCACTTCCGGTCGTGCCAGCACATCCGACCCACCCCTTTCAGGCAGATACGGACATGGCCACCCTTTGGTGTGAAGCCTGAGCCGTGAGTGCCACGGCAGCGCGTACGAAAACTAGCTTCGGCTCGGACGAACCGGAGGTGAGTGATCCCATGACGGCCTTGGCGATCGAGCCCACGACGGAGCTGGAGAGCGGACCGGGCCCGGCAAGCGGACCGGCCCCGGACAGCAGAAACGATCCGGAGAGCGGACAGGACCCGGACCCGGAGCCGAGCGGGGTCCCGGACCGGGAGGACGGGCGGGCGCCGGAGAGCCGACCCACCACGCAGCACGGGCAGCCGCCCGAGAGCGAGCCCGCCACCGAGTACAGCGGGGCACCCGAGAACCGGCCCACCACGCAGCACGGGCAGCCGCCCGAGAGCGAGCCCGCCACCGAGTGCGAGCCGGCCCGGGACGCCGGTACCCGGCCGGACGGCACCCCAGGACCGGTGAGCCTTCAAGTTCCTGACGGCACCCCAGGACCGGAGTACCCGCAAGCCCCGGAGAGCGGCCCAGCCCCGGCGCAGCTGTCTGCCCCCGGTCCAGCCCCGGCGAGCGTGCAGCCCCTTGTCCCCGGTCCAGCCTCCGTAAGCCCGCAACCCCCTGCCCCCGCCCCCGTGAGCGCGCAGACACCCGGCTCGACCCCGGCGAGCGTCCCCGAGCCCGCACCCCCCAGTTCTCGCCCCGCCTGTGTCATCACCGCCGACGGGGCGTACGCCGCGCGGCTCGCGTCCGACGGCACGTCCTGGTTTCCGGAGCGGTGGACCCTGGACGGGCCCGAGCCGTACGCGGTGCCGTTGCCGGGGAATCAGCCGGAGGAGCCCGGGACGGAGGTCGTCCCGATGGGCGACGGGCGTGTCCTCATCCGGCGACTGGTGGACGGCCGGCACTCCTTCTCGCTGCTGTATCCGACGGGTCCGCGCACGGGCGAGGTGCCCCTCGGGGCGGTGAGCGGAGGGGAGTTGACGCTGCTCCCGCCTGCGCCGGGCGGCAGCTGCGCGTACGCCATCACCGTGGGCGAGCGGTCGACGGGCGTGTGGATGGTGGCGGGCGGGGCGTTCGGGCCCGAGTTCGTGGCCGAGGTCCCCGGGCGCTGTTCGGGCGGGGTGTGGCTGGACCGCGCGGGCCGGATGCTGGCGCTCGACCGGTCCCTCGACGGGGGTCCCGTCAAGACGGTCGCGGTGGATCTGGGGCGGGGCGGAGAGGTCACGCCGCTGCTCCAGATCGCGGAGTCGAGCGCGGACCGGCTGGTGCTCGCCGACCCGGACAGCGGGCTGCTCCTGATCCGCTCGGACGCGCCGTCGCCCGGCCATGAGCGCCTCGGCTGGGGTGTGCTGGGCTCGACGCTGCCGGTGCGCTTCCCGGAGTGTCTGCGCCTGACCGACTGCGCGGTGACGCCGTTCGCGATCCAGCCGGGCCAGACGCTGATGCCGGAGAGCTGTGCGGTGGCGCTGCGGATCGACGGCGCCGCGGGCACCTGGCTGGGCCTGTGGCGGCCCGCCGGGCGCCAGATGCATCAGCTCGCCGCTCCGCAGGGCTGGCTGGCGGGCGCGGGCCTGTGGACACGCGACGGTGAGCTGCAACTCCCTTACGCCACCGAGTCGGTGCCCTGCGGGATCGCGCGCACGTCGGTGCCGGAACCCGTCGAGGAACGGGCCCCGCAGACGGCGCCCGGGCCCCCCTCGGCGGCCCGTCCCGTCCCGCTCCAGCAGGCTCCTCTCGCCGGTCTCGTGCGACGCGCGGCACCCGCCGGTTAGACTCGCACGGCTGTTTGAAGGATCTTGTTACGGGGTGAGTTTTCGATGGCCGAGACGATGAACGCGGAGATGACCACGACGGAGTCCAGGGAGGCGGCGGACCGGTCCGCCGGTCCCGGCCGGCACCGTGGTGGTGTGTCCTCGCGCGACGAGAACGCGGCGCCGCACGGCCGGCACCGCAAGGACCAGTCCGACCAGGGCTGAACGGCATGACGGAGGGGCCCGGAACCGAATGGTTCCGGGCCCCTCCGTCATGGGGTCAGGCGTGTTTGAGGCCGAGCACCTCGGCCGCGGCGAACGTCTCGTTCGGCGGCCGGTCCGCGTAGTGCGGGGTGAGCAGCGCGTCCAGCTCCTCGTAACTGAACGCGTCCTTCGCGGTGTCGAACTTGGCGGAGACCTTGGGGCGTTCGACGACGGCGACCATGCCGCCGTGCACGACGAGCAGCTGGCCGTTGACGTTCCCGGCGGCCGGGGACGCGAGGTAGCCGACGAGCGGGGCGACGTGCTCGGGGGCCAGCGGGTCGAGCTCGCCGGCTCCGGGCTCCGCGCCCCTCTTGATCGGATAGACGGCCGCGAAGACGTCCTCGGTCATCCGGGTGCGGGCGCGGGGGCAGATGACGTTGGACGTGACGCCGTACTTGCCGAGGGCGAGTGCCGTGGAGGTCGTCAGGCCGACGATGCCGCCCTTCGCCGCCGCGTAGTTGGGCTGTCCGGCCGAGCCGGCGAGGAACGCCTCGGACGAGGTGTTGACGATGCGGCCGTAGACCGGTGCTCCCGCCGCCTTGGAGCGTGCGCGCCAGTGGACGGACGCGAAGTGGGTCGTGTTGAAGTGGCCCTTGAGGTGGACGCGGATGACCGTGTCCCACTCGTCCTCGCTCATCGAGAAGATCATGCGGTCGCGCAGGATGCCCGCGTTGTTGACGAGGATGTCGAGCTTTCCGTACGTGTCGACGGCCAACTGGACCAGCGCGCGGGCCTGTTCGTGGTCGGCGACGTCGCCGAGGTGGGCGACGGCCCGGCCGCCCGCGGCCCGGATCTCGGCGGCGACCTCCTCGGCCGGGGTGGCGTCGGCGCCGCCGGATCCGTCGCGTCCCGGCTGTCCGAAGTCGTTGACGACGACGCTCGCGCCGAGCCGGGCGAGTTCGAGCGCCTCCGCCCGGCCGAGGCCGCGGCCCGCGCCGGTGACGATCGCGGACAGGCCCTGAAGCGGCAGTGACTCTGAAGCCATCGGGGATCGGGGTCCTCTCTCAGATTTCGATGCAGGTGCGCAGCGCGGTGCCCGACCGCATCTGCTCGAGGGCTTCGTTGATCTCCCCGAGCTGCACGCGGTGCGTGATGAGGCTCTCCAGGTCGATGCGGCCGGCCCGCCACAGGGCGATGGCCCGCTCGTAGGACGTCAGGACGTCGCCGCCGCCGTACATGGACGGCAGGATCTTCTTCTCGTCGAAGAACAGCTCGAACATGTTGAGCTGGAGGAAGTCGTCGAGGGCGCCCGCGCCGACGATGCACAGGGTGCCGCCGCGCCGCGTCGTCTCGTAGGCGGTGCGGGCCGTGGCGGACTTGCCGACGACCTCGAAGACGTAGTCGAAGCCCTCGCCCGCGGTGATGCGCTGCTTGGCGTCGCCGAGGGCGTCGGGGGCGACGGCCTCGGTGGCGCCGAACCTGAGCGCGGCCTCGCGGCGTGAGGCGACGGGGTCGACGGCGACGATCTGCGCGGCGCCCTTGAGCCGGGCGCCCTGGATCGCGGAGATGCCGACGCCGCCGCAGCCGATGACTGCGACGGACGAACCGGCCGCCACGTCCGCGGTGTTGATGGCGGCGCCGAGCCCGGTGGTGACGCCGCAGCCGATGAGGGCCGCGATGTCGAAGGGCACGTCGTCGGGGATGGGCACGGCGCAGCCCGCGTCGACGACGACCTCCTCGGTGAAGGTGCCGGTACCGGCGAAGCCGAAGACGTCACCGCCGGGGCGCTTGAAGTTGGGGGTGCCGGCGTTCATGAACCCGGCGAGGCAGAGCTGGGTCTGGCCGCGTTTGCACGCCGGACAGGCGCCGCAGGCCGGGAGCCAGCAGACGAGGACGCGGTCGCCCGGCTTGACGTTCGTGACGCCGTCGCCGACGTCGAGGATCTCGCCGGCGCCCTCGTGGCCGGGGATGAAGGGGGCGGGCTGCGGCAGCACGCCGTTCATGGCGGACACGTCGGAGTGGCACAGTCCGGTGGCCCTGACCCGGATCTTCACCTTGCCGGGGCCGAAGCCCACCGCCTCGACGTCGTCGAGTACCTCGAGTTTGTCCTGGCCTATCTCGTGCAGTACGGCTGCGCGCATGGCGTGCGGCTCCTCTCCCGAAGGGTCCCGATGGGGTCAGGCGTGTTCGACGATGGTGTCGGCGAGTACGGGTGCCTCGTCCCGCTCGACGGCGGTGACGGTGACCTGGATCCGGCCCTCGGAGCGCCACATCCGGATCCGCAGCGTCTCGCCCGGGAAGACGACTCCGGTGAACCGCGTCGCGTAGGACCGCACGCGGGACACGTCGCCGTCGAGCAGCGTGTCGACGACCGCTTTGAGCGTCATGCCGTAGGAGCACAGGCCGTGCAGGATGGGCCTGTCGAAGCCGGCGAGCTTGGCGAACTCAGGGTCGGCGTGCAGGGGGTTCCAGTCGCCGGAGAGCCGGTACAGGAGTGCCTGGTCCTCGCGGACGGGGCGGTCGACGGTGCGGTCCGGTTCGCCGGTGGGTGCTTCGAGTCGGGTGGTGGGTCCGCGGTCGCCGCCGAAGCCGCCCTCGCCGCGGACGAAGATCTGCGCGTCGCTGGTCCACAGGGGGCCGTCCGCGTCGGCGACCTCGGTGCGCAGGACGAGGATGGCGGCCTTGCCCTTGTCGTGGACGGCGGCGACCCGCGAGGTGGAGGTCGCGCTGCCCTTGACCGGGATGGGCCGGTGCAGTTCGACGCTCTGCCCGCCGTGCAGGACGTGGGCGAGGTTGACGTCGATGCCGGGGGCGGAGAGGCCGCCGACGACGCCCATTCCGGCGCCGGCGACGGTGGCGAAGCTGGGCAGGACGTGCAGCCGGGACTCGAGGGTGTAGCGCAGCTCGTCGGGGTCGGTGGCGGGGGTGCCCGCGCCGAGGCCGAGGTGGTAGAGCTGGATGTCCTTGTGGTCCCAGGTGATCTCGGCGGACCGGGGTTCGGCGGCTACGGCCTTGGCGGCGTCGATCGGCATCAGACAGAGACTCCTTGTGCGGGAAAGACCTCGGTGCGGCCGTCCGCACCGTCGGTCGCACCGAGGTCGTTGCTGGGCCGGAGGAACTCTGGTGGAACGCCACGCGCCCGTTCTAGAACGCGTTCCAGTCCGGCGATCCCATGTATAGCCAAGACCACGGCAGTTGGGAAGACTCCTGACGCTATGTCAGATCCGGGGTGCGTGCGGCCGGGCGGGCGGCCGTGACATTTGTACTGCCCGGCTCCGTACAACCGGCATCTGCCGTGCCGGACTCCCGGCCCGTAGCGTCCCTGTCATGACGAAGACAGACGGGACACCGGTGGCCGTGTCCTTCACGGGGGCGGTCAAGACATTCGGCGCGGTGCGCGCCGTCGACGGGGTCGATCTGGAGATACGGCGCGGCGAGACCGTCGCCCTGCTCGGCCGCAACGGCGCGGGCAAGTCCTCCACGATCGCCCTCCTGCTCGGCCTGGACACCCCGGACGAGGGGACGGTCTCCCTCTTCGGAGGCACGCCGGAGCAGGCGGTGCGCGCCGGTCAGGTCGGCGCGATGCTCCAGGAGGGCCGAGCGGTCCCCCGGGTCACGGTCCGTGAGCTGGTCTCCTTCGTGGCGGGCCGCTATCCGGCGCCGATGCCCGTCGCCGACGCGCTCGCGCTGGCCGGCATCGAGGAGCTCGCGCAGCGGCGCGTCGACAAGCTGTCCGGCGGCCAGACCCAGCGGGTCCGGTTCGCCGTGGCCCTGGCCGGGAACCCGGCCCTGCTCGTGCTCGACGAGCCGACGGCCGCCCTCGACGTGGAGGCACGGCACGCCTTCTGGACGTCGATGCGGGCCTACGCGCGGCGCGGCCACACGGTGCTCTTCTCCACGCACTACCTGGAGGAGGCCGACGCCCACGCCGACCGGATCGTCGTCATCGACCACGGCAAGGTCGTCGCGGTGGGCTCCGGCGAGGAGCTGAAGCGGGCCGCGGGCGGCAGCCTCGTCTCGTTCGACCTGGCCGGGCGCGGCACGGAGGGCCTGTTGCTGCTGCCCGGCGTGACGGCCGTGGAGGTCCGGGGAGACCGGGCCAGGCTGCGTACGGACGACTCGGACGCGACGGTGATCGCGCTGGCCGCACTGGACGCGATCCGGGGCCTCGAGGTCGCGCCGGCCTCGCTCGACGACGCGTTCATGGCGCTGACCAGCGGTTCGGACGGCCGTCCCGGCAGCGGCTCCGACGACCGCACCGGCAGCGGTTCCGACACGGATCTGGAGACGGTTCGATGATCGACTACCTGAGGCTCGAAGTGCGCAGGACCCTGCGCGACACCATGTTCGTGATCTTCGGTGTCGGGATGCCGGTGATGATGTACGTGCTGTTCACCAACCTCGGCGAGAACGACCCCGAGTGGAAGACGATCTCCATGGTCGGCATGGCCGCGTACGGCGCGGTGGGCTCGGCCCTCAGCACCGGCGGCGGGGTCGCCGAGGACAAGACGATCGGGTGGCTGCGGCAGCTGCGGGTCACCCCGATGACGCCGCGCCAGGTGGTGGCGGGCCGGGCCCTGACGGGATCCGTGACGGTACTTCCGTCGATCGCGGCGGTGCTCGTCGCGGGCGGCCTGGTCAACGGGGTGCGGCTGGACGTATGGCAGTGGGCCGCCGTCGCGCTGCTGCTGTGGCTCGGCTCGATCCCCTTCACCCTGCTCGGTCTCGGCAACGGCTACCGGCTGACCGCGCAGACCACGGGGGTCGCGAACATGGTGTGCAACCTGGGGCTCTCCGTCCTCGGCGGCCTGTGGTTCCCGATCGCGCTCTTCCCCGGGTGGCTGCAGTCCGTGTCGTCGTACACACCGACGAACCGGTTCGCGCAGCTCGGTACGGCCGTGGCCGACGGGCACGCGCCGTCGGCCGCCGCGGTCACGGTGCTCGCCGCCTGGCTGCTGGCCTTCGGTTCGTACGCTGTGGTGTCGTACCGCAGGGCCGCGCGGACCATCTGAACGGGGAGCTGGGGAGCCATGTCCTGGAAGCACCGAGTCACCTGCCGGATCGTGGAGCTGCGGGACGCCCGCCAGGAGTGGAAGGCGGACCGGGACGTGTGGAAGGCGGAGTGGCGGGCCGGGGGCAAGGGCGCGAAGAACAGCGGGGCGGCTGACCAGGGCGGGCCCATGGGCCCGCCGCCGAACGGATTCGCGCTGCTGCCCTGGCTCCTGATGGGGCTCGGCGCCTTCTCGAACCTCCTCCAGGGCAAGACGGCCAACCCCTGGATCGGCGGCATCGGCCTGTTCGTCTTCAACAGCCTCTACATCTCGGTCGTGTTCCAGGCCTTCGACAAGAAGCGGCGCGAGGCCCGCTACACGCTCCTGGCGCTGATCGCGATGGGCCTGCTCACCTGCGGGCTGGCCATCGCCTACGGCGGCAGCTGGCTGATGTTCTTCCCGCTGCTCGGCCTCGCGGTGGGCGCGGTCGTGCGGGGCCGCCGCCTCGGCCAGGTCGCCCTCGGCCTGAGCGCGCTCGCCGGGACCATCGGCGGCCTCAAGGAGGGCTGGGACGCGCTCAACATCGCGTACGGCACGTTCCTGTCCACGATGGTGACCGCCGCGATCCTCTCCCTGGCCGAGGCGGTACGTGAACTGCGCGCCGCGCGAGAGGAGTTGGCGCACCGTGCGGTGGAGCAGGAGCGGCTGCGGTTCTCCCGCGACCTGCACGACCTGCTCGGGCACACGCTGTCCGTGATCGTGGTGAAGTCGGAGGCGGCCCGCCGGCTCGCCCGCCGCGACCTCGACGCGGCGCTCACGCAGGTGTCGGACATCGAGTCCGTCGGCCGGCAGGCGCTGACCGAGATCCGCGAGGCGGTCACCGGATACCGCGAGGGCAGTCTCACCACCGAGCTCGACCGCGCCCGCTCGGCGCTCACGGCGGCCGGGATCGAGCCTGTCGTACGCCAGTCGGGCCCGCCGCTCGCCGCGCAGACGGAGGCGCTGCTCGGCTGGGTGGTGCGGGAGGCCGTCACGAACGCGGTGCGCCACAGCGGGGCGGCGCGCTGCGAGATCTCCGTGGACGGCAACCCGGAGCGCGTACGGCTCAGGGTCCACGACAACGGGCGCGGCGCCGCGGCCGAGCCGCCCGAGCCGGGCGTCGGCGGTACCGGCCTGCGGGGCCTGACCGAGCGGCTCGGCGCGGCGGGCGGCTCCCTGGAGGCGGGGCCGGCCACGCGCGGCTTCACGGTGACGGCCGAACTCCCGGTCCTGCCGGGCGAAGTGGAGCCGGACGCGGTGCCGGTGCCGGAACGCGCGGGGTGACGGCGCGCGGGTCGCTCTACCCTGGGCCCGTGAACGAGATGCCCCGGGACCACCGGCCCGCGAAGTCCGTACGAGTGCTCCTCGCCGAGGACCAGGGCATGATGCGGGGCGCGCTCGCGCTGCTGCTCGGTCTGGAGGAGGACATCGAGGTCGTCGCTCAGGTCGGGAGGGGAGACGCGATCGTCGGGGCGGCGCTGGAGACACGGCCCGACGTGGCGCTGCTCGACATCGAACTGCCGGGCCGCAGCGGCCTGGAGGCGGCGGCCGACCTGCGTGAGCAGTGCCCGGACTGCCGGGTCCTGATCCTGACGACCTTCGGCAGGCCGGGCTATCTGCGCCGGGCGATGGAGGCGGGCGCGGCCGGATTCCTGGTCAAGGACGGGCCGGTGGAGGATCTCGCGGAGGCGGTCCGGCGGGTCCTGCGCGGCGAGACGGTCATCGACCCGGCGCTCGCGGCGGCCGCGCTCAGCGCGGGCCCGAACCCGCTGACGACCCGCGAGTGCGACGTCCTGAAGGCGTCCGTGGACGGGGCCACGGTCTCCGACATCGCGGGCAAGCTGCACCTGTCGGAGTCGACGGTGCGCAACTATCTGTCCTCGGCCATCGGCAAGACAGGGACCCGTAACCGCATGGAGGCGATGCGGGAGGCGCGCCAGCAGGGGTGGCTGTGACGGCCTCCCGGCCCCTCAACTCACCGTCTGCCGGCTTTCCTTCGCGCGCGGCATCCACGTCACCAGCAGGACCACCGCCACCAGGAGGATCCCCGCGCCCCAGCGGAACGCGGCCGCGTACCCGTCGGTGAGGTCCTGGGCGCCGGTTCCCCCGCCGGAGCGGCCGGCCGCCACGGTCGACAGGATCGCGAGCCCCAGCGAACCGCCCAGCGTCCGCGAGGTGTTGACGAGTCCGGACACCAGACCGGCGTCCCCGGGCGCGGCCCCCGATGTGGCGAGCGAGGCCAGCGGCGTCATCGCGAGCCCGGCGCCCGCCATCATCACCATGCCCGGCAGCATGATCGCGGTGACGTAACCGCCGTGCGAACTCATCGTCGACTGCCAGGTGAACCCGGCGGTCGTGACGAGCACGCCGGACACCGCGACGGCCCGGGCGCCCGCGCGGCGCATCAGGCGCGGGGCGATCTTGGATCCGGCGACGACGGCGAGCGAGCTGGGCACGAGGGCCAGGCCGGCCTCGATCGGGGTGTAGCCGAGGACGTTCTGCGCGTACAGGGTCATGAAGAACCACATCGCGAAGCTGCCCATGCCGCACACGAACATCGCCGCGTTGGCCGCCGCGACCGCGCGGACCCGGAACAGGCCGAGCGGCATCAGCGGCAGCCGCGTGCGCGCCTCGACGGCGAGGAACGTCACGATCAGCGCCAGGGCGACGCCGAGCGGTATCAGGGTCGCGGCGGCGCCCCAGCCCTCGGCCTCGGTCTGCACGACGCCGTAGGCGAGGGTCGCGGTGCCCGCCGTGACGAGGACGGCGCCCGGCAGGTCGAGGCGCCGCTCGCCGCCCGCCTTCGACTCCTGGATCCAGCGGGCGGCGGCCGTGAACACCAGAGCGCCCAGGGGGACGTTGATCAGCAGCACCCAGCGCCAGTCGAGGCCCTCGGTGAGCACGCCGCCGACGAGGCCGCCGGCCGCGCCGCCGCCCGCCCCGACGGCGGTCCAGGTCGCGATGGCCCGGGCGCGGGCGGCGCCCTCCGGGACGGCGGACGTCAGGATGGTGAGCGTCGACGGCGCGAGGACCGCGGCGCCGAGCCCTTGGACGGCGCGGGCGGCGAGGAGCTGCCAGCCCTCCTGCGCGAGGCCGCCCGCGAGGGAGGCGAGCGTGAAGAGCCCGAGCCCCACGAGGAACATCCGCTTGCGCCCGAAGAGGTCGCCGGCCCGCCCGCCGAGCAGCATGAACCCGGCGAACGCGATCGAGTAGGCGTTGACCACCCATTGCAGCCCGGTGGCGCTGAGCCCCAGGTCCGCTCGCATGGACGGCAGGGCGACGTTGACGACGGAGACGTCGAGGACGACGAGGAACTGTCCGGCGCAGGCGGCGGCCACGACGAGCCAGGTGGGCGGCGCGGCCTTGCGGGCGGTCGTGGTGTCGACAGGGGCTTCAAGCATGAGTGTCATGGTCGCAGGCCACTGTCGGTCCGTACATCAGGATTTCGGCGCACCCGGCGCTGGTCCGCGGGGACTAGGACCCGTCCCCATGGGCCTAGGACCTGCGCAGCATCGTCACGACGGCGGCGCCGCCCAGACCGATGTTGTGGGCGAGTCCGACGCGGGCGTCCCGGACCTGTCGCGCACCGGCCTCGCCCCTCAACTGCCAGGTGAGTTCCGCCGCTTGGGCGATGCCGGTGGCGCCGAGCGGGTGGCCCTTGGAGATGAGACCGCCCGACGGGTTCACGACCCAGCGTCCGCCGTACGTCGTCCCGCCCTCCTCGACGAGCTTGCCGGAGGCGCCCGGCGCGCACATGCCGAGCGCTTCGTAGGTGAGGAGTTCGTTGACGGAGAAGCAGTCGTGCAGCTCGATCACGTCGACGTCCTCGATGCCGAGCCCGGACGCCTCGTAGACGCGGGTGGCGGCGGCGCGTGACATGGGCTGTCCGACGACGTCGATGCAGGAGCCGGAGGCGAAGGACTCCCCCGTGTCGGTCGTCATGGCCTGGGCGGCGATCTCGACGGCCTTGTCGCCGAGGTCGTGGAGTTCGACGAACCGCTCCGACACGACGACGGCCGCCGCCGCGCCGTCGGAGGTGGGTGAGCACTGGAGCTTGGTGAGCGGCGCGTGGATGGTCTTCGCGGCGAGGATCTCGTCGACGGTGTACGGGTCCTGGAACTGGGCGTACGGGTTGTTCACGGAGTGCCGGTGGTTCTTGGCCCCCACGGCGGCGAGCTGGGCCTCGGTCGTGCCGTACTTCTCCATGTGCTCGCGGGCCGCGTCGCCGAAGATCTGGGCGGTGGGCGGGGACATCTCGAAGCCGTGCTTCGCGGCCATGACGCCGTAGTGCCGGGCGACCGGTGACGTCTTGAAGTCTCCCCCGTCGGCTCCCCCGCCGAGCGCGCCGCGCTGCATCTTCTCGAAGCCGAGCGCCAGTACGCAGTCGTTGATGCCGCCCTCGACGAACTGCCGGGCGAGCATCAGCGCGCTCGACCCCGTCGCGCAGTTGTTGTTGACGTTGTAGACGGGTACGCCGGTCAGGCCGAGTTCGTAGACCGCGCGCTGCCCGGCGGTCGAGGCCTGGAAGCAGTAGCCGACGGGGACCTGCTCCACGTCCTCGTAGGAGACGCCGGCGTCGTCGAGGGCCTTGGTCCCGGCCTCCTTCGCCATGTCCCAGTACTGCCAGTCGCGGCTCTCGGGCTTCTCGAACCTGGTCATTCCGACGCCGACTATGTACGCCTTGCCCATGGAAACGGCCTCCTGCCAGTATCTGACGAGTCGTCAGATACTGGCAGGAGCGGGCCGCCGAGGGAAGGGCTTCCCCGGGCTTGTGCGACAGGCTCAGCGGAAGGCGGCGTGACCCGTGAGCGCCTGACCGAGGGCGAGGGTGTGCATCTCGGTCGTGCCCTCGTACGTGAGCACGGACTCCAGGTTGTTGGCGTGGCGGATCACCGGGTACTCCAGCGAGATGCCGTTGGCGCCGAGGATCGTGCGGGCGGTGCGGCAGATCTCGATGGCCTCACGGACGTTGTTCAGCTTGCCGAAGCTGATCTGCGCCGGGTGGACACCGGCGGGCGAGTCCTTCAGATCGGCCAGGCGCAGCGCCGTCAGCGTCGCCTTGTGCAGTTCGAGCGCCATGTCGACCAGCTTCTGCTGGGTGAGCTGGAACGCGGCGATCGGCTTGCCGAACTGCTCGCGCTGGCCCGCGTAGTCGGCGGCCGCCTGCCAGGCCGAGCGCGCGGCGCCCGTGACGCCCCACACGATGCCGTAGCGCGCCTCGTTCAGGCAGGTCAGCGGCGCGCCCACGCCCCGCGCCTCGGGCAGCCGGGCGGACGCGGGCAGGCGTACGCCGTCGAGGACCAGCTCGCTGGTCACGCTCGCCCGCAGCGACATCTTGTGCTTGATCAGCGGCGCCGAGAAGCCGGGGGTGTCGGTGGGCACGACGAAGCCGCGCACGCCGTCCTCGGTCTGCGCCCACACGACGGCGACGGCCGCGACCGAGCCGTTCGTGATCCACATCTTGCGGCCGTCGAGGATCCAGTCGTCGCCGTCACGCCGCGCGCGCGTCGTCATGGACGCCGGGTCGGAGCCGTGGTCGGGCTCGGTCAGGCCGAAGCAGCCGATGGCCTCGCCCGCGGCCATGCGCGGCAGCCACTCCTGCTTCTGCTCCTCGGAGCCGAAGCGGTGGATCGCGAACATGGCCAGCGAACCCTGCACGGACACGAAGGAGCGCAGACCGGAGTCCGTCGCCTCCAGCTCGCGGCATGCGATGCCGTACGCGCGGGCCGACATGCCGGCGCACCCGTAGCCCTCCAGATGCATGCCGAGCAGGCCCATCTTGCCGAATTCGCGGGCGAGTTCGGGCAGTGCGGGCAGCTCCCCGCTCTCGAACCACTCGGCGATGTGCGGCTCGACCTTGTCGTCGAGGTACTGGCGGACCGTGTCGCGCACGGCCCGCTCCTCGTCGGTGAGGAGCGCTTCGAGGTTCAGCGGGTCGACGGGGTCGAGGGCGGCGAACGGCATGATCAGGCTCCTTGAGGGTGGTCGAGCAGGCGGTCGATGGCGGACTCGTCGTAGCCGAGTTCGGTGAGTATGTCCCGGCTGTGCAGGCCGAGGGTGGGCGGGGCGGTGCGCACCGCGGGGCGCTCGCCGCGGAAGGTGACGGGGAACGCGACCTGCTGGAGCGGGCCCACCTCCGGGTGGTCGACCTTCTGCACCATGCCGAGCGCCTCGGTCTGCGGGCAGTCGTAGACCTCGTCGAGGGTGCGGATCGGCGCGACCGGGACGCCACGCGGCTTCAGCAGGGCGCACCAGTTGGCCACGGTGTCGTCGACGAGGACGGATTCCAGCTTGGCGTTGAGAGCCGTGCGGTGCGTGACGCGCGCGCGGTTGGTGGCGAACCGCGGGTCGTCGGCCCACTCCGGGTGGCCGAGCGCCTCGCTCAGCTTGCGGAAGAGGCCGTCGCTGCCGACGGCGATCACGAAGTGCCCGTCGGACGCCGGGTAGGCCTGGTACGGGACGAGGCTCGGATGGCCGGAGCCGAGGCGGGTGGGGCGCTCCCCGGTGGCGAAGTAGCCGGTGGCCCAGTTGATGTGCAGGGCGAGCTGGGACTCGTACAGGGAGGTGGTGACGTACTGGCCGTGGCCCGTGCGCTCGCGTTCGACGAGGGCGGCGTTGACGCCGATGAGGCCGAAGAGGGCGGCGCCCAGGTCACCCATCGCGTAGCCGGCCTTCACGGGCGGCCCGTCGGGTTCGCCGGTCAGGGACATCAGGCCGGCCGACGCCTGGGCCACCATGTCGTAGCCGGGCTCGTCGCGCAGGGGGCCCGTGTCGCCGAACGCGGAGATGTGCAGGATGACCAGCCGCGGGTAGCGCTCGCTGAGTTCGCGGTAGTCGAAGGCGCGGGCGAGCGAGCTGCCGGGGCGGAAGTTCTCCACCATCACGTCCGCGTCGGCGAGCATGCGGTGGACGGCCTCCTGTCCCCCGGGGGACTTGAGGTCGAGGGTGACGGAGCGCTTGTTGCGGTTGGCGGCCAGGTAGTAGGTCGCGTCGGGGCCGTTGAAGGGAGGGCCCCAGGCGCGCGTCGGGTCGCCGCCGTCGGGGTGCTCGACCTTGATGACGTCGGCGCCGAGGTCGGCGAGCGACATGGTGACGTAGGGCCCGGCGAGGATCTTGGACAGGTCCACGACCTTCATACCGGCCAGCGGTGCGGCGGGGCGGGGCTGCTCAGGCATGTGCGGCGGGCTCCTTCACAGTGTTCTCCTTCGCCGGGATCTCCTGCGCCGGTGAGGGCGCCACCCGTCCACCCTCGGCCAGTTCGGCCAGGTGGTCCAGTGCGGCGCGGGGCGGGGTGTCCGGGTCGTCGAGGAGCGCGGTGCAGGTGCGGGCGACGAGGAGGGCGCGGCCGTTGCCGGTGGTCTCCGTCTCGTGCGCGGCCTGGTCGTACAGGAGGGTCTCCATGACGGCGCGCGTGAGCTCGTCGGCGTAGCGGCCGATCCTCATCTCCTGTTCGTCCGTGGGGAGTTCGAGGAGTGCGTCACCCTTCTTGCGCAGCAGCTCCCAGCGGCCCCGCGTCTCGGCGCGGTCGCCGTACGTGTCGGCGAGGGTGCGGTGGGCCCCCTGGCGGCGCATGCAGCGCAGCACGTCGAGCGCGATGACGTTCGAGGAGCCCTCCCAGATGGAGCCGAGGTGGGCGTCGCGCACGAGCCGGGGGTTGACCCAGTCCTCGATGTAGCCGTTGCCGCCCCGGATCTCCATCGCCTCGCCGGTGACGGAGCGGGCGCGCTTGCACAGGGTGTGCTTGGCGAGCGGGGTGAGGACGCGGACGAGCTCGCGGGCCGCCCCTCCTTCGCCGTCGGCGGCTCCTTCGTCCGCGGCCGTCAGGCGCGCGGCCGCCTCCAGGACGAGCGCGAGCGCGCCTTCCGTGTCGATGATCATCGGCAGGAGCGTGGCCCGCATCAGGGGCTGCTCGAAGAGCGGCCTGCCGAAGACGTGGCGTACGCGGGTGTGGTCGACGGACTCGCGGACGGCGCGGCGCATCAGGGCGGCGGCGCGCATGGCGTTGGACAGCCGGGAGACGTTGAGCATCTCGGCCATCTGCCGGAATCCGTGGGTGAGCCGGCCGACCGGGGTCGCGTACGCCTCTTCGAGGGTGACCTCGCCGCTCGCGATGGACTTCGAGCCGAGCTTGTCCTTGAGGCGGTCGATGCGGATCGCGTTACGGGTGCCGTCGGGGCGCAGGCGCGGGACGAGGAACATGCCGAGGCCGCGGGTGCCCTCGCCCTGGCCTGGCACGCGGGCGAGGGTGAGGATCACGTCGGCGCCCGGGTTGGACGCGAACCACTTCTTGCCGGTCAGCGTCCAGTGCGCACCCTGGTCGGTGGCGACGGTCTCCGTCAGGCCGACGTCGGTGCCGCCCTGCTTCTCCGTCATGAACATCGCGCCGGTGGCCCGCAGTCCGGGGTCGGTGGAGGAGAGCGCGGCGATCTCGGCCGCGTACCGCTCGGGGTCGAACAGGCGCAGGATCCGGGCGGCCGAGTCCGTCATCGACAGGGGGCAGGCCATGCCGAACTCGGACTGCACATAGAGGTAGGACAGGGCGTACTTGACGGTGTGCGGGACCTTGGACGGCCAGCCGTGGACGCCGGGGCGGTGCGACATCGCGGCGAGCCCGAACTCCTCGTAGGCGATGGCGGCGGCGCGGTCGTGGGCCGGGTGGTACTCGATCTCGTCGACGCGCTCGCCGCCGGGGGCGTACTGGACGAGGCGGGGCGGGTTGGCGTCGGCGAGTGCGGCCTGCCGGTCGAGGTCGCCGGCCGCGAGCGCGCCGAGTTCGGTCAGGAGCGGCTCGACGCGGGCGCGGTCGTCGGCGGACAGGACACGGTCGAGGAAGGGGCGCAGCGCGGGGTCGCGGTCGGCGTAGTTCATCGGGGGATCACTCCGGGTCAGGCGTGGGAGGCGGTGCGGGTGGTGACGGCGGCGGGCTCCTGCGCGGCGGCGGTACGGGCGAGCAGCGGCAGGACACCGACGAGGGTCACGAGGGTGTAGCCGAGGCCGAGCGCGACGACGGGCCAGATCGAGCCGGTGGCGTTGAGCAGGTACTGGGAGACGATCGGCGCGGTCCCGGCGAACAGCGTCGTGCAGAGCTGGTACGAGAGGGACATCCCCGTGTAGCGGACCTCGACGGGGAAGACCCGCGCGAGGATCCCGGCGAGCGCCGCGTAGTACATGGCGTGAGGGAAGGTGGCGAGGCCCATGCCGAGGACGGCCAGCCAGAAGTTCCCCGTCCCGACGAGGACGAACATCAGCGGCAGCACGACGAATTCGGGCAGCAGCATCCACAACACGGCTTTGCGTACGGGCCACTTGCTCGCGAGGACGGCGCCGAAGGGCTGCACGACGACCTGCACGACCAGCGCGAGCGAGATGACGGTCAGGAACGACGTGCGGTCGAAGCCGAGGTCGGAGGTGGCCCAGGACAGGGCGAACGTCGTCTTGACGTAGGTGATCGCGACACCGGCCGTACCGGCGAGCACTCCGAGCAGGACCAGCATCGGCGAGCGGGTCAGGACGTCCTTGATCGGCAGCTTGGACGTCTGCTTGCGCTCCAGGGCCGCGGCCATCTCGGGGGTCTCGGCGAGCCGCAGGCGGATGAACAGGCCGACGGCGACGAGCACGGCCGAGAAGAGGAACGGGACGCGCCAGCCCCAGGACTCGAAGGCGGCGTCCGGGAGCTGGGCGATGCCCAGGAAGGCGAGCGTGGCGAGGAGGTTGCCGACGGGCGAGCCCTGCTGGGCGAACGCCCCGTACAGGAGCTTGCGCTTGGGCGGGGCGTACTCGGTGGCGATGAGGACGGCGCCGCCCCACTCGCCGCCCATCGCGACGCCCTGGATCATGCGCAGCAGCACGAGGAGGACGGGCGCGGCGACGCCGATCTGGGCGTAGCCCGGGAGCAGCCCGACGCAGAAGGTGGCGGCGCCCATCATGGTGAGCGTGGTGACGAGGGCCTTCTTGCGGCCGTAGCGGTCGCCGAAGTGGCCGAAGATCAGGCCGCCGAGGGGGCGGGCCAGGAAGCCGACCCAGAAGGTGGCGAAGGCGGCGAGGGTACCTACGGCCGGCGAGGCCTCGGCGAAGAAGATCTTGCCGAGGACCAGAGCGGATGCGGAGCCGTAGATGTAGAAGTCGAACCACTCGATGGTGGTCCCGACGAAGGCGGTGACACCGGCGCGGCGGGCGTCACGGGCCTGGGTTGCGCTGACCCCGGGGACTGGGGCGTCGTGCTGCATGACGAGCGTCCTCTCGTAGCGGCATCCCGCTGGGGAGGGGACGGGCCGGAGGGGGCGGGGCCACCGAGCGGCCGGGGCCCGTCCACGCTCCGCGCCCGGCGCTCATCGCTCCGTCGCGAGACGTGGATCACTCTGCACCCGCTCATTAGGATGTGTCCAAGACCAATACCGGGCTCCAGTCAGACGTCATCCGTCAAGATGTGAGGCGTCACGCGGCGGCGTCGGGCGCGTCCGGGGGCGTCGGCAGGACTTCCTCCGCCACGCGCAGGACCGCCTGGAGCGGTGCCGAGCGGTTTCCGGTGCGCCAGCCGAGGGCGATGGGGAGCACCGGCACGTCGTCCCCGACCAGCGGGCGGAACACGACGTGTTCCAGATGGATGGCGCGCGCGGACGCCACGACGACGGCGAGCCCGACGCCCGCCCCGACGAGCGCGAGCATGTTGTACGAGTCCGGCGCCTCCTGCGCGATCCGCGGGGCGAACCCGGCGTCGTGGCAGGCCTGCACCATGGCCTCGCGCACCGCCGAGCCGCGGGCGACGGGGAACGTCACGAACGGCTCGTGCGCCAGCTCGGCGAAGTGGACCTCGTCCTGCCGGGCGAGCGGATGACTGTCGGGCAGCGCGAGGACGAGGCGCTCCATGCGCACGACGCGCGCGGTGATCCCGCGCCGCACCGGGAGCGCCACGAACCCCACGTCGAGGGACCCGTCCGCGATCCTCCCGAGCGCCTCACCGGTGTAGGTCTGCCCCTCCAACACCAGCTCGATACCGGGGAGTTCGGAGTTGACGGCGCGGGTGAGCAGAGGCAGCGCGGAGTAGCTGCTGGCTCCGGCGAACCCGACGGTGACCCGCCCCACCTCCCCGAGGTGCGCGGCCTGGACGGTCCTGCGCACCGCCGAGGCCTCGGCGAGCAGATGCCGGGCGGGCCCGAGCAGCGCGTGCCCGGCGGCGGTGAGCCGCACGGTCCGGGTGGTCCGGTCGAACAGCTTGACGCCCAGATCCCGCTCGAGCAGCCTGATCTGCTGGCTGAGCGGCGACTGCGCGATGTGCAGCCGCTCGGCGGCCCGCCCGAAGTGCAGTTCCTCGGCGACGGCGACGAATCCTGAGAGGTGTCTGAGCTCCACGCGGCGACGATACGGCCCAGGGGCGGCCCGGACGCCGGCGAGCCCGGACCCGCGCGAGCCCGGACCTCAGTCGCGAGGCAGCCCCAGGATCCGTTCCGCCACCACGTTCAGCTGCACCTGCGTCGTGCCGCCGGCGATCGTCAGGCACCGCGACATCAGGAACCCGTGGAGGGCACGCTCCCCCGCCCCCTCCCTCAGGGCGCCCTCGGGGCCGAGCAGCTCCAGCGCGAGTTCGGCGACCTTCTGCTGGTGCGGCGTCTGCACCAGTTTTCGTACGGACGCCCCGGGGCCGGGCTCCGCGCCGGCCACCTGTCGCATCGTCGTGCGCAGCCCGATGCAGGCCAGGGCGTGCGCCTCCGTGGCGAGCGCGCCGATCCGCGCCCGGTACGCGCCGTCGAGTGTTCCGGCGCGGGCGATCAGTGCCTCCAGGCCCGTGTCGAAGGTCAACTGGTCGGCCATGTGGACCCGTTCGTTGCCGAGCGTGTTCCGGGCGACGCGCCAGCCGTCGTCCACTTGCCCCACCACGGCGTCCTCGGGCAGGAGCACGTCGTCGAAGTACACCTCGTTGAAGAGCGAGTCCCCGGTGATCTCCTTCAGGGGCCGTACGTCGATGCCCTCGGTCCGCTTCATGTCGACGACGAAATAGGTGAGCCCCTTGTGCTTGGGCGCGTCCGGGTCGGTGCGGGCGAGCAGGATCCCGTGGTCGGCCCACTGGGCGGCGCTCGTCCACACCTTCTGCCCGTTGACGCGCCAGCGCCCGTCCTCGGTGCGCTCGGCCTTCGTCCGCAGCGAGGCCAGGTCGGAGCCGGCGCCGGGTTCGGAGAACAGCTGGCACCACAGGACGTCGCCGCGCAGGGTGGGCAGCAGGTAGCGGTCCCGCTGCTCCGGGGTGCCGTAGGCGAGGAGCGAGGGGACGACCCAGGTCCCGATGCCGAGGTCGCTGACGCGGACGCCCGCGGCGGCGAGCTCCTGCTGTACGGCGAGCTGCTGCACGGGGCCCGCGCCGAGGCCGTACGGCTCGGGCAGGTGAGGCGCCGCGTACCCGGTGGGCGCGAGGGCACGGCGGGCCGCGGCCGGGTCGAGACCATGCAGCCCCTCGACGGCCTCGCGGGCCCGCACCCGGAACGTCTCCGCCTCCGCCGGCAGTTCCAGGCGCAGCTCGCGCCGCGCCCCGCCCTCCGCGAGCCGCACCGCCCGCAGCCGGTGCGCGTCCCCCGCGCCGAGCAGCTGCCGCGCGACGACGGCCCGCCGCAGATACAGATGCGCGTCGTGCTCCCAGGTGAACCCGATCCCGCCGAGGACCTGCACACAGTCCTTGGCGCAGGAGTACGCGGCATCGAGCGCGGCCCCGACGGCGAGAGCCACGGCCAGCTCGCGCGCCGCGCCCCCGTCCGGCCCCTCGACGGAACCCGGCACCCCGGCGCCGGCCTCCCCTTCCTCCGTCTCCGCGCCGGTCCGGCCCTCGCCCGCCGCCCGTGCCGCGTCCCACACCAGCGCCCGCGCCTGCTCGACCCGGACGAGCATGTCCGCGCACAGGTGCTTGATGCCCTGGAACTGTCCGATCGGCCGGCCGAACTGCTCCCGGACCTTCGCGTACTCCGCCGCCGTGTGCAGCGCCCAGGCCGCGACGCCGCACGCGTCGGCCGCGAGGACGACGGAGGCCAGGTCACGGACGGTGGCTGTGTCGACGGCGAGGATCCGGGCGCCCGGCACCAGGGCTCCCCGGGCGGTGATCTCCGCGGTGGGGCGTGTGGGGTCGGCGCTCTCGTGGACGCGGCTACTGAGTCCGGCGGTGTCCGTGTCGACGGCGACCCACACGGTCCCGGTCGCGGACTCGGCGGCCAGGAGGAGCAGGTCGGCGTCGCCCCCGGACAGGACGGGCGGCGCCACCCCGTCGAGGACGAGCCCGTCGGACACGGTGACGGCGGTCAGCGTTCCCGTACCGAGGGCGACGGCGCCGATGCGGTCGCCGGACGCGAGGGACGCGGCGAGGCCGGCGGACCCTGCGTGGCGCAGCACCAGCGAGGCGGCGGCGTTGGCCGCGAAGGGGCCGGGCAGCGCGGCCCGGCCCGCCTCTTCGAGGACGACCGCGAGGTCGACGAGGTCGCCGCCGCCTCCGCCGTACTCCTCGGGGAGATGGAGGCCGAGCAGCCCCTGCCCGGCGAGTCCGTCCCAGTGGGCGGGGCGGCCCGCGGCGACCGCGGGGGCGTCGAGCAGTTTGCGCACTTCCTCGGGCGGGACGGCGCGTGCGAGCCAGCCGCGCACGGCGTCCGACAGCTCCTCTTGCTCCTGCGTGATCGCGATGCCCATGCGGCGCACGGTAGAACACGTTCCAATCTGACGGAAGGTCAGACAGTGGGCGAGACGTGTAATCAAAAGGTAAAGACCTTCAAGACTTCCCCTTGTACGACGCCCGTCGGAATAGTCGCCCCAGGTAACGGGTTCAGCTTGCACGTACCCGACGCGCGAAACCCGCTGCCCGCGCGACGCCTGAACTCTCTGCCCCCGGAGGCACTACGTAATGACGCAGACGACCCAACGGCCGACCGCGCAACGCGGAATACGCGGAGTCGTCCCCGTACTCGCCTTCGCCGGTATCACCGTCGCGGTGATGCAGACGCTTCTCGTACCGGTCATCAAGGACCTCCCGGTCCTGCTCGGCACCGCCCCCTCCAACGCGACCTGGGTCATGACCTCGACCCTCCTCGCGGGCGCCGTCTCCACGCCGATCATGGGCCGCCTCGGCGACCTCTACGGCAAGCGCCGGATGCTGCTCACCAGCCTCGCGGTCATGGTCGTCGGCTCGCTCGTCGCGGGCTTCACCAGCGATCTCCTCGTGATGATCGTGGGACGCGCCCTCCAGGGCTTCGCCATGGGCGCCATCCCCCTCGGCATCGGCCTGATGCGCGACGAGCTGCCGCGCGAGAAGCTCGGGTCCGCGATGGCCCTGATGAGCTCCTCCATCGGCGTCGGCGGCGGACTCGCGCTCCCGCTGGCGGCCCTCGTGGCCCAGCACGCCGACTGGCACGCCCTCTTCTTCGGCGCGGCGGGCCTCGGCGTCGTCGCGATCCTGCTCACCCTCCTCTTCGTCCCGGAGAGCTCCGTCAAGGCCGAGGGCAGCTTCGACGTCCTCGGCGCGCTCGGCCTGTCCGCCGGGCTCGTCCTCTTCCTGCTGCCGATCACCAAGGGCAGCGACTGGGGCTGGACCGACCCGACGACGCTCGGCCTGTTCGGCGCGGCCTTCGTCGTGCTCGTGCTGTGGGGCGTGATGGAGCTGAAGCTCAAGGCCCCGCTCGTGGACCTGCGCACCACGGCCCGGCGCGAGGTGCTCCTCACCAACCTCGCCTCGATCATGGTCGGTGTCGCCTTCTACGCGATCTCGCTCGTCCTCCCGCAGCTCCTCCAGCTCCCGAAGGCGACCGGCTACGGCCTCGGCCAGTCGATGGTCGTCGCGGGCCTGTGCGTGGCGCCGCTCGGCCTCACGATGATGTTCACGGCCCCCGTGTACGCGCGCCTCTCGGCGAAGTACGGCCCGAAGATCACCCTGATCCTCGGCATGCTGATCATCGCGATCGGCTACGGCGCCGGCCTCGGCCTGATGAGCGCCGCCTGGCAGACCATCGTCATCTCGGTGGTCGTGGGCGCCGGCATCGGACTCGCGTACTCCTCACTGCCCGCCCTGATCATCGGCGCCGTCGACGCGTCCGAGACGGGTGCGGCCAACGGCCTCAACACCCTGATGCGGTCCATCGGCACCTCGGTGTCGAGCGCCGTGATCGGCATGGTCCTCGCCAACACGGCGAACCACGTCGGCGGCGCGGCCGTACCCACCATGCACGGCTTCCACATCTCGTTCCTCATCGCCACCGGCGCGGTCGCCATGGGCGTCCTGCTCGCCGTCTTCCTGCCGAGGCAGCGGCAGGCGACCAAGCCGCAGCTGCGCGCCAGCAGCGAGGAGGACGCGGCACTGGAGCGCGCCGAGGCGGTCCTCGGGGGATTCCGCGGGCAGGTCCTCGACGCGGCGGGCCTGCCCGTCGCCCGGGCCAAGGTCACGCTGATCGACCGGCGCGGCCGCCAGGCGGGCGCCGCGCTCACCGACCACGAGGGCCGTTACGCCCTGGAGGTCCCGGCCGGCGGCTCGTACGTGCTGGCCGCCACCGCCGCCGGGCACGCGCCGCGGGCCTCCGCTGCGACGCACCACGGCGAGGACCGGCCGGTCGACGTCGACCTGGCCCTGGAACTCATCGCACAGGAGAGTCGAACCGCGGCTCACAGCTGAGCAGTTCGGAGACATCGGAGCCGACCGGCAGCTCCTTCGGGGACGCGTCGCGGGTGAAGAGGCGGGCAGCACGCTCGCCCTGAACCGCGGCGCGTTCTCCGTTCACCCGCAGCCAGGACCCCTCACGCAGGCCGAGCACCGGCACGTCGTTCTCCTCGAGGAACTCGGTGAGACGCTCCTCGCGGGTCTCGCCCTTGTGCGTGGAGGCCGGGTCCGGGTCCAGGTAGTGCGGGTTGATCTGGAAGGGGACGAGGCCGAGCGCCTCGAACGACGGGGGCTGCACGATCGGCATGTCGTTGCTCGTGCGCAGGCTGGGCGCCGCCATGTTCGTGCCGGCGCTCGCGCCCATGTAGGGCAGGCCGCCGCCGACCGCCTTGATCAGGGCGTCGCGCAGGCCGGTGCGGTAGAGCGCGCTCAGCAGCCGGAAGGAGTTGCCGCCTCCGATGAACACGGCGTCGGCGGCGGCGAGTTCGGCCACCGGGTCGTCGCCCTCGTGCACACCGCGCACGCCGATCCCGGCACCTTCGAGCGCGCCCCGCACCCGGTCCGTGTACGTGTCGTGGTCCGCGAGGGCGTACGGCACGAACGCGAGCCGGGCCTTCGGGGGCAGGAAGCCGCTGACGGTGTCCAGGGCGTGCGCGAGGTAACCGCGGCCGTACTGGGTGGAGTTGGAGAGCAGCAGCAGATTCAAGGGAGTAACTCCTCAGGGGTGGCTCGGCACTTCAGGGCCGGGGGCAGGGCTGGAGGGCTTCAGGACATGGGACTTCAGGACCTGGGGACTTCAGGACTTCAGGACTTCAGGACTGCGGGCCGCGCGGCTTGCGCGTGCGCTGCGGGGGATGGGTGAGCCGCTTCTCCAGCAGGCTCGCCGCCTTGCGCAGGGCGTCGAGCCGGCCCTCGATCCCGTCGGCGAAGCGCTCCTTGGCGCCGCCGAGGCTGAGGCTGCCGTAGGGCTCGCGGCCCAGGAAGACCGGCACGGCGACCGTCGCGATCCCGGCGTCGTACTCGCCGACCGTCCAGGCGTATCCCTGGGCGCGCACCTGCACCAGCTCCCGCTCCAGCTCGTCCGGGTCGGTGACCGTGCGGTCGGTGAAGCGGGCCATGGGGCGGCCGCGGAAGAGCCGGTGACGCTGCTCGTCGGGCAGGAACGCGTAGAACGACTTGCTGGTGGCTCCGGCGTGCGCCGGATACAGCTCGCCGACCAGCGGGTAGTAGCGCAGCGGCCCCGACACGCCCTCGACGGCCGCGACGCAGCGCATGTGGAAGCTGTCCGGCAGACAGAACAGGACGGTGTCGCCCGTCGCCCGTCCCAGCTCCTCGAGGACGGGCGCGGCGAGCAGTTCGAGTGAGCCCGAGCGCTCCCACATCCGGCCGAGCCGCAGCACGGCGGGGCCCATCCGGTAGCGGCGCGTCGCCGGGTCGGAGACCAGGAAGCCGCGTCCGGCGAGCGTGGACAGGAGCCGCTGCGCCACCGAGGTGTCCCAGCCGAACTCCGCCGCGATCTCGGTCACGCCCCAGTCCGGCCGCGTCCGCTCGAAGGCGAGCAGCACGAGCAGGGCCCGGTCGACCGTCTGCAGCGCGCCGGTGGGCGTCCTGCGGTCCAGCGGGATCTCACTCATCGCCACACCTCTCAAGATCTGCGCATCTCAGCATGCAGACCTTAATTGCAGATAACGGGAAACAGTTGCCGACAACGCTAACCGATCCCGAATCTGCTGTCAGCACCACCCGACCTGGAGTGAGTGTCGGGAGCGAGAGAGGCCGCCCAATGCTGAAGTACGTCCTTGACGTCGTCGAACTCCTCGACGACCCGAACGCCGACGGCAAACGTGCCGTGGAGTACCTCGACTCGGTCGCGGGCCCTCAGGGCTCCGGCGCCGCGGTCACCACCGTCACCGGCGAGCGCGGCTCGACCGACTTCGTACTGGTACGGATCCCGGGCAGCTCGGGACGTACGAGCGGCGGTTCGGCCCGCACGCTCGGCGTGGTCGGCCGCCTCGGCGGCGTAGGCGCCCGGCCCGAGATGACGGGTCTGGTCTCCGACGCGGACGGCGCCGCCGCCGCGCTCGCCACCGCGGCCAAGCTGCTCGACATGCGCCGCAAGGGCGACGTGCTGCCGGGTGACGTCATCGTCGCCACGCACATCTGCCCGGACGCGCCGACCGCGCCGCACGACCCGGTCCCGTTCATGGACTCCCCGGTCGACATCGCCACGATGAACCGGCACGAGGTCACCGGCGAGATGGAGGCCGTGCTCTCCATCGACACCACCAAGGGCAACCGGATCATCAACCACAAGGGCCTGGCCCTGTCCCCCACCGTCAAGGAGGGGTGGGTGCTGCGGGTCAGCGAGGCGCTCGGCGAGCTGCTCGCGGTCGTCACGGGTGAGCCCTTGGTCACATACCCGGTGACCACCCAGGACATCACGCCGTACGGTAACGGTGCACATCACATCAATTCGATCCTCCAGCCGGCCACGGCGACGCCCGCTCCGGTCGTCGGCCTCGCGGTCACCTCGGCCGCCGCGGTCCCCGGCTGCCAGACCGGCGCGAGCCATGAGACCGACATCGCCAGTGCCGCACGCTTCGCCGTCGAGACGGCCAAGGCGTACGGGGGCGGCCGCCTCGACTTCCACGACGAGGCGGAGTTCGACAACCTCGTGAGCCGCTACGGCTCCCTGTCCCACCTTCAGACGCTCGGCCGTGAGAGCCGTGAGCCCCGGGAGTCCTCATGACCGCCACCACAGCCGAGAAGCCGGGCAAGAACCTGGGCAGCGACGACTACTCGCTCTCCCGCGTCCCGCGCGACCAGCGCCTCGGCTTCTGGACGATGCTGCTCCAGTGGCTCGCCCAGTCGGGATCCATTTCGCAGTTCACGCTGGGCGCCACCATCGGCGTCGGCATGACCTTCGGGAACGCGTTCCTTGCCTTCACGCTCGGCGCGGTCATCCTCGAAGTGGTGATCTTCGCGATCGGCCTGGCCGGTATGCGCGAGGGCCTCGCGACCCCGATGCTGACCCGCTGGATCGGCTTCGGCCGCAACGGCTCCGCCCTGGTCAGCTTCGTCATCGCCGTCAGCCTCGTCGGCTGGTTCGGCGTGCAGAACACGATCTTCGGCAACAGCGTGTCCGCGCTCGTCGGCGGCCCGTCGTGGGTGTGGTGCGTGGCCGCGGGTCTCGCCATCACGGTCCTGGTCATCTTCGGCTTCCGCTACATGGCGCTCTTCGCGAAGATCGTCACGCCGCTGTTCTTCGCCCTGGTCGCCTGGTCGGTCACGAACGCCCTGATGGACCACTCCATCGGCGACCTGATCAGCTCGCCGGCGCCGGGGCAGACGATCCCGCTCGCCGTCGCGGCCACCGCCATCGCGGGCGGCTACATGACCGGCGCGATCGTCTCCCCCGAGATGACCCGCTACAACCGCAAGGGCTCGCACGTCTTCCTGCAGAGCGCCTCGTCGATGATCCTCTCCGAGTACATCGTCGGCCTCACGGGCGTGCTGCTCGGCCACCTGGTGAAGTCCAGCGAGGTGTCGCACATCGTGCTCTCCACCTCGGGCGCCTTCGGTGTGATCGTGGTCCTGATGTCCACCGCGAAGATCAACGACTGGAACCTGTACGGCTCCTCGCTCGGTGTCGTCAACTTCTTCCAGGTCGTCTTCGGCAAGCGCCTGCACCGCGGCGCCGTCACCGTCGCGCTCGGCCTCGCGGGCACCCTGCTCTCGGCCGTCGGCATCATGACCCACTTCACCGAGTTCCTGTCCGTGCTCGGCGTCGCCATCCCGCCCATCGGCGGCATCATCGTGGCCGAGTACTGGGTCGTCCGGCGCATGCGCAAGCCGCTCGACGAGACCCGCGAGGCGGGGACACTGCCCGCGTCGTCGCCGACCTGGGTGCCCCTGTCGATCGTGATCTGGGTCGCCGCGTTCTGCGTCGGCAAGTACGTGACCGTCGGCATCCCGGCGCTCAACTCGCTCGCCACCGCCTTCCTCCTGTACTCCGTCCTCGGCCTCCTCGGCCTCGTGCGGCCGTACGGCACCTCCACCCTGGACGACGAGGACACCGTCCCCGCCGCCCCCGAAGCGACCCCCGTGGGAGCGGCATGAACACCCCCGGCGCCCTGACCCCCGCATCCGAAGAGGCCCAGGCCGAGGTCGTCGGACTGTGCGCGGAGCTGATCCGCTTCGACACGTCCAACCCGACGAGCGACGAGCGCGCCTGCGCCGACTGGGTCGTGGCCCGTCTCGCCGAGGCCGGCATCGACTCGACCCTCGTCGAGAGCGCGCCGGGCCGGGCGAACGTCATCGCCCGTATCCCCGGCGCGGACAGCACCCGCGGCGCCCTCCTCGTGCACGGCCACCTCGACGTCGTGCCCGCCGACGCCGCCGAGTGGCAGGTGCCGCCCTTCTCCGGCGAGATCCGCGACGGCTACCTGTGGGGCCGCGGCGCGATCGACATGAAGGACACGGTGGCCGTGATGCTGGCCACCGCCCGCCATTTCGCCCGCACCGGCACCCGCCCCTCGCGGGAGATCGTCCTCGCGTTCCTCGCCGACGAGGAGGCGGGCGGCACGTTCGGCGCGCACTGGCTCGTCGAGCACCACCCGGAGCTCTTCGCGGGCGTCACCGAGGCGATCGGCGAGGGCGGCGGATTCTCGTACGCGCTCGACGACACACAGCGCATCTACCCGATCGAGAACGCCCAGCGCGGCATGGCCTGGATGGAGCTCACGGCGACGGGCCGGGCCGGCCACGGCTCCTCCCCCAACGACGAGAACGCGGTCACGGACCTCTCCGAGTCCCTCACCCGCATCGGCCGCCACACGTTCCCGATCCGCCTCATCGAGCCCGTACGGGCGCTGCTGGCGGAGGCCGCCGAACTCAAGGGCGTGAAGATCGACTTCGAGGCCGACGACCTCGACGCCGAGCTCGCCAAGCTGGGACCGGTCGCCGACTTCATGCAGGTGGTGCTCCGCAACTCCGCGAACCCCACCATGTTCACCGCCGGCTACCAGACGAACGTCATCCCCGGTAAGGCCACCGCCCGCGTCGACGGCCGCTTCCTGCCCGGCCACGAGCAGGAACTCGTCGACACCATCGACGAGTTGCTCCTGCCGTCCGTGCGGCGCGAGTGGGTCAACCACGACATCGCCATGGAGACGACGTTCGACGGCCCGCTCGTCGACGCCATGTGTGAGGCCGTGCGCGCCGAGGACCCCGACGGCCACCCGGTCCCGTACTGCAACCCGGGCGGCACCGACGCCAAGGCCTTCACCAAGCTGGACATCCGCTGCTTCGGCTTCAAGGGCCTCAAGCTGCCGCACGACCTGGACTACGGCCGCCTCTTCCACGGCGTGGACGAGCGCGTCCCGCTGGAGGGTCTGCGGTTCGGCGTCCGCGTCATGACCCGTCTCTGGCAGAGCTGCTGACCCGCGGCTCCCCCGATCGCCCCTGACCCGGGCTCACCCCCCGTACGCCCCCGCCGCACCCAGCGACGGGGGCGTACGGCAGCATGGGCGGCCTTGTACACATGCCTAGGACAGGGGAACCCATGAGCGCGGCGCCCAAGCCGGAGATCCTCGCCGCCTTCGAGGCCGCCAAGGGGTTCATGCCTCTCGGCGAAGGGCTGGCGCTCTACGCGGCCGCCGCCGAGGCCGCCACGCTCGGGCTCCCGCTCCTGGAGGTCGGCACGTACTGCGGGCGCTCCACGATCCTGCTCGCCGACGCGGCCCGCCAGGCCGGGGTGAGCGCGCTCACCGTGGACCACCACCGCGGCAGCGAGGAGCAGCAGCCGGGCTGGGACTACCACGACCCGGAGACCGTCGACCCGGTCGTCGGCCGCATGGACACCCTCCCCACGTTCCGGCGCACGCTGCACGCGGCCGGCCTGGAGGACCACGTCATCGCCCTGGTGGGCCGCTCCCCGCAGGTCGCCGCCGTCTGGGGCGGCCCGCTCGGCCTCGTCTTCATCGACGGCGGCCACACCGACGAGCACGCCACGGCCGACTACGAGGGCTGGGCACCGCACGTCGCCGAGGGCGGCCTCCTCCTCATCCACGACGTGTTCCCGGTCAAGATCGACGAGTGGACGGGCCAGGCCCCGTACCGCGTCTACCTCAGAGCTCTGGAATCCGGCGCGTTCACCGAGGTCTCGGCCACGGACTCCCTCCGCGTCCTGCGCCGGACAGGCCCCGGGATCTGACGGGAGCCGGTGTCCGAGCCCCGGTCACCGGCTCCGACCGTTAGGCTCACCCACGTGTCATACGTAGGTCCGGACAGCGACGGTTTCATCGACGGCGACGGGGACGGCCCCCGGCGGCCGCGCCGGTTCAGCGGCGGTCCGCTGACCGTGACGCTCGCCGCGCTCGTTCCGACGGCTCTCGCCGGGTGGCTGATCTGGCAGGTGGCGGGCGGCCCGGGCGAGAACGAGCCCGCGAAGACGCTGCCCGCCGCGAGCCAGTCGTCGACGGCGGGGGCGGACACGACGTCCCCCTCCCCGTCGAAGTCCGACGACGGCAAGAAGGGCGACGGGTCGCCGAGCGCCACCCCCTCGAAGTCGAAGGCGCCCGCCTCCTCCTCGAAGCCCGCCGGATCCGGCCCCCTCAAGGGCAAGGTCGTCGTCATCGACCCGGGTCACAATCCGGGCAACTTCCGGCACACCACGGAGATCAACCGGCTCGTCGACATCGGGACGAACCGCAAGGAGTGCGATACGACGGGCACGTCGACCAACGCCGGTTACACCGAGGCCCAGTTCACCCTCGACGTCTCGCGCCGGCTGCGCACCCTGCTCCAACAGCAGGGCGCCACCGTCGAGTTGACCCAGAACGGCGACCGCTCCTGGGGCCCGTGCGTGGACGAGCGCGCCCGGATCGGCAACAAGGCCCACGCGGACGCGGTGATCTCCGTGCACGCCGACGGCTCCGCGGCGGGCAACCGCGGCTTCCATGTGATCCTTCCCGCATCCGTGAAGTCCGGTTCCGCCGACACCACGGCGATCGCCGGCCCCTCGCGCGACCTCGGCGAGCGCGTCGCGGGCAACTTCCTGCGCGCCACGGGCTCGGCCCCCTCGAACTACATCGGCGGGGGCACCGGCCTCGACGTGCGCAAGGACCTGGGAGGCCTCAACCTCTCCACCCGGCCGAAGGTGTTCATCGAGTGCGGCAACATGCGCGACGCGAAGGACGCGGCCCTGCTGACGAGCGGCGCGTGGCGGCAGAAGGCGGCGCAGGGGATGTCTGACGGAATCGTGAGTTTCCTGCGCGGATAGTTCTCACCCTGCGGATCGCGGCAGACACCCCCGCCGCGCGGACGATAGTGTCTCCCTACGATGGGGCCACCCCCGCGCTTCGCACGGCACAGCAGCGACAGCGACGCCTCCGCCGACGACCGGACGACTGACGAAGGACCGACCTGAAGTGAATATCCGCTCGCTCACTCGAGGCGACGGCGTGGTGATCGGAGCAGCGGTGTTGCTGTTCATCGCCTCGTTCCTCGACATCTATTCGCTCGACGGGATCTCCAGCAGCGCAGACCTCCCGAACGCGTGGGGAAGCGCACCACTCCTGTTCAGCGTCTTCCTCGCGGGCATCATCGCCGCGGTGCTGATCGTCGTCGCCCGGGGGCTGCCCACCGTGCCGAAGGTCGCCGGTCTCGACCTCGGCCAGTTCGGCATCGCGCTCGCCGTCTTCTCCGCGTGGAGCGCGCTCGGGAACATCTTCGACCCGGCCGGTGGCTTCAACAACACCGGCGGCACCTCGGACGGCGGAATCGACGCCGGCACCGGCGCCATCCTCGGCCTGATCGCCGCTCTCGTGCTCGCGGGTGCCGCCGTCGCCACGCCGCTCGTGCCCGCGCTGAAGGGTGCCCTCATCGGCGCCCCTCGTCCGCAGGCCCCGCAGCCGTACGGCGCGCAGCCCGCCGGCGGCTACGGCTACCCGGGCGCCCAGCAGCCGGGCCAGCCCTACGGCGCGCAGCCCGGCCAGCCTTACGGTGCCACCGCCCAGCCGCAGCAGCAGGCGGCGCCCGCGCCGCAGGCCGCGCAGGCCCCGGCCGGTGACTTCTCGCCGTTCTGGTTCGCGGTGCCGGTGCCGCGTCCGCTGTACGCCGAGGACGGCTCCCCGACGCCGATCGCCGAGCTGGCGCCCGGTACGTGGTACCTGGCCGTCGAGCAGCGCGGCCCCGGCCTGGTCGCCCAGACGCAGGACGGCCGTCGCGGCGTCCTCCAGGACACGACGGGGATCCAGCGCGGCTGACGTCGCCCGGCCTTTCCGTCACGGCCCCTCACCCGTCTTCCGGGTGGGGGGCCGTTGTCGTACAGTCGCCCCCCGAACCACGAACTGACACGACGTCAGAAATGGGAGCGGTCATGCGACTCGGACTCGCGCTCGGCTACTGGGGCCGCGGTCCCGATCCGCGCCACCTCGAACTCGCCCAGGAGGCCGAGCGGTTGGGCTACGACTCGGTGTGGACCGCCGAGTCCTGGGGCAGCGACGCGTTCACGCCCCTGACGTGGATCGCGGCGCACACCTCGCGCATCCGCCTGGGTACGGCGATCGCACAGATGGCGGCCCGCTCCCCCACGACGACGGCGATGCACGCGCTCACCCTCGACCATCTGTCCGGCGGCCGCATGATGCTGGGGCTCGGCCTGTCGGGGCCGCAGGTGGTGGAGGGCTGGTACGGGCGGCCGTTCCCGAGGTCGCCGCTCACGGCGACCCGCGAGTACGTGGACGTGGTGCGGCAGGTCCTGCGGCGCGAGGGCCCGGTCGAGGTGGCCGGCCGCTTCCACGCGCACCCGTACCGCGGCGAGGACGCCACCGGCCTCGGCAAGCCGCTGAAGCCGATCACGCACCCCCTGCGCGCCGACCTGCCGATCCTGCTCGGCGCCGAGGGCCCGAAGAACATCGCGCAGACGACTCGCATCGCGGACGGCTGGCTCCCGCTGTACTGGTCTCCGACGCGCACGGACGCGTACGAGGCCTCCCTCACCGACCTCCCCGAGGACTTCGTGATCGCACCCATGGCCCGGGTCACGCTCTGCGACGACGTAGCCGAGGGGCTGCTGCCGGTGAAGGCGATGCTGGGCTTCTACATCGGCGGCATGGGCCACGCGAAGCGCAACTTCCACGCGGACCTGATGGCGCGCATGGGGTACGCGGACGAGGCCCGCCGGGTCCAGGAACTCTTCCTCGCGGGACGGCGCGAGGAGGCCGTGCTGGCCGTGCCGGACGCCTTCGCCGACGAGATCTCGCTGGTCGGCCCGCGCGGACGCATCGCCGAACGGCTGGAGCTGTGGCGCAAGGGCCCGGTCACCGACCTGCTCGTCCTGGCCCCGGACCCGCACACACTGCGGGTCCTGGCCGAGCTCAACTCGTAGCCCGAGGAGCCGGGTTGGAGGGCGGACGCTAGGAGCCCGAGGACAGTTCCTTGGCCGACGGCACCTTGTCCTTGACCTCGGCGCCCGCGCTCTTGCCCGCGTCCTTCACCGAGTTGATGACATCGTCGAAGGAGTTGACGGCGGCGCCGTCGCCCTTGCGCAGCTTGGACGGCAGGTCCTTCAGCTTGTCGATGCCCGCCGTGAGCGGCGCGACGGCCTTGGAGAGGAGCGGGTCGCCCTTCGCGTTCTTCACGGCCGCCTTCAGCCTGTTGTACGCGAACGCGCCCGCGACACCCGCCTTGACGAGGGCGAGCTTCCGCCCGTGGGCGCCCTTCTTGAACTTGCCCTTGCGGTACGGCTTGATGATCCACTGGTAGGTCGCGCCGGCCGCGAGCCCCGCGTTGGCGACGAAGCGCGTCTTGGCGAACTTCTGCTTCTCGGCGGAGGTGGTGGGGGTCGGTTCCGCCACATCCGCGGCCACGGTCGCCGACTTCTTGGGCTTCGTCGTGTCGTTGCCGCTGCACGCCGTCCCGCCCACGAGGAGCGCGGCGCTGACGGTGAGCGCCACGACAGCGCGGCGTATGGGCAGGGTGGAACCGGTCACGACAAACCTCCAGGGCACGGTGCTTCTGCTCCCTGGCAGCGTCCCCCGGCCCCTACCGCTGCGCGACCCGGGCGAGCCCGTACGGGTTTCACCCGCCGTGGAGCGGTAACCAGTGCTTCATGTCTCCCAGCCAAGCAACGCGAGGCACCAACCAAGCCGCGACGATCGTCATGGTCGTCGCAGACATCCTGGCCGCCATCCTCGGCCTGTGGATCCTGATGTACCTGCTGGAAGCCAACCGCGGCAACGATCTCGTGCAGTTCATCCACGACGCCGCCCTGTGGCTCGCCGGCTGGTCGCACGACCTGTTCACGTTCGACGACGAATGGGCGCGGGTGGTCGCCGGCTACGGCCTGGCGGCGCTGGTGTACCTGTTCGTCGGGCACTTCGTCGCCGGCCGGCTGCGCCGCTACTGAGCGGGGCTCTCCTCGCAGCAGTCCGGTTCGAACCCCGCCGGGAGGCGGCCGCCGAACACCGAGCAGGTGGCCTCGTCGCCGCCGAGCGCGGCGACGGCGAGCAGCACCGACCCGGCCGTCCACGCGGTCAGTTCCCTCGGCCAGACGGCCCGGTCGTCGAAGACGTAGCCGGTCCAGTACAGGCCCGACTCCGGGTCGCGCAGGTGCTGGATCGACTGGAGGATCTCCAGAGCGCGGTCGGACTCGCCCACCGCCCACAGGGCGAGGGCGAGTTCGGCGCTCTCGCCGCCGGTGACCCACGGGTTGGGGACGACGCAGCGCACGCCGAGTCCGGGGACGACGAAACGGTCCCAGGACGCCTGGATGCGCTCCTCGGCCTCCGAGCCGGTGAGGGCGCCGCCGAGGACGGGGTAGTACCAGTCCATCGAGTAGCGGTCCTTGTCGAGGAACCGCTCGGGGTGGCGGCGGATCGCGTGCCGCAGGCTGCCGGCCGCCAACTCCCAGTCGGGCTGGGGCTCTTCGCGCTGTTCGGCGATCGCGAGGGCGCAGCGCAGCGCGTGGTGCACGGACGAACTGCCGGTCAGGAGCGCCTCGTCGACGGGCGTCCCGTCCGGCTCGCGCTTCCAGCCGATCTGTCCGCCCGGCTGCTGGAGCCGCAGCACGAACTCCATGGCCGCGTACACGGTGGGCCACATCCGGTCGAGGAAGGCGTCGTCGCCCGTGGAGAGGTAGTGGTGCCAGGCGCCCACGGCGACGTAGGCGACGAAATTGCTCTCGCGGCCGTGGTCGGTGACGTCACCGGCGTCCCCGTCGGCGTAGGCCGCGTACCAGGAGCCGTCCTCGTTCTGATGGCGGGCGAGCCAGGTGTAGGCGCGTTCGGCGGCGTCGTGCTCGCCGGCCACGTCGAGGGCCATCGCGGCCTCCGTGTGGTCCCACGGGTCGAGGTGATGGCCACGGAACCAGGGTATGGCGCCGTCCTCGCGCTGCACGGCGAGGAGTCCGCGGACGGTCGCGGCGGCCTGCTCGGCGGTCAGTACACCGGGCAGGACGAGGTGTTCGGTCTTCTCCGGGCTCGTCACGCCTCGGCCTTGGGCAGGTGCGGCTTGGTGGCGTAGGCGACGAAGCTCTTGCCGACGACCGGGTTGAGCAGCTGCTCGGTGACGCGGGTGAGCGCCGGCTTCTTCATGATGTCCCAGACCAGGAGCTTGTGGTACGCCCGCACGGGCAGCGCCTTGTCGTTGTCGACGCCGAAGGCGCACTTGAGCCACCAGTACGGCGAGTGCAGGGCGTGCGCGTGATGGGTGCCGTACGGCTTGAGGCCCGCCTCGCGCATCTTGGCGAGGAGTTCGTCCGCCTTGTAGATGCGGATGTGGCCACCCTCGACCTCGTGGTAGGCGTCGCTGAGGGTCCAGCAGACCTTCTCGGGGCCGTAGCGGGGCACGGTCACGGCGATGCGGCCGCCCGGCTTGAGGACACGGACCATCTCGGCGAGCACGCCCTTGTCGTCGGGGATGTGCTCCATCACCTCGGAGATGATCACGACGTCGAACGAGGCGTCCGGGAAGGGGAGGTTGAGGGCGTCGCCCTCCATGGCGGTGGCCGTGGCGCCCGCGGGGGCCTCACCGGCCTCCTTCATCGCGGCGAACCACTTGGCGACCTCGCGGATCTCCTCGCCGTTCTGGTCGAGGGCGACCACCTGGGCCCCGCGCCGGTAGCACTCGAACGCGTGCCGCCCGGCTCCGCAGCCGAGGTCGAGTACGCGGTCGCCTGCGGCGAGCGGGAAGCGGGTGAAGTCGACGGTCAGCACGTGGCCCTGCTTTCGCGGTCGGATCCTGCACGTTCGAGGGGGGTGGTGGCCGCGGCGCCGATGGTCCGGGCCGCCGGGCGGGCGATGGACTCGCGGTAGAGCTCGGCGGTGCCGAGCGCCGCGCGGGCCCAGGTGAAGTTCCCGAGGACGCGTTCGCGTCCGGCGGCGCCGAGCCGCGCCCGCAGCTGCGGGTCGTCCAGGAGTCTGCCGAGCGCGGTGGCCAGCGCGCCCGCGTCGCCGGTGGGCACCGCGAGGCAGGTCTCACCGTCGGGCCCGGCGACCTCGGGGATCGCTCCGCCGGTGGTGGCGACCAGGGGGGTGCCGGTGGCCATGGCCTCCGCCGCGGGCAGCGAGAAGCCCTCGTACAGGGAGGGCACGCAGGCGACCTCCGCCGACCGTACGAGGTCGACGAGTTCGGCGTCGGTGATGCCCTTGACGAAGGAGACGGCGCCCTCGAGACCGTACTTCTCTATGGTCGCGGCGACGGGCCCGTCCTCGGCGCGCTTGCCGACGACGACGAGGTGGGCGGCCGGGTTCTCGGTGCGGACCTTGGCGAGGGCCTCGACGAGGAAGACGAGCCCCTTGAGGGGGACGTCGGCGCTGGATGTCGTCACGATGCGGCCGGGCACCTCGGCGACCGAGGGGTCCGGCGAGAAGAGGTCGGTGTCCGCGCCGATGTGCACGACGCGGATCCGGTCCTGGCGTACGCCGAGGTGGTCGACGATCTCCTGGCGCGAGGTCCCGGAGACGGTGAGCACGGACGGCAGGCGGCGGGCGACACGCTTCTGCATCCGCGTGAACGCGTACCAGCGGCGTACGGAGGCGCGCCGCTTCCAGTCGGGCGCCGCGTCGATCTCCAGCTGCCGGTCGACGGTGATGGGGTGGTGGATCGTGGTGACGAGGGGGGCGCCGAGCGCGGCGGGCCCGCCCAACAGGCCGTAGCCCAGCGTCTGGTTGTCGTGCACGACGTCGAACTCGCCGCGCCGCGCCCTCAGATGGCGCCGGGCGCGCAGCGAGAACGTGAGGGGTTCGGGGAAGCCGCCGGTCCACATGGTGCCGACCTCGAGCGCGTCCACCCAGTCGCGGTACTCGTCGCGCTTGGGGGTGCGGAACGGGTCGGGGCTGCGGTACAGGTCGAGGCTGGGCAGCTCGGTGAGCCTGAGCCCCTCCAGGTCCTCGCCCTCGTCGAGGACGGGGTAGGGCTGCGAGCCGATGACCTCGACGTGGTGCCCGAGCCGGGCGAGTTCGCGGGACAGATGGCGTACGTAGACGCCCTGTCCGCCGCAGAACGGGTTCCCCTTGTACGTAAGGAGAGCGATGCGCAACGGACGGTCACCGTCGGCGGAGGAACCGGCCCGGGGGCCCGCCTCCATGGCCTCAGCGGTCACTCGTGGCCCCCTTCTCGCGGCACGTTCACGCGAGACTACGCGTGGGCGGTAATCTAGAACAAGTTTCAGAGTTGCCGGCCCCTTGATCCTTCAAGGAGCACAGAATCTACCGGCAGGTAGCCTCGCCGCAACGCTCGGATCAGGTGATTCGCGCCACGACGGAGCCCCGGCTCCCCTGCCATGATGAGCCTCTCGAAAGCACCGGATTACGGCTTGACAGCCACGGAACGGGACACATGACAGCGGAAGCGAAGACAGCACATCCGGCGTCGCCGCCCCTCACCGAGCGCCAGGAGGCGCGCCGCCGCCGCATCCTGCACGCGAGCGCCCAGCTGGCCAGCCGCGGCGGCTTCGACGCCGTGCAGATGCGCGAGGTCGCCGAGTCCTCACAGGTCGCTCTCGGCACGCTGTACCGGTACTTCCCGTCCAAGGTGCATCTCCTCGTGGCCACGATGCAGGACCAGCTCCAGCACATGCACGCGACGGTCCGCAAGCGCCCGCCCTCGTCCGACCTGCCCTCGGAGCGGGTCGCGGAGACCCTGATGCGGGCCTTCCGCGCGCTCCAGCGCGAGCCGCACCTCGCCGACGCGATGGTGCGCGCCCTCACCTTCGCCGACCGCAGCGTGAGCCCCGAGGTCGACCAGGTCTCCCGGCAGACGACGGCGATCATCCTGGACGCGATGAAGCTGGACGACCCGACGCCGCAGCAGCTCTCCGCGGTCCGCGTCATCGAGCACACCTGGCACTCGGCGCTCATCACCTGGCTGTCGGGGCGCGCGTCGATCGCGCAGGTGAAGATAGACATCGAGACGGTGTGCCGGCTGATCGACCTCACCACGCCGGACGCCCGGAAGTAGGCGGCCCCGCGAAGTACCGTGCCCCGGGGCGGCGAGCGGCGCCGGGGCACAGGAGCGGGCACAGAAAAGACCTACGAGACGGGTTCCCTGCGCCGGCATGATCCGGATCAGGTGGTGGAGGTCGCCTTCCGGCTCTGCTACTGCCTTCCGGCCTCTCAGCCCTACCGTCGACGTCGGCCACGGCGGATGCGTTTGCGTCACGCCACAGTCGGCTACTCCGGTTGGACTCCCTCACTCGCCTCATAGGCCAATACCAGAATAGACCGCCTGTGTCGTGATGCAACCCTTCAAAGGGGACTTTTCTTCAGTCTTCCGGAGGAAAGACCGGCTCCCCGCTGCCCAGCAGCGTGATCATGACGGCTTCCACCGGGCAGCCCTCCGCCGCCGCCAGGACCTTCTCGTTGGCGTCGGCCTCCGCCTCGAGGGGCCGGGACTGCCTGCCGGAGTCGAGACGGAAGGCGTCCGGGGCGTGGTGAACGCATTGCGCCGAGCCGATGCAGACACCCCGGTCGACCTCGACGTGCCAGCGGTCCCCCATCACGCCTCCCAGCCGGCCGGCAGATGGATCATCTTGTGCTCCAGGAAGGCGCTGTACCCTTCGGGCCCGAACTCCCGGCCGAGACCGGAGTTCTTGTAGCCGCCGAACGGGCCGAGCATGTCGAGGCTGAAGGTGTTCACGCTGTACGTGCCGGTGCGCACCTGCCGCGCGACGTCGATACCGTGCGCGACGTCGGCCGTCCACACGCTGCCGCTGAGCCCGTAGTCGGAATCGTTGGCGATCTTCAGCGCCTCGGCCTCGTCGCCGTACGGGAGCAGGCAGATGACCGGGCCGAAGATCTCCTCGCGGGCGACGCGCATCGAGTTGTCGACGTCGCCGAAGAGGGTCGGCTCCACGTAACAGCCGCGGTCGAGCCCGGCGGGACGGCCGCCGCCGGTGAGGATCTTGGCGCCTTCCTCCTGGCCGATGCGGATGTAGTCGAGGGAGCGGCGCTGCTGGCGCTCGGCGACCAGCGGGCCGACCTGGGTCGCCGGGTCGAGCGGGTCGCCGACGACGAGTGCGGCCGCCGCCTCCGTGAGGGCTCCGGCGAACTCGTCGTAGCGCGAGCGGGGCAGGAGGATGCGGGTCTGGGCCACGCAGGCCTGGCCGTTGTTCATCCAGGCGGACTGGACGAGGCCGGGGACGGTCGTCGCGAGGTCCGCGTCAGGCAGGACGACGGCCGCCGACTTGCCGCCGAGTTCGAGGGTGACGTGGGTGAGGTTGCGCGAGGCGACCTCCATGACACGCCGGCCCGCGGCCACGGATCCGGTGAAGGAGACCTTGTCGACGCCGGGGTGCCCGACCAGGTACTCGCTGACCTCGCGGTCCGCGGGAAGGATGGACAGGACCCCGTCCGGCAGCCCCGCCTCCTTCGCGATCTCGCCGAGCAGATACGCGTCGAGCGGCGATTCCGGCGACGGCTTGAGGACGACGGTGCAGCCGGCGAGCAGCGCGGGCGCGAGCTTGGCCGCGGCCACGAACTGCGGGACGTTCCAGGGGACCACGGCCGCCACGACGCCGACCGGCTCGCGCCGCACGAGGATCTTCCCGAGCGCGCCGTCGCGCGTCTCCTCGTACGTGAAGTTCTTCGCGACGGTGATCGCGGAGTCCCACACCATCATCGCGCCGAGGGCCTGCGCGAGGACGCTCCACGAGTACGGGGAGCCGTTCTCCGAGGAGATGAGGCGGGCGATCTCCTCGTGCCGTACGGCGATCGCGTCCTTGATCCGGGTGACGACCGCGATCCGCTCGTCGAGCGGGAGCCGCGGCCAGGGGCCCTCGTCGAAGGCCCTGCGGGCGGCGGCGACCGCGCGGTCGACATCGGCGGGCGCGGCGTGCGGCACGCGCCCGAAGACCTCGCCGGTGTGCGGGGAGATCACCTCGATGACGTCCGTGCCGGACGGCTGCGTCAACTCCCCGCCGATGTAGAGCTGTCCGTGCTCCACGAACTCGTGCTCAAGCCGTTCCCCATGCCCGGTCATGACCGACCGCCTCTCGCGGGACGTTTTCTGACACTGCATCAGAACCTACGGAAACTGATACCAGTTCCAGTTCCAGGAGTCCACGGATCGGCGGGGCGACCGTCGCTCAACAAGTCGACCCGGGCGACCATTGGAACAAGTTCTATTACAGTGGCGGGAGTTCGAGGTCGTCGTACGAGAGGTGGGGCCCGATGACGCAGGTGACCGACCATGGTGGAGGCGTCCGGTCCCTTCGGGTGCCCATCCCCGACAATCCGCTCGGCTTCACCCTGGTCCACCTCCTCGACACCGACCGCGGGCCCGTCCTCATCGACACGGGCTGGGACGACCCCGAGTCGTGGGGCGCGCTCACCGAGGGCCTCACCGCCTGCGGCACGAGCGTCGGCGAGGTGACGGGGGTGCTGATCACCCATCACCACCCCGACCACCACGGCCTGTCGGCCAAGGTGCGCGAGGCGTCCGGCGCCTGGATCGCCATGCACGAGGCGGACGTCTCCGTCGTGCGCCGCACCCGCGAGAACCCGCCGGAGCGCTGGTACGCGTTCATGGCCGCCAAGCTCGCCGCGGCCGGCGCCCCCGAGGAGCACATGGCGCCGCTGATCGCCGCCCGCGACTCGGGCAGGGCCCGCAGCCTCCCGGGCCTCGCCCCCGCGCTCCCCGACCGCACCATCACCCCCGGCGACCTGCTCGACCTGCCGGGCCGCCGCCTGCGCGCGATCTGGACGCCCGGCCACACCCCGGGCCATGTCTGCCTGCACCTGGAGGAGGACCACCCCGCCGGGCTCGCGGGCAACGGCCGCCTCTTCTCCGGCGACCACCTGCTCCCCGGGATCACCCCGCACATCGGCCTCTACGAGGACCCGGACGACGCCACGGTCACGGATCCGCTCGGCGACTACCTGGACTCACTGGAGCGCGTCGGCCGTCTGGCCCCCGCCGAGGTGCTCCCGGCCCACCAGCACACGTTCACCGACGCCCCCGCCCGCGTACGGGAGCTGCTCGACCACCACGAGGAGCGCCTCACCGGCCTGCTCACCCTGCTCGCCACCCCGCTCACCCCCTGGCAGCTCGCCGAGCGGATGGAGTGGAACCGGCCCTGGGAACAGATCCCCTACGGCTCGCGCACCATCGCGGTCTCGGAGGCCGAGGCGCACTTGCGCCGGCTGGTGAAACTGGGCCGCGCGGAGGCCGTCCCCGGGAGCGACCCGGTGACTTATGCGCCGGTCTGACCTACGCACTTGACCCGCGCTTTACCGGCGTTGCGCGATCTTTACCGGGCGTACGAAACAGCCTGCCCGGCGGGCCTTCCGCCGCATGGTCCGAGCGTGGCAACAGGCGTAATGTCTGGCATCTCAGAACTGGACCGACGAGGGGGCGGCCACCGATGGCGCCGGACGAGGCCGTGGTCGGCTGTACGGGGAAGCTGGTCATCGCCACGCGCGGAGCCGAGGGCCCGGGCGAGGTACTGGTGCGGGTGCGGGGCGGCAGCGAGACGTTTCTCGCGTGGTCCGACGAACCCCTGGAACGCGGGGCGACGGTCCTGGTGATCGAGTCCCGCGGCACCCGCCAGGTCGTCGTCATGGCCTGGAGCGATCCGTCGCTCGACGAATGAGCCGACGGCTCCGGCGACACGGGGGACGCCCGCTAAGGAGACTGAAGGATGTTCGGATATCGCGTTCCCGCTCCCGACGAGGCGATGCTGATCTCGGGTGGCAGGCGGGGACTTGGGGGAGCGCCGTTCCGGGTCGTGACGGGCCACGGAAAATTCGTCCTGCCTATCTTCCGCAAGACCCGCTTTCTGTCCTTGGCCATGTCCGAGGCCGAGGTCGTCGAGAAGTGCGTGACCCGGCAGGGCATCGCCCTGACCGTGCGCGCCGTCATCGCGTTCAAGGTCGGCAACGACACGGAGTCCATCGTCAACGCCGGCCAGCGGTTCCTGTCCGACCAGGATCAGATGTCGGTCCTGACCGGCCGGATCTTCGCCGGTCACCTGCGCTCCATCATCGGCTCGATGACGGTCGAGGAGATCGTCACCGAGCGGCAGAAGCTCGCCGCCGAGGTGCTCGACACCTCGAAGGCCGAGATGGCGAAGATCGGGCTGATCGTGGACTCGCTCCAGATCCAGTCCATCGACGACGGCAACACCGGCTACATCGACGCGATGTCCGCCCCGCACAAGGCGGCCATCCAGCGGCAGGCCCAGATCGCGCAGGCGCAGGCCACCCAGGCCTCGACCCAGGCGCAGCAGGAGGCCCAGCGCAACCAGGCCGAGTACGCGCGGCAGACCGCCGTCGTCCAGGCCGAGTACAAGGCCGAGGTGGACCGCGCGCAGGCGGCGGCCGCCCAGGCCGGGCCGCTGGCCCAGGCGCACGCCGAGCAGGAGGTCCTCGCGGCGCGCACCGAACTGGCCGAGCGGGCCGCCGAACTGCGCCAGCAGCAGTTGGTGGCCGAGGTCGTGAAGCCCGCGGAGGCGGACGCCGAGCGGATCCGCGTGATGGCCATCGCCGAGGCCGAGCGGATGAAGATCCAGGCCGCGGCGGCGGCGTCGTACGACCGGGTCGCGCTCGACCGGATGCTGATCGACCAGCTGCCGCAGATCGTGAAGGAGGCGGCCGGCGGCCTCAAGGGCGCCAACGTGAACGTGCTCAACGGCGCGGACGGCCTCGGTGAGATCGCGGCCGGACTCGTCGGCCAGGGTCTGACCATCCTGGACTCGGTCCGTCGCAACCTGGGCGGACCGGACGGCGACGCCAAGAAGAGCGGCGGCGAGATGGAGATCCAGCGGTACCTGGGGGCGGCGTCGAGCCCGGTGGACGGCCGCGACGGCGACGACGGGCCGGTCGACATCCGCTGAACCCTGTCGCCGCCGGCAGGCGCACTCGTCCCGGAGGGCCGGGGCAGGCTTCGGCCCGCCCCGGCCCTCCGGGCGCCCCGGGGGAGGCCGGCTACGGGCCGGTACAGTGGGCGGGTCGTCATCATGCGCGCTCGGGGGGAAGCCGGTGCGAATCCGGCGCTGACCCCGCAACCGTGAACCACGCAGGTGGTGAGCCGGACTGCCCCGTGCGGCGCGTGACCGGCTCGTGTCATCGGCCCCCGCCGGTGGCCGGCACCGTCGAGGCATACGGAGCCGGAGCCGCCCGGTGCCCGCGTGTGCCGTGCCGCCCGGCTCCCCGCAGGGAGAGGCACCCGCCCCACCATGAACATTCGCCGCAGCGCCGCGCTCGTGGCGGCCACCGCCGTCATCGGCATGGCCACCGCCCCGGCCGCCCTCGCGGACGACTCCGCGCCCTCCGCGTCCCCTTCGGTGGCGATCCCCTCCGGGCTCTACGGGAAGGCCGACCCGACGTACGACGGTGTCTGGCGGCAGTCGCTCTCGCTGCTCGCCCAGCACACGACCGGTGTGAAGCCCGCGGCGAAGGCCGTGGACTGGCTGACCGGGCAGCAGTGCGCGAACGGCGGGTTCGCCGCGTTCCGCGCCGACACGGGCAAGGCGTGCGACGCCAAGACGCCTGTCGACTCCAACAGCACGGGCGCCGCGGTGCAGGCGCTCGCCGCGCTCGGCGGGCACGACGCCGAGGTCGGCAAGGCCGTGAAGTGGCTGGAGTCGGTGCGGGGCGACGACGGCGGCTGGGGCTACAACCCGGGCGGCGCGAGTGACGCGAACTCCACGTCCGTGGTGATCGGCGCGCTCGCCGCGGCGGGCGAGAAGGTGACGTCGGCGCAGGCCGCGCTCGTCAAGCTGTCCATCGCGTGCGGCAAGGACGGCGGGGGCGCGTTCGCGTACCAGCCGGACAAGAAGGGGAAGCTCGCGGCCAATGCGGACGCGACTGCGGCCGGTGTGCTCGGCGGGCTCGGCAAGGGCCTCGCCGCGGACGGCACGAAGCAGGCCGGGGCCCCGTCCTGCAAGGGCTCGGGCACCCCCGACGCGGCGCAGGCCGCGCAGAACGGCTCCGCCTACCTGACCGAGGCGCTGGCCAAGGACCACCACCTCATGTCGTCGATGCCGGGCGCCAAGGACCAGCCGGACTACGGCAACACGGCCGACGCGGTCACAGCGCTCTCGGCCGCGGGCCACGGCGACCAGGCCGCCCCCGCGCTGAGCTGGCTGGAGAAGAACGCCACGCAGTGGGCCTCCCAGAGCGGTCCCGCCGCCTACGCCCAGCTCGTCCTCGCCTCGCACGCGGCCGGCGCCGATCCCCGTGACTTCGGCGGCACCGACCTCGTGAAGGCCCTGAACGCGACCGGTCCCGCGCCCTCCTCCACGAAGGCCGCGGCCGAAGGGAAGAAGGACGAGAAGAAGGACGACGGCGGCATCAGCGTCTGGTACGTCGTCGCCGTCGCGGCCGTCGCCGGCATCGGCATCGGCTTCCTGTTCAGCGGCCGCAAGAAGCAGCAGCTGTGACCAGGTGCCGCCGCCGCGGTCCGGCCGTCACCGTCCTCGGACTGCTGGGCGTGCTGTGCGCGCTCCTCGCGGGGGCGGGCCAGGCGCAGGCCACCGGCTATCGCTACTGGTCGTTCTGGGACCGCGACGGCTCCGCGTGGGCGTACGCCTCGCAGGGCCCGTCGACGGCCCGCCCGTCGGACGGCGACGTCCAGGGGTTCCGGTTCTCCGTGAGCGAGGACTCGCAGGACTCGGCGAAGCCGCGCGGTGCCGCGTCCTTCGACTCCATCTGCGCGGCCACTCCGGCACGGGACGGCGAGAAGCGGGTCGCGCTCGTCATCGACTTCGGCACGGCGCAGGACGCGCCGTCCGGTGAGACGCCGCCGAAGCCGCGGACGGCGTGTGCGCGCGTCGCGGACGACGCGACCAGCGCGGAGGCGCTCGCCGCCGTCGCCAAGCCGCTGCGCTACAACAACCAGGCTCTGCTGTGCTCCATCGCCGGCTACCCGAAGACGGGCTGCGGCGAGCAGGTGTCCTCTTCCAAGGACACGGAGTCCAAGGGCACGGAGTCCCAGGACACCGGGAAGGACAGCGCGGCGGCGTCCGACGGCGGGGGTGGCCCCTCCGTCGGCCTGATCGCGGGCGGCGCCGTCGTCGTCGTGCTCGGCGCGGCCGCGGTCTGGCAGGCCCGCCGCCGGCGCGGCTGACGGACGCGGACACGACGACACGATGAGCAGCACCGGCGCAGGTACACCGCACCCCGCCCCGCGTCCGCGCCTCGCGCGCGACCCGGGGACGGGGCCGTCCGCGCGCCGTCGTCCCCTCGCCGCGCCCCGGGCCCACCGCTCGAACGCGCTGCATCCCGGCGCCTGGTGGCTCTGGGCTCTGGGGCTCGGCACGGCGGCGTCGCGGACGACGAATCCTCTGCTGCTCGCGCTGCTCATAGGGGTGGCCGGGTACGTGGTGGCCGCGCGCCGCACCTCGGCGCCGTGGGCGCGCTCGTACGGGGCGTTCGTGAAGCTGGGGCTCTCGGTGATCGGGATCCGGCTGCTGTTCGCGGTGTTCCTCGGGTCGCCGATCCCGGGCACGCACCTGCTCGTCACCCTGCCCGAGGTGCCGCTGCCCGAATGGGCGCAGGGGGTGCGGATCGGGGGCCGGGTCACGGTCGAGGGCCTGGTGTTCGCGCTGTACGACGGCCTGAAGCTGGCCGCGCTGCTGATCTGTGTGGGCGCGGCGAACGCCCTCGCGAGCCCGGCCCGCCTCCTCAAGTCCCTGCCGGGCGCGCTGTACGAGGCCGGGGTCGCCGTCGTCGTCGCGATGACGTTCGCGCCGAACCTGATCGCCGACGTCCGGCGGCTGCGGGCCGCGCGCCGGCTGCGCGGCCGGCCCGACAAGGGGCTGCGGGGCCTGGCTCAGGTCGGTCTGCCGGTCCTTGAGGGCGCCCTTGAGCGGTCGGTGGCGCTGGCCGCCGCGATGGACGCGCGCGGGTACGGGCGTACGGCCGAGGTCCCGGCCGCCGTGCGCAGGGTCACCGCGGTGCTCACGCTGGGCGGCCTGGTCGGGGTGTGCGCGGGTACGTACGGGCTGCTGACCGCGGACGGCGCGCGGTACGGGCTGCCCGTGCTGCTCGCCGGGGTGGCGGCCGCGCTCGGCGGGCTCTGGCTCGGCGGGCGCCGCTCGGTCCGCACCCGGTACCGGCCCGACGTGTGGGGCGTGCGGGCGTGGCTCGTCGCCGCGTCGGGGGCGGCCGTCGCCGCCGTGATGATCCGGGCCGGTTCCTACGATCCCTCGGCTCTGGCGCCCGGCGTCGTGCCGCTGGCCGCGCCGACGCTGCCGCTGTGGCCCGCGGCCGGGGTGCTGCTCGGGCTGCTCCCCGCGTTCGTGGCGCCCGCGCCACCGCTCGCCGAAACACCCTCGAAGGAGGCTTCATGATCCGGTTCGAGGACGTCTCGGTGACGTACGACGGGGCCGCGACACCCACGGTCCGCAACATCGAACTCGACGTGCCCGAGGGCGAGTTGGTACTGCTCGTGGGGCCGTCCGGCGTCGGCAAGTCGACGCTGCTCGGCGCGGTGAGCGGCCTCGTGCCGCACTTCACCGGGGGGACGCTGAGCGGGCGCGTCACGGTCGCGGGACGCGACACCCGTACGCACAAGCCGCGCGAACTCGCCGACGTGGTGGGCACGGTGGGGCAGGACCCGCTCTCCCACTTCGTCACCGACACGGTCGAGGACGAGCTCGCGTACGGCATGGAGTCGCTCGGACTCGCGCCCGACGTGATGCGGCGCCGGGTCGAGGAGACCCTCGACCTGCTGGGCCTCGCCGACCTGCGTGAGCGTCCCATCGCGACGCTGTCCGGCGGGCAGCAGCAGCGCGTCGCCATCGGCTCCGTACTCACCCCGCACCCGCGGGTCCTGGTCCTGGACGAGCCGACGTCCGCACTCGACCCGGCCGCCGCGGAGGAGGTCCTCGCGGTGCTGCAGCGTCTCGTGCACGACCTCGGCACCACGGTCCTGATGGCCGAGCACCGGCTTGAGCGGGTCGTGCAGTACGCGGACCAGGTCGCGCTCCTCGCAGGGCCGGGCGAGCCCCTGCTGCTCGGCGCCCCCGCCGAGATCATGGCCGTGTCGCCGGTGTTCCCGCCGGTCGTGGACCTGGGCCGCCTCGCGGGCTGGTCACCGCTGCCGCTGACGGTGCGGGACGCGCGGCGCGGGTCCGGGGAGTTGCGTGAGCGCCTGGCGGGATGCGAGCCCCATGAGCCGCCGCAGGCCGCCGTCTCCCCCGCCTCCCGCCGGTCGCTGCTGCGTTCCGGCAGGCAGCCGGTGGTGCCCGCCGTGGCCGAGGTCGCGGGGCTCGCGGTGCGACGGGGGCGCGTCGAGGCGCTGCGCCACGTCGACCTCTCGGTCGGGCCCGGTGAGATCGTCGCCCTGATGGGCCGTAACGGCGCCGGGAAGTCCACCCTCCTGTCCACCCTGGTCGGCCTGGTCCGTCCGTCGTCCGGCACGGCCCTGGTGGGCGGCGCGGTCCCGCACCGCACGGGCCCGCGCGAGCTGATCCGCCGCGTCGGCCTGGTCCCGCAGGAACCGCGGGACCTCCTGTACGCGGACACGGTGGCCGCCGAGTGCGCGGCCGCCGACCACGACGCGGGCGCGGATCCGGGCACCTGCCGCGATCTGGTCTCGCGGCTCCTGCCCGGCATCGTGGACGACACCCATCCCCGTGACCTCTCGGAGGGCCAGCGCCTCACCCTCGCCCTGGCGATCGTGCTGACGGCGCGCCCCCCGCTGCTCCTGCTCGACGAGCCGACGCGCGGCCTCGACTACGCGGCGAAGGCCCGCCTGGTCACGATCCTGCGCGGCCTCGCGGCCGACGGGCACGCCGTCGTCCTGGCCACGCACGACGTGGAACTGGCCGCCGAGCTGTCCCACCGCGTCGCCGTCCTCGCCGACGGCGAGATCGTGGCGAACGGGCCCACCCCCGAGGTGGTCGTGGCCTCCCCCGCCTTCTCCCCCCAGGTCGCCAAGGTGCTGACCCCGGGCAAGTGGCTCACCGTGGCGCAGGTCCGCGAGGCCCTCGGACCCGCGGGTCCGACGGAGGACGGGGCATGAAGACCGCACCCGAGACCGGGCGCCCCGACCGCCAGGCCCGCGCCGTGCGCCTCGGCCCCCGCTCCGTGGTGGCCCTGCTCCTCGTCAGCGCCATAGGGGTGGCCGCCTTCGGGTGGCCGCTGCTCGCGGGCCCTTCGTCGCAGGTCAGCGCGCATGCGCAGGACGCGCCCTGGCTGTTCGCGGGGCTGCTCGTCCTGCTGGTGGGCGTGGTGGCGGCCGCCGTGTCCGAGGGCGGGGTCGGACCCAAGGCGGTGGCGATGCTCGGGGTCCTCGCCGCGACGGGCGCGGCGCTGCGGCCGATCGGGGCGGGGACCGCCGGGATCGAGCCGATGTTCTTCCTGATGGTGCTGAGCGGGCGCGTCCTCGGGCCCGGCTTCGGGTTCGTGCTGGGGTCCGTGACCATGTTCGCGTCCGCGCTGCTCACGGGCGGGGTCGGTCCGTGGATGCCGTTCCAGATGCTGTCGATGGGCTGGTTCACGATGGGCGCGGGCCTGCTCCCCGGCGCGATGGGGGTCCCCCCTGCTCGAGCGAAGCCGAGAGCTCGGGGGAGGCTGCGCGGCCGCGCCGAGGTGCTGATGCTGGCGGCCTACGGGTTCCTGGCCGCGTTCGCGTACGGCACCGTCATGAACCTGGCCGGCTGGCCGTTCCTGGACTCGCTGTCGTCGAGCGTCGCCTTCCAGGCGGGTGCCCCGCTGCACGAGAACCTGGTCCGCTTCCTCGCGTACTGCCTGGCCACGTCGCTGGGCTGGGACCTGGGCCGGGCGGCCCTCACCGTCGTCCTCACCGTCACCGTCGGCCCGGCGCTCCTGAGGGCGCTGCGGCGGGCCACGCGCCGGGCCGCGTTCGAGGCTCCCGTCACATTCGAGGGCACCGAGCCGTAGGGCTTCACGCGCGCCGCGTCACCGAAGCGTGCCCGCGCGGTGAAGCACCCCACATGACCCAGGTCACCTACGAGGCGCGGCCGTAGACGCGATCGCTTGACGCGTCCCCACCAAAACACGCTCTGACCTGGCCGGTGAGAGCCAGGTCACGTAGGGGGCATTTCGACCACATGCGACCTCAACTAGCAAAAGGGGCGATTGCCGCGGGAGTCCGAGCCTGTTCCCCTGGAGGAGTCGCAAGGCGCCGACGGCCCCCGCCAGGGCCCCGGCGCCTCTGTACGCCGCAGGGCGTGCGAAGCGCCCCTGCCCCCCACGGAAGGTTCACGCTTTGTCCGTCACCATCCTCCGCCGCATCGCCGCCCCGAAGAAGGCCCTCGCCGGTGTCGCCCTGGCCGCCGCCACCGCCGGCATGGTCATGGCCGCCGCCCCGGCGTCGAACGCCGCCGCCACCTCTTCGCCGAAGACGATCGCCCAGCAGAAGATGAGCGCCGCACAGTTCGCGTGCTTCGACAAGATCGTGTCCCACGAGAGCGGCTGGAACCCCCACGCGAAGAACGCGTCGTCCGGCGCCTACGGACTGGTCCAGGCCCTGCCCGCCAACAAGATGGCCGCGGCCGGCGGCGACTGGAAGACGAACCCCGAGACCCAGATCAAGTGGGGCCTCAACTACATGAACGAGCGCTACGGCAGCCCCTGTGGCGCCTGGACCCACTGGCAGTCCGCCGGCTCGTACTGAGCCCGGCCGGCCCACGGCCGACCTGAGAAGGCGGCACCCTCCCCCCGTGGGAGGGTGCCGCCTTCGTCGTGCGTTCCGGCCGCCCCGGCGCGGGCCCTCGCTACAGCCGCTGGATGATCGTGCCCGTCGCCACCGCGCCGCCCGCGCACATCGTGATGAGCGCGAACTCCTTGTCCTGGCGCTCCAGTTCGTGCAGGGCGGTGGTGATGAGCCGGGCGCCGGTGGCGCCGACGGGGTGGCCGAGGGCGATAGCCCCGCCGTTCACGTTGACCTTCTCGAGGTCCTGCTCGAAGACCTGCGCCCAGCTGAGCACGACGGACGCGAACGCCTCGTTGATCTCGACGAGGTCGATGTCCTTGAGCGACATGCCCGCCTTGCCGAGCACGGCGCGCGTGGCGTCGACCGGCCCGTCCAGATGGAAGTGCGGGTCGGCGCCGACGAGCGCCTGGGCGACGATCCGGGCGCGCGGCTTGAGCTTCAGGGCGCGTGCCATCCGCTTGGACGCCCACATGATCGCCGAGGCTCCGTCGGATATCTGCGAGGAGTTCCCCGCGGTGTGCACGGCGGTCGGCATGACCGGCTTGAGCCCGCCGAGCCCCTCCATGGTCGTGTCGCGCAGGCCCTCGTCCCGGTCCACGAGCCGCCACATCCCCTGCCCGGCGGCCTGCTCGTCCTCGTTCGTGGGCACCTGCACGGCGAACGTCTCGCGCTTGAAGCGCTCCTCGGCCCAGGCGGTCGCGGCTCGCTCCTGCGAGATGAGGCCGAGCGAGTCGACGTTCTCGCGGGTCAGTCCGCGGTGGCGCGCGATGCGCTCGGCGGCCTCGAACTGGTTGGGCAGGTCGACGTTCCACTCCTCGGGGAACGGCTTGCCGGGCCCGTGCTTGGAGCCGGAGCCGAGCGGCACCCGCGACATCGCCTCGACCCCGCAGCTGATGCCGATGTCGATGACACCGGCGGCGATCATGTTGGCGGTCATGTGCGCGGCCTGCTGCGAGGAGCCGCACTGGCAGTCGACGGTCGTCGCCGCCGTCTCGTAGGGCAGGCCCATGGTGAGCCAGGCCGTGCGCGCCGGATTCATGGACTGTTCGCCCGCGTGGGTCACCGTGCCGCCCACGATCTGCTCGACGCAGTCGGCGTGGATGCCGGTCCTGCCGAGCAGTTCCCGGTACGTCTCGCCGAGGAGATACGCGGGATGAAGATTGGCGAGCGCGCCTCCGCGCTTGCCGATGGGCGTACGTACGGCTTCGACGATGACGGGTTCCGCGGCCATGAGCTCGTCCTCTCCACACATTCCCGGACCGAACCAGAAGACGTAAGAACTAGAACGCGTACCAGTTCTCCGTGCAGTCTCGACGGTGCTACTCCCGGTACGCAAGGGTCGTGCACGTACCACGCGCGCAATCGGGCGCACCACGGGTCTTGCCACTTGTAGAACCCGTTACTACGGTGCCGACAAGCTGACGCCCCGTCAGACCGTCACCGGGAGTTGCCCATGCCGTGCCCAGCGCTGCCCGAAGGGTTCGACTTCACCGACCCCGACCTTCTCCAGCACCGCGTCCCCTTCCCCGAGTTCGCTCAGCTCCGGCAGACGGAACCGGTCCGGTGGATCGCCCAGCCCACCGGCATCTCCGGCTTCGGGGACTCGGGCTACTGGGCCGTGACCCGGCACGCGGACGTCAAGTACGTCTCCACGCGCCCGGAGCTCTTCTCCTCGAACCTCAACACCGCCGTCATCCGCTTCAACGAGTCGATCAGCCGCGACCAGATCGACGTCCAGAAGCTGATCATGCTCAACATGGACCCGCCGGAGCACACCCGGGTCCGGCAGATCGTCCAGCGCGGCTTCACGCCCCGCGCCATCCGCTCGCTCGAGGACGCCCTGCGCACCCGTGCGAGCTCCATCGTCGAGACGGCGCTCGCGAACGCCGCGCCCGACGGCTCCTTCGACTTCGTCACCAACGTCGCCGTCGAACTCCCGCTCCAGGCCATCGCCGAGCTGATCGGCGTCCCCCAGGAGGACCGCGCCAAGATCTTCGACTGGTCCAACAAGATGGCCGCGTACGACGACCCGGAGTACGCGATCACCGAGGAGGTCGGCGCCGAGGCTGCCATGGAGATCGTCAGCTACGCGATGAACCTGGCCGCCGCCCGCAAGGAGTGCCCGGCCAAGGACATCGTGAGCCAGCTGGTGGCGGCCGAGGACGAGGGGAACCTCTCCTCGGACGAGTTCGGCTTCTTCGTGATCCTGCTCGCCGTGGCCGGCAACGAGACGACGCGCAACGCCATCACCCACGGCATGCACGCCTTCCTGACCAACCCCGACCAGTGGGAGCTGTTCAAGCGGGAGCGCCCGGAGACGACGGCTGAGGAGATCGTCCGCTGGGCGACCCCCGTGGTCTCCTTCCAGCGCACCGCGACCCAGGACACCGAGCTCGGCGGCGCGCAGATCAAGAAGGGCGACCGGGTCGGCATCTTCTACTCGTCGGCCAACCACGACCCCGACGTCTTCGACCGCCCCGACGAGTTCGACATCACCCGCGACCCGAACCCGCACCTCGGATTCGGCGGCGGAGGCCCCCACTTCTGCCTCGGCAAGTCGCTGGCCACACTCGAGATCAACCTCATCTTCAACGCCGTGGCCGACGCCATGCCCGACCTCCGCCTGACCGGTGACCCGCGCAGGCTCCGCTCGGCCTGGCTCAACGGCATCAAGGAACTCCAGGTCAGCACCGGCTGACCCCGGGCGGCCGCACGCCGGCCCAGGGAGGCAGGGGCCATCTCCCCACGCCACGCCCCTGCCTCCCTGCGCATCCGCACACCCGGAAGGGGGTCGGATCGGGCCCTCCCCGGAGTTCACCCGGCTGCTCGACGGCCCCCCAACGCGGCCGTCCGGCTCGGCGTCGAGCAGAGCCTCTCCGCCTTCGTGAACCGGGTGGCGCCGAGCCGACCGCCCTCGGCCCGCGAACGCCGTGCCGAAGACTCGGGCGGTTCGAGGTGTGAGCGGGCCTCCGCCTCGACTCCCCGCACGGCGCGTACCGCATCAGCGTCCGCATCGCGTGACGGCATACCGAGCGCGCGACCGCCGGCACAACCTCCCCCACCCTGATCTTCGCCACGGCGGCGGCGCTACGGGTCCGGCATCTTCAGGGCCACCGGCACCAGTCGGAAGACGCCTGAGCCGCGCTCAGGACCGGTTGTGTCCGGCCGGCAGCCTGGCGTGATCGGGCCCGTCCTTCGGCTGCCGGGGAACGGTCGCGCCGGTGAGGCGGGCGCGCGGGCCGCTCAGCAGGTAGGTGAGCCCGAAGCCCGCACCGACGACCGTCGCGCCACCCACGGCGTCGAGCACCCAGTGGTTACCGGTCGCGATGATCGCGGAGATGGTGAACAGGGGATGCAGCAGCGCGATCGCCTTCATCCACCACTTCGGGGCGAGAATCGCGATGACGAGCCCGCACCACAGGGACCAGCCGAAGTGCAGCGAGGGCATGGCCGCGTACTGGTTGGTGAGCGCGGTCAGGGTGCCGTAGTCCGGCTTGGAGAAGTCCTGGACGCCGTGCAGTGTGTCGATGAAGCCGAGCGAGGGCATCAGCCGGGGCGGCGCCAGCGGGTAGAACCAGAAGCCGATCAGGGCGAGCACCGTGGCGAAGCCGAGCGCCGAGCGGGCCCAGCGGTACTGGGCGGGCCTGCGGACGTAGAGGATGGCGAGGACGCTCAGCGGCACGATGAAGTGGAACGACTCGTAGTAGAAGTTGAAGAACGACTTGAGCCACGGGATCTGCGCCACCGCGTGATTGACCCAGTGCTCGATGTCGATGTGGAGGAACTTCTCCAGGGAGTGGACCTGCGTGCCGTGCGCCTCGGCGGTGGCCCGGCCCCCGGTGTTCGTGCCGCCCGTCGCGGCGAGCCTGACCTGCTGGTACGCGTAGTAGCCGACGCGGATCAGAAGCATTTCGAGCAGCAGGTTCGGGCGGGTCAGGACCCGGCGCCAGAACGGCAGGAGCGGGACCCGCGACCAGCGCGCCGGGACGGGCTTCGCGTACTCGGTGGGAACGGGCGCCCGGTACTCGGGCGCGGTGCGGGACAGGAACGGGACGAGCGTGGCCGCGGCGACCGCGGCGATCAGCACAACGTTGTCGCGCAGCGGATCCGCGAGCGCCGTGCCCGGCAGCAGCATCCTCGCGGGGAGCGTCATCACGAGGATGACCGCGACCGGCCACACGTACCGGTCGGAGGCCTTCCTTCCGACGCGGCCGACCACGGCGAGCAGCACCCACAGGAGCTGGTGCTGCCAGGTCGTCGGCGAGACGGCGACGGCGACGCAGCCGGTGAGGGCGACGGCGAGAAGGAGCTGCCCGTCCTGCGCGTAGCGCACCGCGCGCCGCAGTCCGAGCACCGCGACGGCGGAGCCCAGGACGAGGAAGAGCCCGATCTCGAGAGGGCCCTGTAGGCCGAAGCGCAGGAGCGCGCCGTGCAGCGACTGGTTGGCGAGCCCGTCGGGGCTGGAGCCGAGTCCCGCCCCCGCGACGTGGTGCACCCAGTACGTCCACGAGTCGCGCGGCATCACGGCCCACGCGAGGAGCGTGCACGCCGCGAACGTGACGCCCGAGGACACGGCGGCGCGACGCCGCCCGGTGAACCACAGGAGCGGCGCGAAGAGGAGGACGGTCGGCTGGAGGGCGGCGCCGACGCCGATGAGCAGTCCCGAGCTGTTCTCGCCGCGGGCGGCGAAGCAGCCGAGCAGGACGAGCAGGACCGGGATGATGCTGGTCTGGCCGAGATGGAGGGTGTTGCGCACCGGCAGCGACAGCATCAGGAGGCTGACCGCGACAGGGGCGGCGAGCAGCGAGGTGCGCCGGGTGACGGGCTTGGGCAGGGCGCGGGCGGCGACCAGACCGAGGACGACGACGAGGCCGAGCGTGCCGAAGGTCCAGGCCCAGCCGAGCGCCTGCTCGGCGCCCCGGGCCAGAGGCTTCAGCACCAGTCCCCCGAACGGGGTACCGGTGAAGCGGTCGGCGTCGTAGAGGGAGCCCGTCACGTGGAGGACACCTTCAGGACCGGTCCAGGTCTCCAGGTCCGTGAGCCGCTCACCGCTCGGGGTGCTCAGGACGACCACGACCTGCCGCACCGCGAGCACCGCGGCGATCAACCAGAGGCCCGCCCGGACCATACCCAACCGCGCTGTCGCGGCCCCCGCCACCAAGGCTTTGCCCGGTCCATGCTCCACGTTCGCCACGCGCCGTCGGCCCTCCCGCCATACGTACTGTCCCAAGAGGCTCGCACCACCCCCGGGGTGAGACGCAGGCAACCCCTGCTTCACCTGCCTGTCGACCGGCATTTGACCGGATGACGATGATGCGGGGTCCGCGTGGTTGCGGTCGAGGGCCGCGACATAGCTCACAGATTTGTCCGTTTGCGCCGCGCCGGGACCGGGGCGTCGTGCCTGGCCGGACCCACTTTTCTCACGCTGTGCAACGAAGTGCAGACTACCCGTAATGATCACGGATGCCCCTATGGTCGATTTCTGGCCGCCCCGCCGTGGGCGGCCTCGTCCGTCCCCACGCGGACGTGTCCCTGTCCCCGTCGAAAGCAGGCGAGCAGTCCCTTGTCGAGTGTTCTAACCGTCGCATCCAGGACCACCGCCTCCGCGAAGGGCGCCTCCCCCGACGTCACCGTCACCGACCCGGCGCTGGTCAAGCGCGCGGTGAAGGCGGCGGCGCTCGGCAATGCGATGGAGTGGTTCGACTTCGGTGTCTACAGCTACATCGCCGTCACCCTCGGCAAGGTCTTCTTCCCCTCGGGCAACCCCACCGCCCAGCTCCTGTCGACGTTCGGCGCCTTCGCCGCGGCGTTCCTCGTCCGTCCGATCGGCGGCATGGTCTTCGGACCGCTCGGCGACCGCGTCGGCCGGCAGAAGGTCCTCGCCGTCACCATGATCATGATGGCGGCGGGCACGTTCGCGATCGGCCTGATCCCGTCGTACGCGACGATCGGCGTCTGGGCGCCGATCCTGCTGCTCCTGGCCCGTCTGGTGCAGGGCTTCTCGACCGGCGGTGAGTACGGCGGCGCGTCCACCTTCATCGCCGAGTACGCGCCCGACAAGAAGCGCGGCTTCTTCGGCAGCTGGCTGGAGTTCGGCACCCTCGCCGGATACATCGGCGGCGCGGGCCTCGTCACCCTGATGACGGCGCTGCTCTCCTCGGACGACCTGCTCTCCTGGGGCTGGCGCATCCCGTTCCTGATCGCGGGCCCGATGGGCATCATCGGCCTCTATCTGCGGATGCGGCTCGAAGAGACCCCGGCGTTCGCGGCCGAGCTGAAGAACGCGCACGAGTCGGAGAAGGCCCGGCCCAAGGTGAAGGTGCGCGACATGATCGCCGGCCAGTGGAAGGCGCTGCTCCTGTGCGTCGGCCTGGTCCTCGTCTTCAACGTCACCGACTACATGCTGCTGTCGTACATGCCGAGCTACCTCACCAGTGAGCTCCACTACGACGAGACGCACGGCCTCCTCGTGGTCCTCGGCGTGATGGCGCTGATGATGATCGTCCAGCCGTTCGCGGGCGCGCTCTCCGACCGTGTCGGCCGCCGCCCGGTGATCGCCGCGGGCTGCGTCGGCTTCCTCGCGCTGTCCGTCCCGGCCCTGCTCCTCATCCGTGACGGCTCCCTGTGGGCGATCGCCCTCGGCATGGGCGCGCTCGGCCTGCTCCTGGTCTGCTTCACCTCGGCGATGCCGTCCGCGCTGCCCGCGCTCTTCCCGACCCGGGTGCGCTACGGCTCCCTGTCGATCGGCTTCAACATCTCCGTCTCGCTCTTCGGCGGCACGACCCCGCTGGTCGTCACCGCCCTCATCGGGGCGACCGGGAACATGATGATGCCCGCGTACTACATGATGGCCGCGGCCGTCATCGGCGGTATCGCGGTGTGGTTCATGACCGAGTCGGCGCGCCGCCCGCTGCCGGGCTCGCTGCCCGCTGTCGAGCCCGGCGACCTGCCGCGACCCGTGACGGCAACAGCCGCGTAACACCAGGAACCGCGCTTCCCCTCGCCTCGTCTGCTCCTTCGCCGTACACGGCACGGACAGACAGGGCGCGACATCGGGGGCCGGCATGAGAACCGCACAACCACTGACCATGAGGGCCAGGGCGCTGCTGACCGCCCTGGCCCTCATGGCGTTCCAGATCGCCGCGCTCGCCTCACCGGCGTACGCGTGCGGATGCGGGGCGATGGTGCCGCCCGCGGGCACGGACCTCACCGTGTACGACGAGACGTCCGCGGTGCGCTGGGACGGGCGCAGCGAGCAGATCGTGATGAGCCTGTCGGTGAGCGGCGACGTGCGCGACGCCGCCTGGATCATGCCCGTACCGCACCGCGCGTCCGTCGAGCTCGGCGACCCGGGGCTCTTCTCGCGGCTGAGCGAGGTGACGGCGCCCGTCGAGCGGACCCGGCACCACTTCTGGCCCGGCGCCGGCGACTGGCCCTTCGACGGCGGGAACGGCGACGGCGCCTCGGCCGGTGCCCCCGCGCCCGGCGGCCCGGTCGGTGTGCTGGGCCGCGAGCACCTCGGACCGTTCGACGTCGCCCGCCTCACCGCGACCGACCCCGACGCACTCGCCGACTGGCTCGACGAGAACGGCTTCCAGCTCCCCGGCCGCCTCGACACCGCGCTGCGCCCGTACGTCGACAGAGGCTGGGAGTACGTGGCGATCCGCCTCGCGCCCGCCGACGGCGACAGCGTGCTCGGCGGCGCCCTCGACCCGCTCCACCTCACCTTCGCCAGCGACCGCCTCGTCTACCCGATGCGGCTGTCGAAGCTCGCCCGCACCGAACAGCATCTGCGCCTGTACGTGCTCGCTGCCCACCGCATGGAGCCGCGCTCCACGATCGGCGGCGACACACCGGAGGTCACGTACGCGGGCCGCATCCCGGCGAAGCCCGGCGGGCCGCTGCCCGAATTCGCGGGCGGCGAGCGGTACTTGACCGCGCTCACCCAGGATTTCCCGCAGCCGTCGCGCATCTACGACGACCACGAACTGCGGCGCACCGCGAGCGACGCCACGCACCGCACCGTGGTGTGGGACGACGAACTCCTCGCCGCCGGGGATGTCCCGGTGTGGCTGCTCACCGTTCCGCTGCCCCTGGCCCTGCTCCTGACGGCGGCCGCCGTCCTGCGGTTCCGCCGGCACTCCCGCCGGCCGGTGGCGCCCCCGCCGCCCGTGCACGCCCCGCCACCGTTGGGCTGAATCCCACCCGGGCCGCCACCGCGCGAGCCCATGATGGGGCCATGGCTGAACACGCATCCGAAGACCGGTGGACCGCCGTCGACGACTACCTGAACGACCTCCTCGCCCCCGGCGACGAGGCCCTGACCGCGGCCCTCGCGGACAGCGAGGCGGCGGGCCTCCCGCACATCGCCGTCGCCCCGAACCAGGGCAAGTTCCTCCACCTGATCGCGCGGGTCCAGGGCGCCCGCCGCGTCCTGGAGATCGGCACGCTGGGCGGGTACAGCACGATCTGGCTGGCCCGCGCCCTGCCCGCCGACGGCGTCCTCGTCACCCTCGAGTACGACCCCCGGCACGCCGAGGTGGCCCGCGGCAACCTCGCCCGCGCCGGCCTCGACAAGATCGCCGAGGTGCGGGTCGGCCCCGCCCTCGACTCGCTGCCCGGCGTCGCGGCCGACCACCCCGACCCCTTCGACCTCGTCTTCATCGACGCCGACAAGGCCAACAACCCGCACTACGTCGAGTGGGCGCTGCGTCTGACCCGCCCCGGCAGCGTGATCATCGTCGACAACGTGGTGCGCGGCGGCCGCGTGACGGACGACTCCGGCGCGGCCCCCGACATCCGCGGCATCCGCGCCGCGCTCCAGATGATCGCCGACCATCCGAAGCTGGACGGGACGGCGCTCCAGACGGTGGGCGCCAAGGGCCACGACGGCTTCGCGCTGGCCCGCGTACTCCCGTAGCGCCGGTTCCCGGTGGTGCCTGACGGACCGTGTGACGGACCGTGTGACGGACCGCCTCATGGGCTGCCTACCGGAGGCCGCCCGACGGATCGTCACAACTCGTGATAGAAGCCCACGTTCACGCTGCGGGGCTCGTTGCGGTCCAGGACCACGACCTCGCCGGACGCGCCCGGCGCGAGAGCCGCAGCACCTCCGTACACAAGGGGCTGCGGCTCCCCGCCGGTCAGCGTGAGACGCACCTCGGACGAGGGCTCGTCGTGCGAGCCGCGCAGCCAGAGGACGGACCAGGCGCCGTCCTGTCCGCACCGGAATTCGAGATGGACGCGCGAGACGAACAGCCAGTCGTCGGGCGTCGCCAGCCGGCACACGTTCCGGTCGCGCCCCACCCGCAGCACGGCTCCCGGCTCACTGGGCGCGTCGGCCATCAGCATTCCCGCCGTCGCACCCGAGTCCGCCCCCGCGACGGAGGCCATGGTCAGCTCCAGCACCCGCACAGCTCCTTCGGTCTTTGACGGCCCTTCTGCACCGGGTCCGCCGACGCCGCATCCTAAGTTGTCCCCTCCCTGTGCGGGATGCCCTCTGGGACAATGGCCTCATGACCGAACGCAAGCCACCCGACGTCAGCTTCGAGTCATGGGTCGACAAGCAGATCCGCGACGCGGAGCGCGCAGGAGACTTCTCCCACCTCGCCGGGGCCGGCAAGCCGCTGCCGAGCACGGCCGACACGACGTACGACGAGAACTGGTGGATCAAGCAGAAGATGGCCCGTGAGGGCTTCTCCGTGCTGCCCCCGTCACTCGCCCTGCGCAAGGAGGCCGAGGACGCGCTCGCCGAGGCGGCGCAGGCCCCTTCCGAACGGATCGTCCGCAAAATCGTCACCGACATCAACGTCAAGATCCGCGACATGATGTTCAAACCCCCGCCGGGCCCGCCCCTCGGCCTGAAGCCGTACGACGTCGAGGAGATCGTCCGCGACTGGCACGAGCGACGCGGGACGCAGGGGGCCTGACGCCGATCTCACGCGGTGGTGAGCGAGGATGGGCGCCATGAGCATCGTGAAGATCAACGTCCTGACCGTCCCGGCCGAACAGCGCGAGGTCCTGGAGAAGCGCTTCGCCTCACGCGCGGGCGCGGTGGAGAACTCGGACGGCTTCGAGTGGTTCGAGCTGCTGCGCCCGATCGAGGGCACGGACGACTACCTGGTGTACACGCGGTGGCGTGACGAGGCGTCGTTCACCGCGTGGATGGAGGGCTCCATGAAGGAGGCCCACCAGGGCGGCGCCGACCGCCCGAAGCCCGCGGCCAGCGGGTCCTCGGTGTGGTCGTTCGAGGTCGTGCAGCAGGCTTCGCCCAAGTCGTAGTGGACTAGGGCCGATCCGCCCCGCCGTCCTCGGTGAGCACCAACCAGCGCCGCCCGTCGATGAGTTCGCGGGCGGCGTCCAGGTGTCCGGCGTGGCAGGCGGTCTCCGTGATGACGTGCAGCAGGACGTCCCGGTGGCTGTGCAGGTGCGGCGGCCCGAAGAGGTGGTGCGGCCACCAGGCCAGGGGCGCGTGCGCGGGCGTGGCGGTGATGATCCCGTCCGCGCGGTCGGTCTCGCGGCGGTACCGCTCCAGGACCTCGGCCGCCGGCACCTCCGGGTCGACCCGCCAGGCGTCCTCCATGGTGTCGAGGCTGCCGATGACGGTCTGATCACCCGTCAGAACGGCCTGGAACCAGAAGCGTTCGACGTCCAGCGCCAGGTGCTGGACCAGCCCCAGACACGTCCAGCCGGACGGCAGCACGGGCCGCCGCAGCACGTCGGGGCCGAGCCCTTCGATGATGCCCAGGATGTGGCGGCGCTGGCCGCGCAGGGCGTCGAGCAGCGCCTTGATCTCGCCGGTCTCGGGGCTGGTTCCGGCACCGGCCCCGTCGGGTGTCACGGGTACGTCGGTCACAGGTACGTCAGTCACAGCCAGAGAGCATGTCCGAACCCCGGGTGCCTGTACAGGGTGAAATCACTTGCGCCCGGCGCCGCCCCTTCGCCGACAATGCCCCCATGACTTCGCCGTGGACCGTCACCCCTGAGCCGTTCGACTCCGCCGTCGCCGCGGAGCTGTGGCGCGCGTACTACACGGAGGTCAGCGACCGCTGGTACCTGCTGCACGAGGGGCGCACCACCGACCCCGACGAGCTGGAGCGCGAGGTCGCCGCCGACACGGGTGCCTATCTCGCGGCGCCGGGCGGGGTGCTGCTGGTCGCGCGGTACCGGGGCGAGCCCGCCGGGACCGCGGGCGTGCGGATGATCGACGCCTCGACCGGCGAGCTGAAGCGCGTCTTCGTACGGCCCGAAATGCGCGGGAAGGGCGGCGGCTCCGTACTGCTCGCACAGGTGGAGGGCGCCGCGCGGGATCTCGGCGCCGAGCGGGTCGTCCTCGACACCCGGGGCGACCTGGTGGAGGCCCGCATGCTGTACGCGCGGCACGGCTACGAGGAGACAGCGCCGCACAACGACGAGGAGTACGCCGAGCACTGGTTCACCAAGAAGCTCGCGCGGGACGCGTGAGCAGCGTCAGGCGCCGGCCGCCAGTCCGTCGTGCGGGCGCTCCGCGTCGGACCCGCACAGCTCCGCGTTGAGCTCCTCCACGAGTTTCGCCAGGTCCGTCGGCCGGTCCGGGCCCCACCAGTCGCCCAGCAGTTCGGCGAGCGACTCCTCGCGGGACGCGGACAGCCGGGCGGCGACCTCGCGGCCCTCGTCGGTGAGGACGAGGTCGACCCCCACGCGCGTGGCGAGGCGCCGCCCCTCCACCTGCCGGCCCGCCGCGATGATCACGGGCAGCGGTACGGCACTGTGTTCGGCGAGCGCCGACGGCTCCGCCCACCCGTAGCGCTTGATGCGCAGCAGGAGCCAGCTCGAGGCGGGCAGCAGGTCGTACCCGGCCCGTTCGGTGATCTTCTCGTAGATCTCGCGGCGCCCCTCCCGGGTGCCGAGCACCGACAGGGCCCGCGCCACCTCGTCGCGCGACGAGCGCTGTACGGGGTTACTGGCCAGGGTCTCCGTCCCGTCCGGCGCGGTGACCGAGCCGCGCAGCTTGTCCTCGCGCAGGAACCAGGCCATCACGAACGCGACGAGGGCGACCGGCGCTGCGTAGAGGAAGACGTCCGTGATGGACGACGCGAAGGCGTGCAGGACCGGTCCGCGTACAGCGGGCGGCAGTCCGCCGATGCCTCTCGGGTCCGACTGGAGCGCGTTCACATCGACGCCCGGGGGCAGACTGCGGCCGGCGAGGGCGTCCGTGAGTTTGTCGCCGAGGCGGCTCGCGAAGATCGTGCCGAAGATCGCGACGCCGAAGGAGGCGCCGATGGAGCGGAAGAACGTCGCACCGGAGGTGGCGACGCCCAGGTCCTCGTACGAGACGGCGTTCTGCACGATCAGGACGAGGACCTGCATGACGAGTCCGAGGCCCAGGCCGAAGACGAAGAAGTAGGCGCTCATCTCGCCGGTCGAGCTGTTCTCGTCGAGCTGGTGCAGGAGGAGCAGGCCGATGGCGGTGACGCCGGTGCCGACGATGGGGAAGATCTTCCAGCGGCCTGTGCGGCTGACGATCTGGCCGGACGCCGTCGAGGAGAGCAGCAGTCCGATGACCATCGGCAGCATGTGCACGCCCGACATCGTCGGCGAGATGCCCTGGAC